>JAYSYH010000309.1:0-30226 GCA_043716645.1 Betaproteobacteria bacterium | reverse complement strand
CGCGCTGCAGGGGGGCGGCGCGCGCAACCTGCGTCTCGACAATCTGGGCAAGTCGATGGGCGGCGCCCTGCTGCGCATGAACATAGAACTCAGCGATGCCGAGTGGGCGCTGTGCCGGGCGGCCCCGCGCGTGGGCTGGTGGCCCTGACGGCCTGACGACGCAAGTGCGGCACGGCAGAATCGGCCCATGGTTCCCTGGCTCGACGACCCGCACACCCCGCTGCCCGATACCCGCACCGCCCTGCCCCCCGGCAGCGAGGTTCCCGGCCTGCTGGCCGCCGGTGGCGAGTTGACGCCCGAACGCCTGGCCGAGGCCTACCGCAAGGGCGTGTTCCCCTGGTACAGCGACGGCCAGCCGCTGTTGTGGTGGTCGCCCGACCCACGCATGGTGATGTTCGTCGACGAGTTCAAGCTGTCGCGCTCGCTGCGCAAAACGGTCACGCGCTTCAACCGCACGCCGGGGTGCGAACTGCGCATCGACAGCGCCTTTCGCAGAGTGATCCTGGCCTGCGCGAACACGCCGCGCGAAGGCCAGGACGGCACCTGGATCGTGCGCGACATGGTCGAGGCCTACACTCGCTGGCATGCGCTGGGGCGCGTGCACAGCTTCGAGGTCTGGGTGGACGGCGAGCTGACCGGCGGGCTCTACGGCGTCAGCTTCGGCCGAATGTTCTTCGGCGAGTCGATGTTCGCGCACCGCAGCGACGCATCGAAGATCGCCTTCGCTGCGCTGGTGTGTTTTTGCCGTGCGCATGGCGTGAGCCTGATCGACTGCCAGCAGCGCACCGCGCACCTCACGTCGATGGGCGCACGCGAGGTGTCGCGCGCCGAGTTCGAGCGTATGCTGGGCCCCCGGCTGAGGGAGCCCGACATCGCCGACTGGACTTATCATCCGCGCCTGTGGACGCAGCTTCAAACCGAAGCCGACGCCATTGAGGACCGTGGCCTGTGACCCATCCGAAAGAGCTTCCACTCGCCTCGTTGCAGTTCTACGCCACGGCGCCGTACCCGTGTAGCTACATCGACGGCCGCATGGCCCGCTCGCAGGTCGCTACCCCCAGCCACCTGATCCACGCCGACGTGTATTCGGGCTTGGTGGCCAACGGGTTCCGGCGCAGCGGCATGTTCACTTATCGACCGTTCTGTGACGGCTGCCGCGCCTGCGTTCCGCTGCGGGTGCCGGTCGCCACGTTCGCGCCCACGCGCAGCCAGCGCCGCGCCTTGAAAGCGCATTCGAACCTGCAGGCGCGCGTGCTGCGCCTGTGCTTCGTGCCCGAGCACTATCAGCTGTACCTGCGCTATCAATCGGGTCGGCACAGCGGCGGCGGGATGGACCACGACAGCGTCGACCAGTACACCCAGTTCCTGCTGCAAAGCCGCGTCAACTCGCGCCTGGTCGAGTTCCGCGAGCCGGGCGTGGCGGACATCAACAACGGCGTCGGCGCGTTGAAGATGGTGTCCATCCTCGACGTGCTGAACGACGGGCTGTCGGCGGTCTATACCTTCTACGAGCCCGAGGCAAACACCAGCTACGGCGTCTTCAATGTGCTGTGGCAGATCGAGCAGACCAAGCTGCTGAAGCTGCCGCACGTGTACCTGGGGTACTGGATCGCGCAGAGCAACAAGATGGCTTACAAGGCGCATTACCGTCCGCACCAGCAGTTGATCGACGGACGCTGGGTGGATGAGCCGAAGGCATGACCTGACGCGGTGCCTCGACATAAAAAAAGCACATCGATATCGACTCGGTGTGCTTTTTTCCTTGGTGGGCGGTGAGGGTTTCGAACCCCCGACCCCAGCAGTGTGAATGCTGTGCTCTACCCCTGAGCTAACCGCCCGAAATGGGTGTCTCGGTGAGAGCCGGACAGCGGGATTTTATGCCACAGCGGTGTTCCACGTCGTCTTCCCGCCGGAGGCCTTGTCCAGTTCAACCAGCATCTCGCCGTGGGCCGCCAACTCGTCGGCGCTGGCGGCCAGCACCGGCAGCTCAAAAGCGCTGAAATCGACCACCTGCAACCCGGTATCGGCAGCCGACGTTTCGACGGCATCGATGACCAACGAGTTCTGCCCGCGCGTCATGCGGATGTAGACCTCGGCCAGCAAACCGGCATCAAGCAGCGCGCCATGCAGTGCGCGGTTCGAATTGTCGACTTCAAGCCGCTTGCACAAGGCGTCGAGCGAGTTCGACTTGCCCGGGAACATCTCGCGCGCCATCGTCAGGCTGTCGGTGACGCGGGCCACGCATCCGGGGAACGGCGCGCGGCCGAGGCGGCGCAGTTCTTCGTTCAGGAAACCCACGTCGAAGCCGGCGTTGTGGATGATGATTTCCGCGCCCGCCACGAAGGCCAGCAGTTCGTCGGCCACCGATGCGAACAAGCCCTTGTCGGCCAGGAATTCATCGGTCAGGCCGTGGATCTTTACCGCATCTTCATGGCTGCGTCGCTGCGGGTTCAAGTAGAAATGCAGGTTATTGCCGGTCAGGCGGCGGTTGTGCATTTCGACGCAGCCAATCTCGATGATGCGGTCGCCAGACTCGGGGCTCAGGCCGGTGGTTTCGGTGTCGAGAAAGATCTGTCGCATGGTGCGGTCCCGCTGCGGGTCAACGAGCGCCGGCGTTCACGGGCGCTGGCCGGGACGTTTAGTGCCCCATGCCCACATCGCCACGCCCACGACGACCATCGGCACGCTCAGCCACTGCCCCATGCTCATGTTCAAGCTCAGCAGCCCGAGGAAACTGTCGGGCTCGCGAAAGAATTCGGCGGTGAAACGCAGCACACCGTAGCCGACCAGGAACAGGCCCGAAACCTGGCCCAGCTTGCGCGGCTGGCGCGCATACAGCCACAACAGCACAAACAGCAACAGCCCTTCCAGCGCGAACTGGTACAGCGAAGAAGGGTGGCGCGGCAGGTTGTCGATTTGGGGATAGATCATGGCCCACGGCAGGCTGGGGTCCGCAGCGCGGCCCGGCAACTCGCCGTTGATGAAGTTGCCGATACGCCCCGACGCCAGACCGGTCGGCACGCACGGCGCGATCAGGTCGGTGACTTCAAGGAAAGGACAGCCGCGCTTGCGTGCAAACAAGGCCATCGCGCCCAGCACGCCCAGCATGCCGCCGTGGAAGGACATGCCGCCCTTCCAGACTGCAAACATCTCCAGCGGATTACCCGCGTAATAGCCGGACTTGTAGAACAGAACGTAGCCGAGCCGGCCACCGATCACGACGCCGAGCACGCCGTAGAACAGCAGGTCCTCGACATCGCGCCGCGTCCAGCCGTGCTGCGCGTACGGGGTGTGCTTGACGCGCAGCGAGCCGAGGTACAAAAACAGGCCGAAGGCGACCAGGTAGGTCAGCCCGTACCAGTGAATGGCCAGCGGTCCGAGCTTGAGGGCGATGGGGTCAAATTGCGGTTGGACGAGCATGGGCGGTCTGGGCTGGGCAGGCCCGGATCATAAGCGGGCGGATATCATTGAACGTGTGCAAAACCGCTGAGACCGAGAGCCCCATGAGCATCAACCGTCGCTCTAAAAATATCACCGAAGGTGTGGCGCGCGCGCCCAACCGGTCCATGTACTACGCCCTGGGTTACGCCGAGGGGGACTTCAAGAAACCGATGATCGGGGTGGCGAACGGTCACTCCACCATCACACCGTGCAACTCGGGCTTGCAGAAGCTGGCCGACGCGGCGGTGGCGGGCATCGAAGCGGCCGGCGGCAACGCGCAGATCTTCGGCACCCCCACCATCAGCGACGGCATGGCAATGGGCACCGAGGGCATGAAGTACAGCCTGGTGTCGCGTGAAGTCATCGCCGACTGCGTGGAAACCTGCGTCGGCGGACAGTGGATGGACGGCGTGCTGGTCATCGGCGGCTGCGACAAGAACATGCCCGGCGGCATGATGGGCATGCTGCGCGCCAACGTGCCGGCCATCTATGTCTACGGCGGCACCATCCTGCCGGGCAAGTACAAGGGCCAGGACCTGAACATCGTCAGCGTCTTTGAAGCCGTGGGCCAGTTCAGCGCCGGCAACATGTCGGAAGAGGACTTCTGCCAGATCGAACGCCGCGCCATCCCGGGCAGCGGTTCCTGCGGTGGCATGTACACGGCCAACACCATGTCGTCGGCTTTTGAAGCACTCGGCATGAGCCTGCCGTACGCCAGCACCATGGCCAATGTGGAGGAGCCCATCGTGGCCCACACGCAAGACGCGGCGCGGGCGCTGTTCGAAGCGGTGAAGCGCGACTTGAAGCCGCGCGACATCGTCACCAGGAAGGCCATCGAAAACGCCGTGGCGGTGATCATGGCCATCGGCGGCAGCACCAACGCCGTGCTGCACTTTTTGGCCATCGCGCACGCGGCCGAAGTTGAATGGGCCATCGACGACTTCGAGCGCATGCGCAAGCGCGTGCCGGTGCTGTGCGACCTGAAGCCCAGCGGCCGCTTCCTGGCCATCGACCTGCACCGCGCCGGCGGCATTCCGGCGGTGATGAAAGTACTGCTGGATGCGGGCCTGCTGCACGGTGACTGCATGACGATCACCGGCAAGACTGTCGCCGAAAACCTGGCCGACGTGGCGCTGCCCGGCGCCGAGCAGCAGGTAATCCGACCCATCAGCGCACCGATGTACGACCACGGCCACCTGGCCATCCTGAAGGGCAACCTCAGCCCGGCCGGCTGCGTGGCCAAGATCACCGGGCTGAAGAGCCCGGTGATGACTGGCCCGGCGCGCGTCTTCGAAGACGAGCAGACGGCGCTGGCCGCCATCATGGCCAGGCAAATCGTCGCCGGCGACATCATGGTGCTGCGCTACCTGGGCCCCAAGGGCGGCCCGGGCATGCCGGAAATGCTGGCGCCCACCGGTGCGCTCATCGGTCAGGGCCTGGGCGACAGCGTGGGCCTGATCACCGACGGCCGTTTCTCGGGCGGCACCTGGGGCATGGTGGTCGGCCACGTGGCTCCCGAGGCCTACGCGGGCGGCCTGATTGCGCTGGTGCGGACCGGCGACAGCATCACCATCGACGCCCACCAGTTGCTGCTGCAGTTGAACGTGGAAGACGCCGAGATCGCGCGCCGCCGCACGCTGTGGGTGCAGCCCAAGCCGCGCTACACGCGCGGCGTGCTGGGCAAGTTCGCGCGCAATGCGTCCAGCGCGGTGACCGGCGCGGTGCTGGACGGCGACGGGTAACTCAGGCCGGCGTCGCGCGCGAGTGGAGACGCTGGCACGACCAGCGCAAGCCGCTCAGCGCGTCGGGTCGCGCCGCTGCGCTGGGTCTTCAGCAGCGGATCGGTCGGCCTGCGTCGGGTCGGCGGTAGCGCGGCGCTCGGCGGCGTCTTCGCGGGCGCGGGCCACCTGCTTTTCGCGGCGGTGGTCCAGGCCCAGCGACTCCAGCGCGCGGTCACGCCGCTCGACCTTGCGGCGCTCCATCTTCTCAATGGCCTTGCGCTGCGTCAGCCCAGTGGAGTCGGAAAACTGCCACCAGGCTGCGGCCGCGGCAAAGGGGATCAGCAGCCAGCCCCAGGCCCAGCCGGCTACCGGTGACACGTCCAGTGCGTAAAGCACCACCAACACCACACCCACGCCGACCATCCACATCGCCATGCCCCTTCGCGGCCCAGCGGGCTCGCAAGCACTGTAGCCGACTTGGTCGGTTCATCCAGCGCCGCCCGGCCGCAAGGGCCCGCGGCACCAGGGCCTCAGTTCGTCTGCGTCAACTGGTCCAGGATGGCCGGGTTCTCCAGCGTGCTGGTGTCCTGCGTGATGGCCTCACCCTTGGCGATAGACCGCAGCAGGCGGCGCATGATCTTGCCGCTGCGCGTCTTGGGCAGGTTGTCGCCGAAGCGGATGTCTTTCGGCTTGGCGATGGGGCCGATTTCCTTGGCCACCCAATTGCGCAAAAGCGTCGCAATCTGCTTGGCCTCTTCGCCCGTCGGGCGGCTGCGCTTCAAGACCACGAAGGCGCAGATGGCCTCGCCGGTGGTGTCGTCGGGGCGGCCCACCACGGCGGCTTCGGCGACCAGATCGGTGCAGCTGACCAGGGCCGATTCGATCTCCATCGTGCCCATACGGTGGCCCGACACGTTGAGCACGTCGTCGATGCGGCCGGTGATGGTGAAGTAGCCGGTCTTGGCGTCGCGGATGGCGCCGTCGCCGGCCAGGTAGTAGCCCTTCAGCTCGGGCGGGTAGTAGCTTTTGACGAAGCGGTCCGGGTCGCCGTAGATGGTGCGGATCATGCTCGGCCAGGGCTTCTTGATGACCAGGATGCCGCCGCTGCCGTTGGGCACGTCGGCCCCGGTTTCGTCGACGATGGCCGCGGTGATGCCCGGGAAGGGCAGCGTGCACGAACCCGGCACCATCGGCGTGGCGCCCGGCAGCGGGGTGATGACGTGGCCGCCGGTCTCCGTCTGCCAGAAGGTGTCGACGATGGGGCAGCGGCTGCCACCGATTTGCTGGTAGTACCACTCCCAGGCGGCTGGGTTGATGGGCTCGCCCACCGAACCCAGGATGCGCAGGCTGGACAAGTCGCTCTGGTTCGGGTGCACGGCCGGGTTGCCCTCAGCGGCTTTGATCAGGCTTCGGATGGCGGTGGGCGCGGTGTAGAAGATGCTGACCTTGTGCTTTTCGATCGTCTTCCAGAAGCGGCCGGCGTCGGGGTAGGTGGGCACGCCTTCGAAGACGATTTCGGTGCCACCCAGGGCCAGCGGGCCGTAGGTGATGTAGCTGTGACCTGTCACCCAGCCGATGTCGGCGGTGCACCAGAACACGTCGTCGGGCTTCAGGTCGAAGGTCCAGGCCGTGGTCAGCGCGGCGTGCAGCAGATAGCCGCCGGTGCTGTGCTGCACGCCCTTGGGCTTGCCGGTGCTGCCGCTGGTGTACAGCAGGAAGAGCGGGTGCTCGGCGCTTACCCATTCCGGTTCGCAAGTGGTGCTTTGCGCGGCCAGTTCTTCGTGCAGCCAGCGGTCGCGCGCCGGGTGCCAGGCGATGTTGCCGCCGGTGCGCTTGTAGACGATGACGTTAGCCACGCTTTCGCAGCCGCCCAGACGAAAAGCTTCGTCGACGATAGCCTTCAGCGGCAGATGCTTGCCGCCGCGCGCCTGTTCGTCGGCCGTGATGATCATCACGGCGCCGGCGTCTTGCACGCGGTCGCGCACGCTTTGCGCGGAAAAGCCGCCAAAGACCACCGAGTGAATGGCGCCGATGCGGGCGCAGGCCTGCATCGCAGCCACGCCTTCGACGGACATGCTCATGTAGATGACGACGCGGTCACCTGATCTCACGCCGCGCGCTTTCAGCGCATTCGCGAACTGGCTGACCTTGGCCAGCATCTCGCTGTAGCTGACGCGGGTGACGGCACCGTCGTCGGCCTCGAAAATGATGGCCGTCTTGTCGCCCAGGCCGCGCTCGACGTTGCGATCAAGGCAGTTGTAGGACACGTTCAGCGTGCCGTCTTCGAACCACTTGAAGAATGGGGCCTTGCTGCTGTCCAGCACCTGTGTGAACGGGGTCTTCCAACTGACGAACTCGCGCGCCAAGCGGGCCCAGTAGCCCTCGTAGTCGCGCTCGGCTTCGTCGACCAAAGCCTGGTAAGCCGGCATGCCCGACACACGGGCGGCGGCCACCAGCGCTGCGGGCGGCAGGTGGGTCTTCAGTTCGGTCGGGGTGTCGCTGCTTGGGGTGGCCATGCTGGTCTCCAGGGTGTTGAATCGGATGCGGATCTGGGCGTCTTTGCTTGAATGCGGAAGCTACGGCCCCGCTCTGACGGACGGCTGACGCGTTGTGGCTTTGCCCGCAGGCCATCATGAACCGCCCTCTACAATTTCTTGCATGGGGGTTGCCCCTGATCCCTGTCCAACCCGAGCCGCATGAAACCCATCCAAGCCGCCGAAAAGAACCGCCAACAAGCCCTGCCGAATTTCATCTTCGCCAGTCGATGGTTGCAACTGCCGTTGTACCTGGGCTTGATCGTGGCGCAGTGCGTTTACGTCTTTCACTTCTGGGTCGAACTGACGCACCTCATCTCGGCCGTCTTCGGCGACCAGCAGGCGCTGGACATGCTGATCAAGAGCATCGGCTACAAGGCCGATGCGGGCTGGGCGCCCAAGCTGAACGAGACCGTGATCATGCTGGTGGTGCTGGGCCTGATCGACGTGGTCATGATCAGCAACCTGCTGATCATGGTCATCGTCGGCGGCTACGAAACCTTTGTCTCGCGGATGAACCTGGAAGACCATCCTGACCAGCCGGAATGGTTGAGCCACGTGAATGCGTCAGTGCTGAAGGTAAAGCTCGCCACGGCCATCATCGGCATCAGTTCCATCCACCTGCTGAAGACCTTCATCAACGCCGAAAACTACAGCGACAAGGTGCTGATGTGGCAGACGCTGATCCACATCGCCTTCCTGTTCTCGGCGCTGGCCATCGCCTATGCCGACCGGCTGATGGCGCCGGCAGCGCACCACTGAAGCCGCACGAAGACGCCAAAGAAGAAAGCCAGACATGACCACCCTGATTCGCCAGAACGACCTGATCGAAACCGTCGCCGCCGCGCTGCAGTACATCAGCGTATACCACCCGGCCGACTTCATCAGCCACCTGGCGCGGGCCTATGAAAAGGAAGCTTCACCGGCGGCGAAAGACGCCATCGCACAGATCCTGACCAACAGCCGCATGTGCGCCGAAGGCCGTCGGCCGATCTGCCAGGACACCGGCATCGTCAATGTCTTCCTGAAGATCGGCATGGACGTGCGCTTCGACGGCTTCACCGGCAGCGTCGAAGACGCCATCAACCAGGGCGTGCGGCAGGCCTACCTGAACAGCGACAACCCGCTGCGCGGCTCGATCCTGGCCGACCCCATCTTCGAGCGCAAGAACACCAAGGACAACACGCCGGCGGTCATCCACATGACGGTGGTGCCCGGCGACAAGCTCGACGTGACAGTGGCCGCCAAGGGCGGCGGCAGCGAGAACAAGAGCAAGCTGGTCATGCTCAACCCCAGCGACAGCATCGTCGACTGGGTGCTGAAGACGGTGCCCACGATGGGCGCCGGCTGGTGTCCGCCGGGCATGTTGGGCATCGGCGTCGGCGGCACCGCCGAAAAGGCCATGCTGCTGGCCAAGGAAGTGCTGATGGAACCCATCGACATGTTCGAGCTGCTGGCCCGCGGGCCGCAGAACAAGATCGAAGAGATGCGCATCGAGTTGTATGAAAAGGTCAACGCGCTGGGTATCGGCGCGCAAGGCCTGGGTGGGCTGACGACGGTGCTGGATGTGAAGATTGCCACCTACCCCACGCATGCAGCGGGCATGCCGGTGGGCATGATTCCGAATTGCGCGGCGACGCGGCATGCGCATGTGCAGATGGACGGATCGGGCCCGGCCTATCTGGAAGCACCTGGCCTGGACCTGTGGCCCGACGTGCACTGGGCGCCCGACTACAACAAGAGCCATCGCGTTGACCTGAACACGCTGACGCGCGCGGAAGTAGCGGCTTGGCAGCCCGGCCAGACGCTGCTGCTGAACGGCAAGATGCTGACCGGCCGAGACGCGGCGCACAAACGCATCCAGGACATGCTGACCAAAGGTGAGTCCTTGCCGGTGGACTTCACCAACCGCGTCATCTACTACGTTGGTCCGGTCGACCCGGTGCGCGATGAGGTCGTCGGCCCGGCCGGCCCTACCACCGCCACGCGCATGGACAAGTTCACCGAAATGATGCTCAGCCAGACCGGCCTGATCAGCATGATCGGCAAGGCCGAGCGCGGGCCTGCCGCCATCGCCGCGATCAAGAAACACGAAAGCGCGTACCTGATGGCGGTGGGCGGCGCGGCCTACCTGGTGGCCAAGGCCATCCAAGGCGCGAAGGTCGTGGGCTTTGCCGACCTGGGCATGGAAGCCATCTACGAATTCGAGGTGGTCGACATGCCGGTGACAGTGGCCGTCGATTCGAAAGGCATTAGCGTGCACAACACCGGCCCGGCTGAATGGCAAGCCAGGATCGGCAAGATTCCGGTCACATTCGCCTGAGCAAGGCTCGGCCACCCCACCCGTCAGCCACACCGTGTCGCAGTACTTTGAAGTTCACCCACAGAATCCGCAGGCCCGACTGTTGAAGCAGGCCGCCGCCATCCTGCAGGCCGGCGGCATTGCGGCCGTGCCCACCGACAGCAGCTACGCGCTGGTGTGCCGACTGGACGACAAGACGGCGGCAGAGAACCTGCGACGCATCCGGCAGGTGGACGACAAGCACCACCTGACGCTGCTGTGCAAGGATCTGAGTGAACTGGCCCGATTCGCGCGCGTCGACAACCGCCAGTACCGGCTGCTGAAGCTGGGCACGCCGGGGCCCTACACCTTCATTCTGGAAGCCACCAAGGAAGTGCCGCGGCGTTTGAGCCACCCCAGCCGGCGCACCATCGGCCTGCGCGTGCCCGAGCACAAGGTGCTGCAGGAACTGCTGGCGCTGTTCGGCGAGCCGCTGCTGGGCACCACGCTGATTCCGCCCGGCGAAACCGATCCGCTGAACGACGCTAGCGAAATCCGCGACCGCTTCGAAAAACTGCTGGGTGCGGTGGTCGACGCGGGTGCCTGCGCGATGTCGCCGACCACCGTCATCGACCTGAGCGGTGACGAGCCGCTACTGATTCGGCAAGGCCGCGGTGAACTGGCACGGCTCGGCTTGTAGACGCATCCGCCGGTCTCGGTTTCAGCCGGCCGGCTGCAGCGCCTGGCGCAATTTCTCGACGCTGAAGCCCAATTGCGGCCGGCCACGCACCACGATGACCGGCGTGCCCGGCAAGCGCAAGGACTCGTATTCGACCCGGCAGACGGCATCTTGTTCGATGCTGCATTCGCTGTAGGCGACACGGTTTTGCGTGAACCAGGTGCGCGCCACCACGCAGACCGAACAACTGTCTGACGACAGCATGCGGATATCACCCGGCCGGGCCAACGCAGCCACCTGAACGCCGACCGCGCGGGCCTGCCGGTTGACCCACCATGCGTTGGCCGCACCCACCGTCAAGATCAGCGCCAGCAGGCCGAACATTGAACGCGAGCTTGCTTTCATCCTGCGATCGAATGCTGTGTCAGTGGATCGATCGGTCGCTTGATCGGTCGCTTGGTCGGTCGCTCGACGGCGCCATTACAGCGCTGCCGTGACTACCATTTCGACCCGCCATTCCGGCTTGGCCAGATTGGCCTGCACGGTTGCGCGCGGCGGCGCATTGCCGGCCGGCAACCAAGCTTCCCACACCGCATTCAGCGCCGGGAAATCGGCCAGGTCCTTGATGTAGATCTGCACCATCAGCAACTTGCTCTTGTCGGTGCCGGCGCGGGCCAGCAGCGTGTCGATGGCGGCCAGCACCTGCTGCGTCTGCCCGGTGATGTCGTGGCTGCCATCGGCAGCGACCTGGCCGGCCAGATAACAAACGCCGTTGTGCACGGCCATTTCGGAAAGGCGGGTGCCGACGTCGAAGCGCTGAACCATCATGGATGTCCCTTTTTGGGCTTGGTGTGATGTTTGGCGAGGTGTTGGCCCAACCTGCTTTCACCGCCGGCCAACAGCTTCTTGATATTGCCTTCATGGCGCCAGATCAGCAGCAAGCTCATCGCGGCGATGGCCACGATCAGCGGCTCGGGGCCCCAGATCAGCGCCTGGTAGAAAGGCGCGAAAACAGCCGCCACCATGGCGCCCAGCGACACGTAGCGGCTGAAGGCCACCACCAGCGCGAAGCTGGCCAACGTGAAAGCACCCAACAGTGGGTTGATGGCCATCAGCACACCGGCAGCCGTGGCCACGCCTTTGCCGCCCTGGAAGCGAAAGAACACCGGCCACACGTGGCCCACGAAGGCCGCCAACCCGACGAAGGCGGCCACGGTTTCATCCAGTCCGAAGCGGGGGCCGAGCACCAGCACCAGCAGCACCGGCACATAGCCTTTCAGCGCATCGAAAGCCAGGGTCAGCAGCGCCGCGGGCTTGCTGCCCGAGCGCAGCACATTGGTGGCACCAGGGTTCTTGCTGCCGTAGCTGCGCGGGTCGGCCAGGCCGAGTAGCTGGCTGAAGATGACGGCAAAGGAAATCGAGCCGACGAGGTAGGCGGCGAGCAGGGCCCCGAAGATGATCAGTGCATGCATGACATTGGCAGTTTAAGGGCCGCAACGGGTGACAGATCGGGCCCTCAATCCACCAACGCGCAGTGCACGGCCCGCGCCGCCAGCAGGTCCACCAGACTCTGCGGTTCGATGCCCACCAGGTAGCCGCGCTGCCCGCCGTTGATGTGGACCTTCAGCAGGTCGAGCACGCTGGCTTCGACATACACCGGCATGGCCTTGCGGGTGCCGAATGGCGATGTGCCGCCGACCTGATAACCGCTGTGGCGTTGCGCCACTTCGGGCTTGCAGGGCTCGATGCTTTTCACACCGATCTGGCGCGCCAGGCGCTTGGTGCTGACCTGCCGGTCGCCGTGCATCAGCACGATCAGCGGCTGCGCCCGCTCGTCCTGCATCACCAGCGTCTTGATCACGCTGTGTTCGTCCACGCCCAGCTGCGCCGCCGATTCGGCCGTTCCGCCGCGGTCCACGTAGTCGTATGGGTGCTCGGTGAACGAGACGCCGGCGGAACGCAGCATCTGCGTGGCCGGTGTCTGGCTGACGTGCTTGTCCTTCCTGGCCATGACCGGCAGGCTTCAGTCGCCTTCAACCCATTCGATCTGCGCACCCAGTGCGCGGATGTTCTCGGCGAAACGCGGGTGGGCACGGCGCACCGGCGTGGCGTTCTTGATCACGCTCTTGCCCGGAATGCTGGCCGCCAGCATCAGCAGCGCAATCGCCACGCGGATGATGTAGGGGCTTTCCACCTCGGCCGGCACCAGCGTCTTGCCGCCGAAAGTGATGATGCGGTGCGGGTCGCTCTGGAAGGCCTGGGCGCCGAACTTCGACAGTTCGCTGGTCCAGCCCATCGCGCCTTCGTAGACCTTGTTCCAGAACAGCGCGCTGCCTTCGGCTTTAACACCCAGAGCCACGAAGATGGGCAGCAAATCCACCGGCAGATAGGGCCAGGGCGCGGCCTCGATCTTCTGCAGGATGTTTTGCGTGAAGGGCTGCTTCACGCGCAGCGGGCCGTTGACGACGGTGTGACTCCAGCCGTTCTCATGCACCACCTGCACGCCGAACTTGGCGAAGGTGCGGTCGATCAAGGGAAACTGCTCGGGCGCGCTGTTCTTTACGGTGATGCAACCACCGGTGATGGCGCCCAGGGCCATGAAGGTGACGGCCTCGTGGAAGTCTTCGGCGAACTTGAATGCACCGCCGCCCAGTTTGTCAACGCCGTGAATGGTCAAGCGGCTGGTGCCCGTGCCTTCGATCTGCGCGCCCAGCATCGTCATGAAGGCGCAGAACTCTTGCACGTGCGGCTCGCTGGCGGCATTCATCAGCGTGCTGGTTCCTCCCGCCCCTTGCGCCAGCGCCGCACACAGCACGAAATTTTCCGTGGTCGTGACGCTGGCGTAATCCAGCCAGTGGTGGTTGGCCTTCAAGCCCCCGCCTACCTGGATCAGCAGGTGTTCGCGGCTGCGCTCGACATGGCAGCCAAAGCGCTCCATCACTTCGACGTGGGGGTCGATTTCGCGCACGCCCAGGGTGCAGCCCTGCACGTCGTTTTCGATGCGCGCCACGCCGAAGCGGGCCAGCAGTGGGGGCACCAGCATCACGCTGGAGCGCATTTCTTCGGGCAGGTGGTGGGTCTGCGGGTCGAAGTGGGTGTCTCGGTGGTGCACGTCGAGCACGCCAGTGGCGTAGTCCACCTGCACGCTGCTGCCCAGCATGCGGAAAATCTCCAGAATCTTGCGCACGTCGGTGATTTCCGGAATACCCAACAGCCGGATCGGTTCGCGGCTGAGCAGCGTGGCGCACAGGATGGGCAGCACCGCGTTCTTGTTCGCCGAAGGGGTGATGCGGCCGACAAGCGGCGTGCCGCCGTGGACGATGAGGTTCGCCATGTGGTGTGGTGTCGGAAAGTAAGGGCTGAATTGTCGCGGTTCGCGCAGGGCCGGCCGCGCCGTGCCCGCCGCCGCATGTCATTGGGCCGGATCGCGATGGCGCCAGCGGATGGCGTCGATGGCGGCCAACAGTTCAGGCGCCAGCTTCACCTCCCAGGCAGCCAAGTTCTCGTCCAGCTGCGCCAAGCTGGTCACGCCGATGATGGTGCTGGCCACGCGCCAGTTGCGGTAGCAGAAGGCCAGTGCCAGCTGCGTGGGCGTCAGGCCGTGGGCGCGGGCCAGTGCGTTGTATTCGCGCGCGGCAGCCAGGGTGTCGGGCCGCGCCCAGCGCTGCTGGCGCATGGTCGCGAAGCGCGCGATGCGGCCCAGTTCGGGCTGCGCCTCGTCAAAGCCGGACGTGTCGTACTTCCCGGTCAACGTGCCGAAGGCCAGCGGCGAATACGCCAGCAGGCCCACCCCCGTGTGATGCAGCACCTCGTCCAGCCCGTTGTCCAGGCTGCGGTTGACCAGTGCGTAGGGGTTTTGCACGCTGACCACGCGCGGCAGGCCATGCTGTTCAGCCACGCGCAGAAATTCGCACAGACCCCATGGCGATTCATTGCTCAGGCCGATGTGCCGCACCTTGCCGGCTTTCACCAGTTCACCAAGCGCTTGAAGCTGGCCGAGGATCGAGGTTTGCGGCTGGTCCTTCGACGGCTCGAAATAGATGCCACCGAAGATGGGCGCATTGCGGTTGGGCCAGTGGATCTGGTACAGATCGATGACGTCGGTCTGCAGCCGGCGCAAACTGTCGTTGCAGGCCAGCGCGATGTGCTCGGGTCGCAAGTCGGTGGCGCCATCGCGCACCCAGTCCATGTTGCGCGAAGGCCCCGCCACCTTGGTGGCCAGCACCACGCGCTGGCGCAGGCCGGGCCGGGCGGCGAGCCATTCGCCGATGATGGTTTCGGTGGCGCCGTAAGTCGCGCGGCGGGCCGGCACGGCGTACATCTCGGCGGTGTCGATGAAGTTGATGCCGCGTGCCACGGCGGCGTCGAGGATGACATGGGCGGCTGCCGCGTCCACCTGCTCGCCGAAAGTCATGGTGCCCAGGCAGATGGGGCTGACGTGCAGGTCGGAACGGCCGAGCGGTATGGTTTGCATGGGGTGACGGAAGCCTGAAAGTTGTCAGTGTGCCGCAGGCAAGCGGGCGCGCTCTTCTTCCTGCAGCCGTAGCACGCGCCGCTGCACCTTGCCGGTGGTTGTCATCGGCAGCGCGGCGATGAATTCGATCTCTTTCGGGTATTCGTAGGGCGCCAACTGCGCGCGCACGTGCCGCTGCAGCGCGGCCACCAGCGCCGCGTCGCCGACATGGCCGGCCGCCAGCACCACGTAGGCCTTGACCAGTGCGCCGCGCTCGGCGTCGGGCTTGGGCACCACCGCCGCGTTGGCCACGGCCGGGTGCTTGACCAGGCAGTTCTCGATCTCGCTGGGCCCGATGCGGTAGCCGGCGGCCTTGAAGACATCGTCGCTGCGGCCCCGATACCAGAGGTAGCCGTCGGCATCCATCACCGCCGTGTCGCCAGTGCGGCACCAGCTGTCGGCCGGGTCGCCGGTGAACTTGGCGGCGGTGGCCGCATCGTTGCGCCCGCCTTGGCTCCAATAGCCGAGGAAGAACACCGGGTCAGCCTGGCCGTGCGCGTCCAAGCGGTGCAGCGCTACATCGCCGGGCGTGCCGCGCGGGCATTCCTGACCGGCGTCGTCGATGACAGCCACACGGTGCCCCGGGTAGGCGCGGCCCATGCTGCCGGGTCGCGCCGGCCAAGCCGCATGGCGCCGGCCATCGACACCGACATAACTGCCGCAGTTGCCCACGATGTAGTTGATCTCGGTCTGTCCGAACATCTCGTTGACGGTGACGCCCAACGCCTGCTGGCTCCAGTGGAAAACAGCGTCGCCCACCGCCTCGCCGGCGCTCATCACCGCGCGCAGTTTCAGGCGGTAGCGGGTCAGCGGGGCGGGCACCGCCTTCATCATGGCCTTCAGCGCAGTGGGAAACAGAAAACTGTGGGTGACGCCGTGGCGCTGCATCAGCTCGAACGCACGCTCGGGGCTGAAGCGGCCCTGCCAGGCCACGATGCGACGGCCGAAGTACAGCGTGGGCAGCAGCGCGTCCATCAGGCCGCCGGTCCAAGCCCAGTCGGCCGGGCTCCAGAAGACTTCGTCGCTGCTGGCCGGCGGGCCGTGGCCGAAGCCGTTCTGGCTGCAGACAAAGCCGCTCAAATTGCCGATGAGTGCCCGGTGCGGCACCAGCGCACCTTTCGGCGGGCCGGTGGTGCCGCTGGTGTAAATCAGCACGGCCGCGTCGTCGGCGCTGGTGTCCACGGCTGCAAAGGGCTGGTCGTTGCCAGCCAGGACGTCGGCCCAGTCCAGATCACCCTCAGTCGCCCGGTCAGCAACCCCATCAGCCGCCGCATCGCCCACGGCCATCACGCCGCGCAGCGCAGGGCACTCGGTCCGCACGGCGCGGACGTTGGCGATGGCACTTTCATCGGCCAGCGCCCACACCGCGCGGCTGTCTTGCAGGCGGTAGACCAGGGCTTCGGGCCCGAACAGCATCGACAGCGGCATGGCCACCGCGCCCAGCTGGTACAGCGCGATGTGGGCCACGGCGGTTTCCGGGCGCTGCGGTAACACCAGTGCCACCACGTCGCCGCGCTGCACGCCCAGGCGGCGCAGGCCGTGGCTCAGGCGGTCGGCCTGGGCCTGCAACTGCGCGTACGTCAGTCTGCCGCGGCGGCCGTCTTCGCGTTCCCAGGCAACGGCCACGCGGCGGGCAGTGGCCGGCTGGCGCGCCCACCGCGCGCAGCAGACCTGCGCCATGTTGAAGCGCGCCGGCACCTGCCAGCGGAAGTCGGCGTGCATGGCGGCATGGCGATCGGGAACGCTGGCCAGGCTGATTTTTTTCATGCAATGAGCTTAAGCGCGCAGCACCCGGGCATCGCCTCGGGCACTACCCGAAGGCGCTGCTTTCAAGTTCAGATGTGATCGGCCGAAATCCAGCTACCGGCCCGCACTGTGGGCCTTGAGCCCAAAGAAGAACTCCATGCAATTCGCCGAACTCTCGACTGTCAAGCACCGCGTGCGCCTGGGTGCGCCGCTGCCGTTCAATGTGCGCGATGCCGACGGCACGCTACTGCTGGCGCGTGGGCAGCAGATCGAATCCTGTGACCAGTTGACGGCCCTGTTCAAGCGCGGCGCGCTGGTCGACCTGGCCGAACTGCAGTCGGCCCGAGACGAGATCCTGAAAGCGCCCCGCTCAGCCCTGCCGGGGCTGTGGGCGCGCTGCCTGAGCCGCGTTTCGCAGACGCTGCTGGCGCCGCAGGCCGAAACCTTCGCAGCCGTGCTCGGCGATGCCGCAAGCCCGGTGCAAGCGCTGATCGAGCGCGACCCCGACCTGGCGATCTTTCAAGTCCTGCGCCAGGGCAGCAATGCCGACGTGGCTTACGGCGCGCAGCGCTCGCTGCAGTCGGCCATCACCAGCCACTTGGTGGCGCAGCGCCTGGGCTGGGACAGCCCGCAGTGCGAACGGCTGTTCAAGGTGGCGCTGACCATGAACCTGTCGATGATGGAATTGCAGGGCCAGCTGGCGCACCAGATGACACCGCCCACACCCGAACAGCGCGCCGAACTGTGCAGCCACCCGATGCGCAGCGTGCGCATTCTGGAAAAGGCCGGCGTGAGCGACGAAGCCTGGCTGCAGGCCGTGCTGCAACACCACGAGCAGGAAGACGGCGAGGGCTACCCCAGCGGCACCCACGAGATCGGCGAACTGGCCTCGCTGGCACGGCGCGCCGACGTCTACACCAGCAAGCTGAGCAGCCGTTCGTCGCGCGATTCGATGGCCGCCGACCTGGCCGGCCGCCAGATGTTCATGCAAGACCCGGGGCACCCGATGACGGCCGCGCTGGTCAAAGAATTCGGCATCTACCCACCGGGCTGCTACGTGCGCCTGGCCTCGGGTGCAACCGGCATCGTCGTGCAACGCGGGCCGTCCATCACCGCGCCTGTCGTGGCCTGCCTGACAACAGCCGGCGGCCTGCCGCTGAGCCAGCCGACGCGCCAGGAAACCTGCGAAAAAGGCCACGCCATCACCGGCGTGGTGGGTGAAAGCAGCGTGCCGGCGCGGCTACCGCTGGACCGCCTGGCGGCGCTGGTCACGGCCTGATTCAGGGCCGAAGCTCAGGGCCGAAGTTCAGGGCCGAAGTTCAAGGTAAAAGCCGCCCGGCTTCGATCACCAGTTGGCGGTCGCAGCGCGCCGCGATGGCGCGGTCATGGGTCACCAGCACCAGCGTTGTGCCGGCTTCGCGGTTCAGCTCGAACATCAACGCCATCACGGTTTCGCCGGTGGCGAAGTCCAGGCTGCCAGTGGGCTCGTCGGCCAGCAGCAGCGCCGGTCGCACGACGAAGGCGCGGGCGAGCGCCACGCGCTGCTGTTCGCCGCCCGACAACACCTTCGGGTAGTGGCCCAGACGCTCGCCCAGGCCCACGCGCTGCAGCATCGCCATGGCGGCGCTGCGCGCGTCTTTGCGACCCATCAACTCCAGCGGCAGCATCACGTTCTCCAACGCGCTCAGGTTACCCAGCAGCTGAAAGCTCTGGAAGACGAAGCCCATCTGCTGCGCACGCAGCCCGGCGCGGGCGTCTTCGTCCAGCTTGAACAGGTCCTGCCCGGCGACCACCACAGTCCCGTTGCTGGGCACGTCCAGCCCCGCCAGGATCGACAGCAACGTGCTCTTGCCCGAACCCGAAGCGCCGACGATGGCCACTGAAGCCCGAGCCTGCAGCTGAAAGGAAATCTCGTGCAGTATGGTCAGCGTGCCGGTGGAATCGACCACCTGTTTGCTGACCCGCTGGACATCCATGAGAGGTTCTGACATCGAGACCGTTTCTGCTGTTGATGCGACGCGCCGCGCCTGTGCGGCGCACTGTAGCTTGCTGCTGCTGGCGGCCACTGCCGGGCTGGCGATGCCCGCAGCCGCGCAGCCAACCCCACAGCCCACCGCACCGCGCCCGATCACACCGCGCCCGACCACCCCAGCCACGCTGCTGGTGCTGGGCGACAGCCTGTCGGCCGAATACGGCCTGACGCGCGGCACCGGCTGGGTGGCGCTGCTGGAAGCCCGGCTGGCGCGCGAGCCGCGGGCCGCGACACGGGCCGTGAAGGTGGTCAATGCCAGCATCAGCGGCGACACCACAGCCGGCGGGCGTTCGCGCCTGCCGGCGCTGCTGGTGCAGCACCAGCCGCAGACGGTGGTCATCGAGCTTGGTGGCAACGACGCGCTGCGCGGCTTGCCGTTGCCCACCACGCAGGCCAATCTGGCAGCGATGACCGCAGCCGCGCAAGCCACTGGCGCCAAGGTGCTGATTGTCGGCATGGCCGTGCCGCCGAATTACGGCCGGCAATACGGCGAAGACTTCACCCGACTCTTTGCCACGGTGGCACGGGCGCAGCAGGCCGCGCTGGTGCCCTTCCTGCTGGCCGGTGTGGCCGACGGGCCGAACGCCGACAAACTGTTCCAACCCGACCGCATCCACCCCAGGGCCGAGGCCCACCCGCGCATGCTGGACAACGTCTGGCCGGTGCTGAGAACGCTGCTGCCGCGTTGAACCGCAGGCTGCAACGCCAACCGGCTTGACGGTATGTGGCGGCTGCCACAGCCACAGCCACAGCCACAACCACAGCCACAGCCGCCGGCGTCATCGCCGGCGCCGCCTCGTCTACCGCTGGTTTTCGCTGTCCCTGGGCTGACGCAGACCATCGCCACCGGCGGGCTTGCGCTCAGGTTCACGCTGGCGGCCCCGTTCGCGCTCGGCGTCACGCGGCTTGTCGGGAGCAGGCCGCGGCACGGCGGCGGGCGGCGGCGGCGGGGCCGCCTGGGGTGGGGGCTGGGGTGCGGGCTGGGGTGCAGGTTGAAGTGCGGGCTGGGGTGCGGGTTGAAGTGCAGGCCGGGGTGCAGGCTGAAGTGCAGGCTGGGGCGACGGCTGGGGTGCAGCGGGCGCTGCCGGCTGCGCTCGCGGCGCTGGTGGGCCGATCCGCAGGTCGCCGGCCTCGCGCCCATCCCGTCCCGGCGCCGGCCGCGCAGGCTCGATCACCTGGGGTGGTGCCGGCACGCTCGGCGTCAGACCAGGATTGCCGCGCCCGGGCGGGCTTGCGCGGGGCGGGCCGGGCTGACGTGCATCCCAGCGCTCAGTCCCTCGCTCGTTGCCACGTTCACCCCGAAATTCACCCCCGCGACCGTCTCGGTCGTGTCCGAAGTTGATGCGTTCGCGGTAGCCGGGCGTCACGGCGCGATGCGGCACGTAAACCTCGCGTGGCGCCAGCGCCATCCAGCCGACTGAAGGACCAGTGATGCGCACCCCGATGCGCACGCCGTTCCCCGGCCGCCCGCCAGCCCAGGCCACCAGAGCCGGCGCGTAGACGGGACGCGCGATGTAGGCCCCGGGTACCCAGCACCAGCCGTTGCGCCAGTAGGCCCAGCGGCCGTAGTGGAAAGGCGCGAAGCCCCAGCGCGCGTTGTCCACCCAGGTCCAGCCCCAGGGCTGTACCCAGGTCCAGCGGCCGTCGCTGTACGGCGCCCAACCGGCGCTCACCGTCAGCGGCAGCCACACCGCGCCGTATTCGGGGTGCTGTTCCCAGCGGCCGTTGCGGTCCAGCTCTTCCACACCGGTCATCTCGGGCGACACGTAGCGCGCCGACGCGCTGCGCTCGTCGAGCTGGCCTTCGCGCTGGTTTTCCCGTTGGTTTTCCCGTTGGACGGCTTCGGCATAGCGGTCGCTCACCGGCACGCCCATCCGGAAACGCAACGCGTTCGAACGCCGTTCGCGAAACAGTTCCACGCGCTGGCCGGTGGTGACGACGAAACCCGCCGGGTCGACGATGCGCAGGTCACCGCGCCAGCTGCTGGCCTGGGTGGTGTCATCGGTGCGGTCCAGCCGGAAGTGGCCGGCACTCAAAGGCGCGAAGCGCACTTCGGCGGTGACCAGATCGATTTCTTCGGCGATCTCGCGCGAGCGCACCCGCAATGCCAGGCTGCCGCTGTGCAGTTGGAAAGCCAGCCGCTCGTCGTCCAGCCGCAGCACTTCCAACTCGGTGGTGGCGCCCAGGCGCAGCACCGTGGAGCCGACACGTAACTCGGCGCTGCCGCCTGCAGCGGTGCTGACGCGGTCCCCGCCGGTCAGCGGTTGATTGCGATCGGCTTCGCCCCAGCGGCCGGCTTCCTGATCCCACCACGACACCGCGCCGCGCAAGTCGGCCAGCCGACCCACGCGGCCTGGCGGGTCGGTCTGCGCCCAACCGGCCGCGGCCCACAGGCCCAGGCCAAGGCTCACCAGCAGGCGGGTCAGCCAGATCCCCAGGGACGAACCCCAAGGGGTGCAAGAGCGGTCGAGGACGGTGTTCATCATTGCCTAACGGCTGCCGACACCGTGCGGCCGACGCGCCGCGCTGTAAAGGACTGTGTCGCGGGGTGACGCGGCCGCAGGGGCCGCACGGGCCGCCGCCATCAATCGTCGTCGGCGTTCGGGTCGATGTCCGGAAACAGCACGCTGGTGTAGCCGAACTTCGTCAGGTCGGTCATGCGGGTGGGGTACAGGCGGCCAATCAGGTGATCGCATTCGTGCTGCACCACGCGGGCGTGGAAGCCGTCGGCTTCGCGTTCGATGGCGTTGCCCTGCGCGTCGAAACCGCTGTAGCGGATGCGCGCCAGCCGCGGCACTTCGCCGCGCAGGCCGGGCACCGACAGGCAGCCTTCCCAGCCCGCCACCTGCTCGTCACCCAGCGGCATGATCACCGGGTTGATCAGCACCGTGGGCGGCACCGGCGGGGCTTCGGGGTAACGCACGTTCTTGCTGTAGCCGAAGATGACCACCTGCAGGTCGACCCCGATCTGCGGCGCGGCCAGCCCCGCGCCCTGGGCGGCGGCCATGGTCTCGAACATGTCGTCGATCAGCGTCTGCAGTTCTGGCGTGCCGAACTGCTCGGCGGGCAGCGGTGGCGCCACGCGCAGCAAGCGCGTGTCGCCCATCTTCAGGATTTCTCGTACGGTCATGGGCTCTCCGGTTCAGGGTGTGGAAAGTTGGTAGCTTGTCGTGGCGTCCACGATCGACAGCAGGCGCAGCACCTGCGCCACGCGATCGGTCGGGCTGCCGCGCACGCGCAGGCAGGCCACACCCATCTCGTCCAGCCGGGTCAGCGTCCAGGCCTGCTGGGCGTTGCGAAAGCCGTCGTCGCGGCGGCAGCCGTCCTGCACGAAATCGAAATCGGCTTCACACAGCACCACGGCGTCGTAGCGGCGGCGGGCCATCGCCTGCAGTTCGGGCGGAGCCTGGCCGTGGTCGTGCAGGCAGTACTGCAACGTCGTCAGCGGCGTGGTGTCGCAGATCAGCCAACTGCCAGGCGTTCGAATGAGCAGTGCCGCCTGGTCTTCCCATGCGATCTGGCGGTGGGCCACGGCCACCAGTTCGTCAACCGACAAGGTTGCGCGCAATTCCTCCCACCGCTGGCGGCCGTACTCAGGCACCCAGGCGGTATGCAGGTGTTTGGCCAGCGCGCGGGCCAGCGTGGTCTTGCCGGTGGATTCGCCACCGAGCAGGGCCAGGCGGCGCACGGGTGACGCTGCGGTGTTGCTCATCGTGTCCCAGCAGGTTCGAAGTGGGTCATGGGGTTGCGGGCGGTTCAGCGGCTTCATCGGGATCGGCCGATCCAGCGGCCAGCATGTTGCGCAAGCCCGCTTCGTCCAGCACCCGGATGCCCAGTTCGCGTGCCTTGTCGAGCTTGCTGCCGGCTTCTTCCCCGGCCACCACGGCATGCGTTTTCTTCGACACCGAACCGGCTACCTTACCGCCGGCCGCCTCGATCAGCGCCTTGGCTTCGTCGCGCGTCAGCAGCGGCAGCGTGCCGGTCAGCACCAGCGTCTTGCCGGCCAGCACCTGCGGCACGCTGTGGGCAGCGGCGCCGTCGTGTTCCGGCCAGGTGATGCCGGCGGCGCGCAGCCCGGCCACCACCTCGCGGTTGTGCGCTTGCTCGAAACAGGTGCGGATGCTCTGCGCCACCACCGGGCCCACGTCTTTGACCGCCAGCAGCTGTTCCAGCGTTGCGTCCATCACGCGGTCCATGCTGCCGAAATGCCTGGCTAGATCTTTGGCCGTGGCCTCGCCGACGTGGCGCATGCCCAGTGCGTACAGGAAGCGCGCCAGCGTGGTGTGCTTGCTCTTGTCCAGTCCGGCTACGATATTCGCCGCGCTCTTGCCAGCCATGCGGTCCAGCCCGCTCAGCCGCTCCGCGTTCAGCGCGTACAGCTCGGGCAGCGTGCGGATCAGCCCGGCATCGACCAGCTGATCGACCAGCTTGTCGCCCAGCCCTTCGACGTCCATCGCCCGACGTCCGGCAAAGTGCAGGATGGCCTGCTTGCGCTGCGCCGCGCAAAACAGGCCGCCGCTGCAGCGGTGGTCGATGCCACCCCGCTCGCGCAGCACGCGGCTGCCGCACACCGGGCAGGCTGTCGGCATGCGGAAGTTGGGCACGTACTTCGGCCGTTCGCCCCCGCCCAGGTTCGCTTTGCCGACGACTTCCGGAATCACGTCGCCGGCCCGCCGCACGATCACCGTGTCGCCGACGCGCACGCCCTTGCGGCGCAACTCGAACACGTTGTGCAGCGTGGCGTTGCTGACCGTGGTGCCGCCGACGAACACCGGTTCCAGCTTGGCCACCGGCGTCAGTTTGCCGGTGCGGCCGACCTGGATGTCGATGGCGCGCAGCAGTGTCATCTGTTCCTGCGCCGGGTATTTGTGGGCCACAGCCCAGCGCGGTTCGCGGGTGACGAAGCCCAATCGTCGCTGCAAAGCAAGCGCGTTGACCTTGTAGACCACGCCGTCGATGTCGAAGGCCAGCGCGTCGCGCTTGGCTCCCATGCTTTCGTGGAAAGCCACCAGGCCGGCGGCGCCCAGGGCCACCGCACGGTTGGCACACACCGGCACGCCGAAAGCGGCCAGCGCGTCCAGCGTGGCGCTGTGGGTTGCCGGTTGATCCCAGCCCTGCACCTCGCCCAAGCCATAGGCAAAAAAGCTGAGCGGGCGCTGCGCGGCGATGGCCGGGTCGAGCTGCCGCACCGCGCCGGCCGCCGCGTTGCGCGGGTTGACGAAGGTCCTCTCGCCGCGCTCGCGTTGGCGTTCGTTCATGCGCTGGAAGGCGTCGCGGCGCAGATACACCTCGCCGCGCACCTCCAGCACTACCGGCGCCACGCCGGACAGCCGCAGCGGTATCTCGCGGATGGTGCGAATGTTCTGCGTCACGTCCTCGCCGGTCTCGCCGTCGCCGCGCGTGGTGGCCTGCACCAGCACACCGTCCACGTAGCGCAGGTTCATCGCCAAGCCGTCGAATTTCAGCTCGGCGTTGTACTCGACGGCGCCGGCGTGCGGCGGCAGTTCCAGTTCGCGGCGCACGCGATCGTCGAAGGCCACGGCGCCGGCCGGCGTGGTGTCGGTCTCGGTGCGGATGCTGAGCATGGCCACCGCGTGGCGCACCGGCGTGAAGCCGGCGAGCACCTGGCCGATGACGCGCTGAGTCGGCGAATCCGCCGTACGCAGTTCCGGGTGCTCGGTTTCCAGCGCCTGCAGTTCGGCAAACAGGCGGTCGTACTCGGCGTCCGGGACTTCCGGGGCGTCGTGCACGTAGTAGCGCTGGGCGTGGTGGTGCAGCTGTGCGGCCAGTTCGGCGGCGCGCTGCGCAGGGTCTGCGGCGGGCATGTGCGACATTGTCTGGCAATCGACACCCTCCCCGCCCACCCTTCCCGCCTTCAAGCCAGCCTTGTGCAAGGACAACCATGACCTTCGACTTCGACCTGATCACCCTCGGCGCCGGCTCTGGCGGCGTCGCCGCCTCGCGCCGCGCGGCCTTGCACGGCGCCCGCGTGGCCATCGTCGAAGGCAGCCGGGTGGGCGGCACCTGCGTCATCCGCGGTTGCGTGCCGAAGAAGCTGCTGATGTACGCCGCTCAATTCGGCGACGCGCTGCGCGAGGCCCGCGGCTACGGCTGGGATGTCGCCACGCCACATTTCGACATGGCCCGGTGGGCGGCCGCCAAAGCCACCGAAACCGACCGCCTGGAAGCCATCTACCGCCAACTGCTGCAAGGCAGCAACGTGACGCTGATCGAAGGCTGGGCGCGCACCGTCGGACCGCAGCGGGTGCAGATCGGCGAACGCTTCGTCACGGCCGAACGCATCCTCGTCGCCACCGGCGGCAGCATCGTGCGCGACAGCATCCCGGGCATCGAGCTGTGCCCGACCAGCGACGAGTTGCTCGACCTGACCGCGCTGCCCGAGCGCGCGGCGGTTATCGGTGGCGGCTACATCGCGGTGGAATTCGCCAGCATGCTGGCGCGGCTGGGTGTGAAAGTCAGCTTGTTTTTCCGCGACCGTCTGCCGCTGCGCGGCTTCGACGAAATGCTGCGCACCGCCTGCGCGGCCGAGCTGACCGCCGCCGGCATCGACCTGCACCCGGCCAGCGCACCCAGCCGCGTGCAACGCCCGGATGAACGCGACGGCGAGGGTTACCTGCTGCTGCTGGGTGAGGACCGGGTGGTCGAATTCCCCTGGGTGCTGAACGCCACCGGCCGCCGACCCAACACCGCGGGCCTGGGTCTGGACAGCCTGGACATCACGCTGGACCCGGTCGGCGCCGTGCCGGTCGATCGGCACCTGCAGACCAGCGCACGCGGCGTCTACGCCATCGGCGACGTCACCAACCGCAAGAATCTGACGCCGGTGGCCATTGCCGAGGGGCGGGCGCTGGCGGACACCTTGTACGGCCCGCACCCGCGCAGCGTGGACTTGAGCCGCGTGGCCAGTGCGGTGTTCACGCTGCCGCCGATCGCCAGCGTGGGGCCTTCAGAGGCCGAGGTGGTGGCCGAGCAGGTGAAGCAGGGCCGCAGCGTGCTCGTCTTCGAAGCCGATTTCCGACCGATGAAGCAGTCCTTCATCGGCGGCACCGAACGCACGCGGATGAAGCTGCTGGTCGTCGCGGCCACCGACGAGGTGCTGGCCGTGCACATGATCGGCGCCGATGCGCCCGAGATTGTGCAGAGCCTGGCCGTGGCGTTGACGGCCGGTGCCACCAAGGCTGACTTCGACCGCACCATCGCCATGCACCCGACGGCGGCCGAGGAATTCGTGCTGATGCGCGAGGTGAGCCGCACGCTGACGCCAACGGCGCTGGGCTGATGGGGCGAGCTGATGCGGCGAACGGATGCGGCGAACGGATGCTGCCGCGGCGCGACCAGCCAGCTTCAGCTGAACAAGCGCCGCGCGGCGGGCGACCCGGCCGGCAGGTCCAGCGCTTCCAGTCGCAGGTACAGGCCGTCCAGCTCCTGCCCGATCTCGGCGAAGGCTTGCAGGCTGATCGGCTGCCCCTGATCGTCGCCCAGCGTGGCGTCCAGGTCGTCAGACAGCTTGCGCGCTGCCAGGTGCCAGGCCGGAAACGGCTCTTTGCTGGCCGGCGTCTGCGGCACGTCCAGCGACAGCGTGCAGTCGCGGATCGCGCTGGCCTGCGGCTCGTCGTCCAGCGCGGCGAGCGCGGCCTGCGCGTCAACCGCCAGCACCAACATCGGCGGCGCGCCTTCCTCGCCTGACGGCAGCACCAGCCGACCCGGCACCACGCCGGGCACGAAGCCCAGCCGCGCGGCGACCTGCTGCACATAGCTGACCGACCAGGCCACGCTGTTGGTGCGCAGGGTCACGGTCAACTGCGCGTCCAGCGGAGCGGCCAGGCCGTCGAGTTCGCGCGCGCGGGCCACCACCTCCAGCATGTCGGGCGCGTTGGAGCCGTCGATGCTGGCGCCCACGGCTTCCGCGTAGGCCTGCAGCTTCTGCATGAACTCGCTGTACTCGATGTCGTTCAGCGGGCCGCTGCGGCTGGCCAGTTGCACACCGGCCTGCAGTTCGCCGTAGCGGCGGCCAGCAGCCAGCACTTCCCAGGTGCCGCTCTCGGCGTCCAGGCCCTCGACGTGGAAAGGCTTGCTGCCGGCGCGGCGCGACGGCGGCAGATGCGCCAGCGCCAGTTCGCCGCTGATGGGTGCTTCCAGGGCCAATGGCACGATGGCGTCGATCAGCGCGTCCAGGCGTGGCACGCGGCGCAATGGCGCGCGCAGCGCGACGGCGACCGCGACGGCGACGGCGCCGTCACGGTCGGTTGCAGCCAGGTCGGCCGGCAGCCGCGCCGCGCCGCTGCCGTCAGGAACCGTGTCACCGCCGGCCGACCGTGCATCGCCGCCTTCCCCGCCTTCGCCGCCTGCGCCGCCTGCGCCGCCCATCGGCGGGTCCAGGCGTTCACCACCCATCGCGCCTTCACCCGCCTGCAGCCGCCGCTGCTTGCGCCGGCTGCCCCACCACAGCTGCAGCGCCAGCAGGCCCAGCACCACCAGGCCCAGGATGGACAGCGCGGTGCTTAGCGTCATGCCGCCTCGGCCATGCTGAGCGCCGATTCCATGTCCACCGCCACGATGCGCGACACACCCTGTTCCTGCATCGTCACGCCGATCAGCTGCTGCGCCATTTCCATCGCGATCTTGTTGTGGCTGATGAAGAGGAACTGCGTGCCCTTGCTCATTTCGGTGACCAGATTGCGGTAGCGCTCGGTGTTGGCGTCGTCCAGCGGCGCGTCCACTTCGTCCAGCAAACAGAAAGGCGCGGGGTTGAGCTGGAAGATGGCGAAGACCAGCGCAATCGCCGTCAACGCCTTTTCACCGCCGCTCAACAAGTGAATGGTGCTGTTCTTCTTGCCCGGCGGCTGCGCCATCACCTGCACGCCACTGTCGAGAATTTCGCTGCCCGTCATCACCAGCCGCGCGTTGCCGCCCCCGAAGAGTTTGGGGAACATCAAACCGAAATGTTCGTTGACCTGGTTGAAGGTGGAAGCCAGCAGGTCGCGTGTCTCGATGTCGATCTTTTGGATGGCGTCTTCCAGCGTGGCCATCGCCTCGGCCAGGTCGGCGTTCTGCGCGTCGAGAAAGATCTTGCGGTCACGCGATGCGATCAGTTCGTCCAGCGCGGCCAGGTTCACCGCGCCCAGGCCGTTGATGTCCTTGGCGATGCGGTCGATTTCGGTCTGCAGGCCCTTCACCGACAAATTCGGCTTCACGGCGCCGTCTTCGATGGTCTTGGACAGCGTTTCGAAATCCACCGCCGCCGCGACCAGTTGTTCCAGGTACTGCGCGCCGCCCAGTTGCGCGGCCTGCTCTTCCAGTTGCAGCTTGGTGATCTGGTCGCGCAGCGGCTGCAGGCTGCGTTCGAGACCCAGCTTGGCCTCGTCAGCGCGGCGCAGCTGCGCGCTCAACCCGTCGTACTGGCTGCGCGCCTGGCCCAGCCCCTGTTCGCGGTCCAGCTTCAGCGCCAGCGCGGTTTGCAAGCCGGCCGATGCGGCCTGGTCGTTGAAGCTGCCCAGCTCCAGTTGCAGCTGTTCGCCTGCGTGCGCGTTGGCGGCGACTTGGGCTGCAGCAGTCAGCACACTGCGCGTCAATTCATCGCGCCGCGCGGCCAGCGCACGGGCCTGGAAGCGCGCTTCCTGCGCCTGGCGTTCCAGCGCGCGCTGCTGTTCGCGCGCGTCGCTCAGTAAACGCTCGGCGGCAATCACGCCGTCTTCCAAGTCGGCGTGCAGTTCCTGCGCGTTGGCCAGTGCCACGTCCAGTTCTTCGAAGCGCGCCTCGCCGGTGGCTTTGCGTTCTTCCAGCGCTTCCAGCTGAGCGTCTATTTCGCCGAGTTCTTCACTGAGTTGCTCACGACGCGACGTGGCGGCTTCGGCCTGCTGGCTCAAACGCAGCAGTTCGACATGCAGGCCGTGTGCGCGCGTCTGCGCCTCGGCCGCTGCACGGCGGGCCACCAGCAGGCGCTGGCTGGCATCGGTGTAGGCGGCTTCCAGGCGCACCGACGCCGTCCTGCTGTCGTCGGCCATCAAGGCCTGCGCGCGCTGTTGGCGATCGAGGTTTTCGATCTCCTGTGCGCGGGCCAGCATGCCGGCCTGTTCGCTGTCGGGCGCGTAGAAGGCCACCGCATGCAGGCTGACCGCATGCCCTTCACGGGTCATGATGACTGCGCCCGGCTTCAACTGCGCGCGCTGGGCCATCGCTTCATCGATGGAAGTGGCGGTGTAAACACCTGCCAACCAGTCGGCCAGCAGCGTTTGCATGCTGGCGCCTTCCTGATGGCCCGCGAAGCGCAGCAACTCGCTCAAGCGCGGCAGCGTGGTGTGCGTGGTGTGCGTACCGGGCGTGCCCGGCGCGCCACCGTTCGGCAGTGCGTAGAAGGCCAGCTTGGCCGGCGGCGCGTCGGCGGCGAAGGCGCGCACCGTATCCAGGCGGCCGACGGACAGCGCGGTCATGCGCTCGCGCAGCGCCGCTTCCAACGCCGGTTCCCAGCCCGGTTCGATATGGATCTGCGTCCACAAGCCCTGCAGACCGGTCAGGCCGTGGCGTTCCAGCCAGGGCTTGAGCTTGCCTTCGGTCTGGACCTTTTCCTGCAGCGCGCGCAACGCCTCCAGGCGCGCACCGATGTCAGCCAGCTTGCCCGATTCGCGGTTCACCGCGGCCTGCGCGCCACGCCGCTGTTCGTCCAGCAGCGGCACGCTTTCCGCCAGTTCATGCAGGCGCGCGTCAGCCACCTCATGCGTTTCGGTGGCGGCGGCTTCCTGCACTTTCAGCGCGTCCAGTTTGACCCCGTCGGGCGCCTGCAAACCCTGACGCTCGCCGGCCAGGCGCTCGCGCCGGCCCTTCAACCCGCGGCTCTGCTCTTCGATGTGGCGGCTGTCGGCGGCCAGCACCTGGATTTGCTGCTGCACCTGCGCCACCTGCGCGCGCTGCTGGTTGGCGGTGGCCTGTTTCGCGCGCACCACGTCTTCCAGCGTGGGCAGAGCCAGGGCCTGCTCTTCGGCTTGCGCGGCCTGCACGCCGGCCTGCTCGTCGGCGCCTGCTATCTGCGCGGCGATGTCGTCCAGTTCGACATCCGCCGCCGCCTGGCGCTGGGCCCAGGTCTCGTTCTGCACTTTCAGCTCGGCCAGCCGCGCCTCGGCGCGCTGGCGGCCTTCGACGACGTAGCGGATGCGTTCTTCCAGCCGGCTCACTTCCAGCGCTGCCTCGGCCAGCGAGCCCTGCCTGGCATGCAGTTCATCGTTGGCGCTGTAGTGCGCCTGGCGCACGCTTTCCAGTTCGGC
>JAYSYH010000308.1:0-3375 GCA_043716645.1 Betaproteobacteria bacterium | reverse complement strand
TGGTCCAGGTCGCTGAAACGCTGGAAAAGCGCAAGACGCTGGCGAGGGAAATCGTCAAGGGAACGATGGTGCCGCAGTTCGTCACACTGCCGCTGGCGGTACTGCTGGTATGGCTGGCGCTGGTGCGCGGCATCAAGCCGCTGGCGCTGCTGGAAAAGCGCATCCGCGCGCGCAAGTCGGACGACATGAGCCCGCTCGATGAAACCGGCGTTCCCGAGGAAGTCGTTCCGCTGGTGGCGTCGGTCAACGACTTGCTCAGCCGCCTCACGGTGTCGCTCAGCACGCAAAAACGCTTTCTGGCCGACGCCGCGCACCAGCTCAAGACGCCGCTGGCGGGCCTGCGCATGCAGGCCGACCTGGCGCAGCGCGAAACCGATGCCGCGCAGCTGAAAAATTCGCTGCGACACATCGGCCAGGCCAGCATCCGCGCGACCCACACCGTCAACCAGCTGCTGGCGCTGGCGCGCGCCGAAACCACCGGCAGGGCGCTGGCCAAGCAGCGCGTGGACCTGGTGAAGATCGTTTCAAGCATCATGGCCGAATCGGTGCCGCGCGCGCTGGACAAGCGCATCGACCTGGGCTACGACGGCCCGGACGCCGGCGAACCGGCCACGCACCTGCAGGGCAACGCGACGCTGCTTGGCGAGCTGGTGCGCAACCTGGTTGACAACGCCATCAACTACACGCCGGTGGGCGGCCATGTCACGGTGCGGCTGATGGTCGACCGCTTCAGCGGCATCCTGGTGCTGATCGTCGAGGACTCGGGGCCGGGCATTCCGGAGTCGGAGCGCGAACTGGTGTTCCAGCCCTTCTACCGAGCGCTGGGCACCAACGTGGACGGCTCGGGCCTGGGCCTGGCCATCGTGCAGGAAATCGCGCAGCAGCATGGCGCGTCGATCACCGTCGAAGACGCCGACCTGCCGGGCCACCCGGACTCGCCGGGCACCCGCGTGACGCTGCGCTTTGTCGGCATGACCTGATTCGGGCAGAGCCGAACGATGAAAACACATCAAAACAGCGTATTGCGCAATATGCACATGCACAGTCAGCTATTTTTTAAATAGCAAAATCAGGGCGCAGGCCAGCCAAGGCGTGGCAGCCGCGCAACATCGGGCTTTCGTCCTATACCCGCAGCGCGCGGGCAGGCGCAAACTTTCAGCCTGACTTGCCTGGGCAGAAGCGGATTCCGGCAAGGCGGCGCTATCCCGCAAGCGCAACGGACCCACCGCAAGGAGTTCAGCATGGCGACACCCGCATCGGAGAACAGGCTGCATCCCGCCGTGCAGGCGCTCAAGGCGTCGGGCGCCAGCAAGGTGAAAGTGGCGGTCAGCGACATCGACGGCGTGCTGCGCGGCAAGCTGCTGCACAAGGACAAGTTCTTCGGCGTGGCCGACCCGTATCCGGACGGCGGCTTCGGCTTTTGCGACGTGGTGCTTGGCTGGGACATGACGGACAGCTGCTACGACAACACGGCAGTCACCGGCTGGCAGCACGGCTTTCCCGATGCGCTGGCGCGGCTCGACCTGACCACCTTCCGCCAGGTGCCGTGGGACGACGGCATCCCGTTTTTCCTGGGCGAGTTCGTCAATGCCGACGGTTCGGCGCATGCGGTCTGCCCGCGCCAGACGCTCAAGCGGGTGCTCAAGCGGGCTGAAAAAATGGGCTTTTCGGTCATGACCGGCATGGAATTCGAGTGGTTCAATTTCCTGGAAACGCCGCAGAGCTGGGCCGCCAAGAAAGGCGTGAACCCGGAGCCGCTGACGCCCGGCATGTTCGGTTATTCGCTGCTGCGCATGAACCGCAACCGCGAATTCTTCAAGGCGCTGATGGACGAGATGCTGGCCTTCGGCATCCCGATCGAGGGCCTGCACACCGAAACCGGCCCCGGCGTGCTGGAAGCGGCCATCGGCTTTAGCGAAGCCTTGGCCCAAGCCGACCGGGCCATCCTGTTCAAGACCGGCGCCAAGGAAATCGGCGCGCGCTTTGGCATCATGCCCAGCTTCATGGCCAAGCCGCTCCAAGGCCTGCCGGGCTGCAGCGGCCACATCCACCAGAGCCTGTCCGACGGCAAGAACAACCTGTTTTACGACGCACGCAACCCGCGCAAGATGAGCCTGCTGTTTGAAAGCTATGTCGCCGGCCAGGTGGCCTGCATGATGGACTTCGGCCCGATGATCTGGCCAACCATCAACAGCTACAAGCGGCTGGTCGATGGCTTCTGGGCGCCGGTCAAGCCGACTTGGGGCCTGGACAACCGCACCGCCAGCTTTCGCGTGATTGCCGGCAGCCCCAAGGCGACGCGGCTGGAAACGCGCTGCCCCGGCGCCGACGTGAACCCCTACCTGGCGATGGCGGCGGTGATTGCCGCCGGGCTCGACGGCGTGGAAAAAGGCCTGAAGCTCACCACGCCGCCCATCAGCGGCAGCAACTTTGGCGCCGAGCACATCGCCCGCGCGCCGCGCACGCTCATCGAGACTAACCGCATCTTCGAGCAATCGGATATTGCCCGCGACTGGCTGGGCGATGCCTTTGTCGATCACTTCGCCGCCACGCGCGACTGGGAATGGCGCCAGTGGCTCGACGCGGTGACCGACTGGGAACTGAAGCGTTATTTCGAGATCATCTAGCCCATGCGCATACGCCCCTTGCTGATTTCTGATGCCCCCGTGTACCGCGCGTTTCGCCTGCGCGGCCTGCGCGAGCATCCGGACGCCTTCACGTCGAGCTTTGAGGAAGAAAGCCAGCGTCCGATGCTGGACACCGAACGGCGGCTGGCCGCAACGGGCACGGAAAAGCTCTGGGGCGCCTTTGTCGATGGCGAAATGGCCGGCATGGTCGGCCTGAGCCGTGAAACGCGCGCCAGGAACCGCCACAAGGCCGCGCTGGTCGGCATGTATGTGGCCGATGAATTCACCGGCCGGGGCCTGGGCCGCGCGCTGGTGCAAACGGCTTTGCAGGATGCCCGCGCCTGCGGCATCGAACTCGTCATTTTGACCGTGACCGACGGCAACCGGCCCGCCTGCAGGCTCTACGAAAACGCCGGTTTCACCGCCTTCGGCGTGGAGCCCGACGCCATCCGGGTCGATGGCGTTTCATTTGGCAAGCAGCACATGTTCCTTCAACTCAGCTCTTTATGAACATCACCACCTTTTCCTTTCCCACGCCCATTCATTTCGGCGCCGGTGCGCGCAGGCAGGTGGCAGCGCACCTGCTGCAGGCCGGCTTCAGCCGCCCGCTGGTCGTCACCGACCGGGCGCTGGCCGCGCTGCCGGTGATGGCTGAATTCCTGACGCACCTGGACGGCCTGCAGGCCGGGGTGTTTGCCGGCGTTTTCGGCAACCCGACCCGCCGCCAGGTCATCGCGGCCAGCGCCGC
>JAYSYH010000307.1:0-10205 GCA_043716645.1 Betaproteobacteria bacterium | reverse complement strand
GCATGGGCGGCATGGACATGTGATGTTCACCCGGCGGTTTGCCGCCGGGGCTGTTTGACCAGGGCCTGCACACCATCGGCGTGCAGGCCTTTCCATTTGCAATGGCGCTTCTTTGCAGGTGCTTGAATACCCGGCTTTTCTCGGCACCCTGCAGGCTCTTCGCCGGATAACCTGGGCGTATGTCTGCCCCGCATGTGCCCCCTCGCCTGCAGCAGTTCGTCGACGACGAAATGCTGCGGGCGCCCTTGTTGTTCGACCAGGTGGTCGATGGTGGGCAGGACCGTCTGCGCAAGAACCTGCCCACGCTGGGGCCGCTGCAGCGGGCCATTGCGGCTGAAGTGCTGCGGACGCTGCCGGCACAACGGCAGTGGCTGGCCGAACACTTTGTCCGGTCCCTGCACGAGCAGGTGCAGGAAGATCTGGCCTGGCACCAGCCCAGGCGCAGCGCAGCGCCGTCCAAGCCGCTGGCGCTGGCTCTGGTGGATGAAGACACGGTGGCGCTGGACGTCGAGTTGTCGCACGCCATCGAACTGATCAAGAGCAGCTGCGAACACGAACTGCGCGACCTGCAGACCTTCACTTCGGCGCTGGTCGGCGACATGGACGTCTCTCGCGATCACAACCCCTTTCGCGCCGAGACCTACGCCCGTGCGCTGGGCACCGCCGTGCAGGCCCTGCCGCTGAGCACCGGGCACCAGGTGGCGCTGATGCGCCAGGCCGGCCCGGCGCTGGCCCCGCTGCTGCGCAAGGCCTACGCCGGCGCTTCGTCGCGGCTGGAAGCGCAGGGCGTGCAACCGGCGGCCTACCGCACCGTGATTTTGCCGTCGGGCGTGCGCAGCGCCGGGCGCTTCGGCGAAACCACCTTCAGCCCCGACTTGCACCGCATGCGCGACAGCATGCCGGCGCCGTTCGACGCCGTGCCGGCACGCCCTTCTTCAGCCCTGCTCGCCCCGCCCGCCCCCCGTTCGCCGCGTACGCAGCCATCCGGCCACGCCGCCACCACCACCGAGCGCAGCGCGCCGCGCGCAGCGCCGCGGCTGGCAACGGCTGCGCTGGAGCGCTGGAGCGACGTGGCAGGCAGCGCCGCCAGCCACGCCGACCGCCAGGCCGTCGAACTGGTCAGCCGGCTCTTCGAAGCCATGCTGGCGGACGAGCGCGTACCCGTTGACGCCAGACCCGTCATCGCTCGCCTGCACAGCCCCGCGCTGCGAATGACGCTGCGCGACGCCAGCCTGCTGGACCAGGACAAACACCCACTGTGGCGCTTCATCAACCGCCTGGTATTCGAAGCGCAAATGACGCCCGACGCCCACGATCCCGACCGCATCCAACTTCTGCGGCTGGCCCAGGCTGCAGCCGACCAACTGGCCGCCGAACCCGAACAGGACGCGCGCCTGTACCGCTGGGCTTATGACCGCCTGGAAGCCTTCCTGCACAAGCGATTTACGCGGCGGCTGTCGGCCGCGTCCAGCCACATCGGGGCGCTGCAAAATCTGGAAGACAAACTGGCCGCCGGCCACGCTGCGCCGTCCACGATGCACGGCATGCTCGACGTGCCGCAGCTCGACACCGTGCCGGCCGAATTGATGGAAGAGGCAGCGCCGGTGCCTGGCTCGCGCGCCGATGCCGAAAACTGGCTCGACAGCCTGCAGCCCGGCGACTGGGTGCGCCTGTTCCTGCAAGGCCGCTGGGTCCACGCCGCGCTGCTGTGGCCGGGCGATCGGCGCGAGGTCTGGCTGTTCGGCGACGGTGGCTCAGACGCCACCTGGGCGGTGCGGCGCGGTGCGCTGCTGATGATGCACGGCGCACGGCTGGCGAAAAAACTCAAACAACGCTCGATCGTCGCCTCGGCCGCGACGCGCGTGCACGACCAGATGACGGCGTCAGACGCCGCTTGAAAAGTTGTCCGGTGCGACTTTAGGCAGTTCGGCCAGTTCGGGCAGTTCAAACAGTTCGGGCAGGTCGGGCAGCGCTGGCCTCTCGCCGTGCGTCCAGCCGTGAACCGCTACGGCCACGTCACCCAGGCCCTCTCGACTGAGCGCCGAAAACAGCGTCACGCTGATGTCGGACGCCTCGGTGGTGGCCTCGGCCAACAGCTCTTGCGCGGCCAGCAAGGCCAGCTGCGCCTGGCTGCGGTTGAGCTTGTCGGCCTTGGTCAGCACGGCCAACAGTCGCACTTCGCCATTGACCAGGCGCGGCTGCATCAACGCCAGCAGGCGGCGATCGAGGTCGGTGAAGCCCAACCGCGAATCGATCATCAGCACCACGCCGTGCAGCGGCCGGCGCAGTTGCAGGTAGTCCGACATCACCGCCTGCCAGCGCAGCTTGGCCGACCGCTCCACCGCCGCGTAGCCATAACCAGGCAGGTCGACGAACAGGGTGTCCGCAGCATCTTTCGGCCCAACTTCGAAGACATTCAAGTGCTGGGTGCGGCCGGGCGTGCGCGACGCGAAGGCCAGCCGCTTCTGCTGAGCAAGCCGGTTGATGGCCGTGGATTTGCCGGCATTGCTGCGGCCCACGAAGGCGATCTCGGGCAATTCCAGCGTGGGCAGCTGGTCGAGTTGGCTGGCAGTCGTCAAAAAACGCGCGCTGTGGGTCCAGGCGAGTGCGGTTTTCTCGGCTGCGCCAGGGGGCGTTACGGCAGAGTGCAAGGTGCTTTTCATGCTGCATTGTAAAATTCGCGGTTTGTTGTCCTCGCAACACCTTGTTGAAGGCTCTCGCATGAAGTCGACTCTTGTTCCCGTTCCGCGTTCCGGCTGGGCTGCCCATGCACAGACGCTGCTGGCTGCATCGGTGCTTGCCGTGATGTACGCCGGCCCGTCGGCCGCCGTGGAAGCGGCGGCTCCCTTCAAGGCCGACTTGGCCAAAGGTCAACAACTGGCGGCCGCGTGCGGTGCCTGCCACACCCAGGACGGCTCGCGCGGCATTCCGGCCAACCCCATCCTGCAGGGGCAGCACCCCGAATACCTGGTCAAGCAGCTGGTTGAGTACAAGTCTGGCAAGCGCAAGAACGCGATCATGTCGGGCATGGCGGCCAGCATTCCCACCGAAGAAGACATGAAGCACATCGCGGCCTTCTACGCCAGCAAGACCGCCAAGCCAGGCTTTGCCAAGGACAAGAACACCGTCGCCCTGGGCGAAAAAATCTACCGCGGCGGTATCGCCAGCAAACAGGTGCCCGCCTGCGCCGGCTGCCACAGCCCGAACGGCGCCGGCATCCCGGCCCAGTACCCGCGCATCGGCGGTCAGCATGCCGACTACGCTGAAGCCCAGCTGCTCGCTTTCCGCTCGGGCCTGCGCGCGAACAACGCGCAGATGACGGGCATTGCCGGCAAATTGAACGACGCCGAAATCAAGGCCGTGGCCGACTACGTCGCCGGGCTGCACTGAAGGCCACGCCACGTCTGCACAACGACAAGGGCCGGTGACAGACCGGCCCTTCTGCTTTGTGGCAAGGTTGCTGCATCGGTGGTGGCCTTTGTAAGTTTCTAAGGTCGGACGACCCTGTCCCACATCACGTCAACCCCAACGGAGTCACGATGCACCTGCTCAAGTCCACCGCTCACCACCACGCCCGAAGCACCGAGATCACGCCCCAGGGCGTCTACCAGCAGCGCCGCCATTGGATGCAGGCACTGGCCGCCACCACTGCGGCAGCCGCCGGCACGGTTCTGCCCTGGCAGGCTCACGCGCAGACCGCCCGCCCGGGCAAGCTGGCCGCACTGGCTGGCGCCAAGAGCGCGGTGCCCGGCGCGCTGGTGATGGACAAGGTCACGCCCTATGCCGACATCACCAGCTACAACAACTACTACGAATTCGGCACCGACAAGGCCGACCCGGCGCGCACCGCCGGTACCTTGAAGCCGCGGCCGTGGACGGTGGCCATCGAAGGTGAGGTCAAGAAGCCCGGCACCTGGGACCTGGACGCGTTGCTCAAGCTGGCGCCGATGGAAGAGCGGATCTACCGCCTACGCTGCGTGGAAGGCTGGTCGATGGTGGTGCCCTGGGTCGGCTACTCGCTGGCCGAACTGATCAAGCGCGTCGAGCCCACCGGCAACGCCAAGTACGTGCAGTTCGTGACCCTGGCCGACAAGGCCCAGATGCCCGGCTTGTCGGGCCGCTCGCTCGACTGGCCTTATGTCGAAGGCCTGCGCATGGACGAAGCCATGCACCCGCTGACGCTGCTGACTTTCGGCCTGTACGGCGAGGTGCTGCCCAACCAGAGCGGCGCCCCGGTGCGCGCCGTGGTGCCGTGGAAGTACGGCTTCAAGAGCGGCAAGAGCATCGTCAAGATCCGCTTCGTCGAAAAGCAACCCGCGACCAGCTGGGAGTCGGCCATCCCGCAGGAATACGGCTTCTATTCGAACGTCAACCCCAAGGTCGACCACCCGCGGTGGAGCCAGGCCACCGAACGCCGCATCGGCGAAGACGGCCTGTTCGCTAAGAAGCGCCCGACGCTGATGTTCAACGGCTACGAACCGCAGGTCGGGCAGCTTTACGCCGGCATGGACCTGAAAAAGTTCTTCTGATGGCACTGACCTTGGTGCAGCCGAGCCGCGCAGCGCCACCGCTGAAGCCCGTCCCGCCGCTGAAACCCACGCAGCGCCTGAACAAGCTGCTGCTGCACAAGGCCGCCAAACCGCTGCTCTTCCTGCTGGCGCTTGCGCCTTTCCTATGGCTGTTCTATGGCGCTTGGGCAGACCAGCTCGGCGCCAACCCGGCGGAAAAGTTGATCCGCAGCAGCGGCGACTGGACGCTGCGCTTGCTGTGCATCACGCTGGCCGTCACGCCGCTGCGCCAGACCTTCGGCCTGAGCGCGCTGGCCCGGCTGCGGCGCATGCTGGGGCTGTTCACCTTCTTCTACGGGGTGCTGCACTTCCTGGGCTTTGCCTGGCTGGACATGGGCTTCGACATCAACGCCATCCTGAAAGACATCCCCAAGCGGCCCTTCATCCTGGTCGGCACCGCGGCGCTGCTGCTGATGGCGCCGCTGGCCGCCACCTCGTTCAACCGCGCCATCAAGGCGCTGGGCGTGGCGCGCTGGCAGCTGCTGCACAAGTTGGTCTACGCCACCGCCTTGCTGGGCCTGCTGCACTTCTTCTGGATGCGCGCGGCCAAGCAGAATTTCGGGGAATGGTCGGTCTACGCGGCCGTGATGGCGGTGCTGCTGGGCTGGCGGGTGTGGAAGTGGCTGGCGGCACGCAACGCCGGCGCGGGCCTGAAGGGCCGCCAAATATCCGGATAAATGGCTACCGTTCGCGGGCTAACCCGCGAACGGTGGTGCCGGCGCGTTTCTAGACTTGTCCCGTACAGAGCCGCGAGCAGGCATCGCGGCCTGAGGACGGAGACATCCATGAAGCAACGCGCATTCCACAGGTCCTGCACCCGCCTGGCATTGAACTTGATCGCGGCAGCCTGCGCTGCGGCAACCGTGCCCGCCCAGGCCCGTGTCACCCGGATCATCATCGACAACACCACGGCACTGGCCGGCCTGAGCGTGCCCTACGAAACCGTGCGCGGCCGGGCCTTCGGGGAACTTGATCCCACGGACGCCCACAACACGGTCATCAACGACCTGGGCCTGGGCCTGGACACCGACGGCAAGCTGCGCTACGAGGCCGCCTTCACGATCAACAAGCCGGTGGACATGAGCGGGGCCAGCGGCCTGATGTGGCACGACGTGCCCAACCGCGGCGGCACCATCAGCCCCACCGGCGTCGGCCTGGGCAATGGCGACGTGCTGCTGGCCAGCGCCTGGCAGGGCGACAACGCCGGCGCCACCGCCGTGCCTGCCAACCACGCCACCGGCACCAACCACTGGTTGGTGCTGCCGATGGCCAAGGACGCCACCGGCACGCTGATCACCGGCAACGTGCTGGCCCGCATCGTCAACCGCAGCGGTGCGGCATCGCAGGGGCTGCTGATCGGCGGCAACCCGGTGCCCTACCTGCCGGCCACGCTGGACACCACGCAGGCCACGCTGACCACCCACACCCGCGAAACCAGCGACGGCGTCGTGACGGTGGGTTCGGTGATCCCGTCCACCGACTGGGCCTATGCCACCTGCAGTGCAGCCAACCCTTGGCCGGGCACGCCGCAGAACATCACCATCACGTCGCTGCCCGGCAGCCTGCCAGTGCAGATCTGCCTGAAGAATGGCTTCGACGCCAACCTGCTGTACCAGCTGGTCTACCCGGCCAAAGGCGCCTACGTGCTGGGCGCCGGCATCGCGGCCTTCCGAGACGTCGGTTCGTTCTTCAAGTTCGCGGCGGCCGATGACTTCGGCACCGCCAACCCGATCGCCGGGCGCATCACCGTATCGGCCATCCGCGGCTCGTCGCAGTCGGGCAACTTCACGCGGCAGCTCATCTACATGGGCATGAACCAGGACGAGAGCAACCGCAAGGTTCACGACGGCGCCTGGCCGCAGATTGCCGGCCGCCGCGTGGTGGCCAACATGCGCTGGGGCCAGGCCGACGGCGTGCTGGAGCTGTACCAACCCGGCAGCGAAGGCGCGCAGTGGTGGACCGACTTCCCCGACCCGCTGCGCGGCAACCCGACGAAGAGCATCTTCTCGCGCTGCAACCTGAACGGCACCTGCCCGAAGATCATCGAGCACTTCGGCAGCGCCGAGGTCTACGCGTTGAAGATGACGATGGAATGGGTCGGCACCAGCGCCGACACCGACATCCCGCTGACGCGCAACGTGCGCCGCTACTACATCCCCAGCACCACCCACGGTGGCAACGGCGGCGCGCTCAGCACCTACTTCGTGCCCAAACCCACGGCCACGGCCGGATGCCCGGGCAACAACTACAACGCCGGCGCGCCGGCGGCGCTGCTGGCCAACCCGATGCCTTCGACGCAGATGGTCAGCGTCATCCGCTCGGCACTGCGCGCGTGGTTGTTGAACGGCACGCTGCCGCCGCCCAGCCGCTACCCGACGCTGGCCGGCGGCAACCTGGTCGACCCGTCCTTCATCGGCGCCAACTTCCCGGCCGGAGTGCCGGGCGTGGACTACAACATCTTCAAGCCCGAGAACTTCATCTTCCCGGTGTTCGACTACGACTGGGGCCCGCTGTTCAACAAGAGCGACGCCACAGGTGTGGCGACCAACCTGCCGCCGCCGATCACGCAGGTGATACCGATGAAGGTGCCGCGCATCGACGCCGACGGCAACGAACTGGGCGGTGTGCCCACGGTGTTGAACATGGCGCCGCTGGGCACCTACACGGGCTGGAACATTTCCACCGCCGGCTTCCACAAGGGACAGGTCTGCAACTACGTGGGCGGATTCATCCCTTTTGCGACGACCAAGGCCGAACGCCAAGGCACCGGCGACACGCGGCTGTCGCTGGAAGAGCGTTACGTGAATCACGCCGGCTACGTCGCCCGTGTCATCGACGCAGCCAACAGCGCCTACGCCCAGGGCTACCTGCTGGACGCCGACCGCACCGCATTGATCGCCGCCGCGCAGGCCAGCATGGTGCTGGTCGGCGTGGCACTACCCACCACCACCTTCGATCGGCGCACCCCATGAACAAGACCCTCGCTGTTCTGCTGTTGGCTGCATCGGCGGCCCCAGCGCTGGCCGTGCCTTTCATCGGCCCGGGCGCGCCCGGCGCGCTGGCCATTAGCGCAACTGGCAACCTCGCGATCAACGCGAGCGGCGGTTCGGCCAACGCAACCAGCGCATCGCTGGTGCTGAACGGCGGCAACGCCGAGCCCAACGGCTGCACGGGCGCCAGCTACTCGGTCCTGGGACCCTGCCGCATCCAGGCCCTGTATGCAGTCCCTGGCACCTACTCGTTCAACTGGGCCTACACCACGGCCGATGGCGCCGGGCCTGCCGGCGACATGTTCGGCGTGCTGGTCGATGGCGTGGCCATCACGTTGTCTGACCTGGGCGGCGCCGTCAACCAGAGCGGCAGCCGGCAATACACCGCCAGCGGCTCTTTTGGCTGGTTCCTGAACTGCACCGACTGTGTGGGCGGCAGCGCAACGGCGACGATCACGGCCCTGGCCGTGCCCGAACCGGCAGCTTGGGCGCTGATGCTGGCGGGTGGCTGCGCCATCGCGGGCCGCGCCTGGCGCCGAAAGCGCGCTGCCTGATCGTTCTGATTGCCGCCTTCCCCCAACAGCCGTGGCCTTGCGCCCCGGCTGTTTTCATTTCATCCAGCCCGGTAGCAGCCGCACCGTGACACCTGCACGCGTCGCCCCCGTGAACGCGGGGAAGGCCGCGAAGGTACCGCTGGCTAGGATGCGTTCATCGCTTCCCCGCCCTGATGCCGAGAAACCGCTGCCATGACTTACAAGCCCGATCCCCTGCCGCACGACGAGCCCGCCCGCCATGCCGTGCGCGCAGCTGCAGCGGCCCTGGACGCGGCTGAACAGCAAGGTCAGGCACATGCCATCAGCGCTGCACTGGCGCAGATGGCACGCGGCTTGGCGGCGATGCACGCGCTGGCTCAGGCCGAGACCTACCTGGAAAGCGCGCTACGCTGGGCCCGCGCTGCCAACGCCACCGATCAGACCGTGGACCTGCTGTGCGCGCTGTGCGACCTGTGCGAACGCCTGGCCAGCAGCCAGGATTTGCGGGCTGCCGGGCTGGGCCACGCCGCCCGCGAGCGCGCCCGCGACCACGCCTTTGAAGCCAGCACCCTGGCCGCCCGCGTGGCCGACCCCGAATGGGAAATCAAGGTCCTGCTGCGGGTCAGTGACGTGCTGGACCGCTGCGGCGACCGCGACGACGCCGTGCAGTTGCAGACCCGGGCCCTGCGCTTGATGGCCCACGACAGCACGACCCAGGTCGACCCGCGGGTGCTGCCTGGCCTGGGTCGGCTGTTCGACCATTGACCCCCCCAAAGTACGGGGTTGGCCCGTAAGTTTTCGTATCGATCCCGCGCAATTTCATACAAACGACGGATCATCAACGCTTACGTTTTTGTCGCCCGGTCAGGCGCTAGCCGACCATCGCTTTGGAGCATCCCATAATGAAGAAGACCGTTTTTGCCGCCGCTGCCGCCGGCCTGCTGCTGGCCGCTGGCCAGGCCAGCGCCGTGCTCATCGATTTCGAGAACCTGGCTGTCGGCACGACGCTTGCCAACCAGTACGCCGCCCTCGGAGCGACCTTCAGCCCCAACGCCTTCACGGGCACCGGTGGCCCATCTGGCGACTGGGCCACCAACACCGACATGACCATCGTCTCGTCGACTGGCGCTGACGTCGGCGGTCTGGGCACCCCGCCCATCGTCAGCGGCAACATCCTGCGCAGCTTCAACGGCTGGTTGAATGAAAACGGCGATCCCACCTTCAGGATCACTTTCACCACGCCCATCAATTCGATCAGCGCTGCTTTCGCGGGCGTTGCCACCCCGGCGGATGTGCGCCTGATTGCCTACAACGGCGTCACCCAGATCGGCAACGTCACCAGCACCGTGGCCACCGGCCAGTTCACGTTGTCGTTCGCTGCCGCGTCCATCACCAGCGTGGTCATCACGCCGGGTTCGTTCAGCGACTGGGTTGGCGTGGACAACATCAACTACGTGCCGGTGCCGGTGCCGGAAGCCAGCACTTACGCGATGATGGGGCTAGGGTTGGGCCTGCTGGCCTTCAAGCTCCGCAAGGTGGCTTGACCGCAGTCGCGCCCCGCTGCAGACGCTGAGCGGGCAGGCGCTGAGCGGGCAGGCGCTGCGCAGGCAGGCGCTGCACCCGCAGCGTGCTGCAAAGAAAACGCCGCTCTTCAGCGGCGTTTTTAATGGGCGGTCGGTTCTCAGCGGCGCGTCAGCACGCCGCCCAATGCCACCCCCGTGTGCGAGCCCGAAGCCGCCACCGCTTCGGGCGGTCCGGCCACGACAATGCGCCCGCCGTTGGCGCCGCCTTCCGGCCCCAGGTCGATGACCCAGTCGGCTTCGGCGATCACGTCCAGGTCGTGCTCGATGACCACCACGCTGTGCCCGCCTTCGACCAGCCGATGCAGCACGCGGATAAGTTTTTCCACATCGGCCATGTGCAGGCCCACGGTCGGCTCGTCCAGCACGTACAGCGTGCGCGGCGCGCGCTGGCCGCGTCGCGTGACGTCATCACGCACCTTGCTCAGTTCGGTAACCAGCTTGATGCGCTGCGCCTCGCCACCGCTCAGCGTGGGTGACGGTTGGCCCAGCGTCAGGTAACCCAAGCCGACGTCCTTCAGCAACTGCAGCGGG
>JAYSYH010000306.1:0-30393 GCA_043716645.1 Betaproteobacteria bacterium | reverse complement strand
ATCTGGTTGGCAGGAACCCGCGAATCGCTGCAACCTATCCACATGTAGCGCGGCTTTTGCTGCTCTGACAAATTGGTAAAGAATTGCGGACGCTCACGCACCGTCTCAGCGGCCCAGGAGCGGTTGTGTTGTAGCAGATGGCGTAAAGGCATGAACAGCTTTGCGCGTTAGCAGGTCTCTAAAAACAGCTCGCGGCCAATGAGCATGCGGCGGATTTCTGAAGTCCCTGCGCCGATTTCATACAGCTTGGCATCGCGCCACAAACGGCCCAGCGGGTAATCGTTGATGTAGCCGTTGCCGCCGAAGATCTGGATGCCTTCGCCAGCCATCCAGGTGGCCTTCTCGGCGCACCACAAGATCACGCTGGCGCAGTCTTTGCGCACCTGACGCACATGTTCGGCACCCAGCAGATCAAGGTTTTTGCCCACCGTGTAGCAAAAGGCGCGGCCGGCCTGCAGCACGGTGTACATGTCGGCCACCTTGCCCTGGATCAGCTGGAATTCGCCGATCGATTGCCCGAACTGCTTCCTGTCGTGGGTGTACGGGATGACGTTGTCCATCACCGCCTGCATGATGCCCAGCGGCCCGGCGGCCAACACCGCGCGTTCGTAGTCCAGGCCGCTCATCAAGACCTTGGCACCACCGTTGAGTTGCCCCAGCACATTGGCGGCGGGCACCTCGACGTTGTTGAACAGCATCTCGCCGGTGTGGCTGCCGCGCATCCCCAGCTTGTCGAGCTTTTGCGCGGTGGAAAAGCCCGGCATGCCCTTTTCGACGATGAAGGCCGTCACGCCGCGCGCGCCCAGTTCGGGTTCGGTCTTGGCGTAGACCACCATCACGTCGGCGTCGGGGCCGTTGGTGATCCACATCTTGGTGCCGTTCAGCAAATAGCCACCCGCCGTTGCAGTGGCCTTCAGCTTCATGCTGATGACGTCGCTGCCGGCACCCGGTTCGCTCATCGCCAGCGCCCCGACGTGTTCGCCGCTGATCAACTTCGGCAGGTATTTCCGGCGCTGTGCTTCGCTGCCGTTGCGCTTGAGTTGATTGACGCACAGGTTGCTGTGCGCGCCGTAGCTCAAGCCGACCGAGGCCGACGCGCGGCTGATTTCTTCCATCGCGATCATGTGCGCCAGATAGCCCATGCCCGCGCCGCCATCGGCCTCCGGTACGGTAATGCCCAGCACACCCACGTCGCCCATCTTGCGCCACAGGTCGGCCGGAAACTGGTCGCTACGGTCGATCTCGGCGGCGCGCGGTGCTATCTCGGCCTGCGCGAAATCACGTACCGCGTCGCGCAACGCGTCGATGTCTTCGCCGAGTTGAAAATTCAGGCCGGGTAGGTTCATGTCGTTTTTTCCTGGTTGCGCGGCGCGCGTGCGACGGCGCCGGGTGAGTGGGTTGCAGGGTGACACGGATTGCAGCCGGCATCGTTAAACTGCCCACGGTATCAACGCCCTCGCCACCACAAATATACAAACCATGGCCAACGCCCAAGAGAGTGCCCTGCACTACCCACACGGCGACACGCTGCCCGCCCCAGGCACCACGCTGGAATTGGCCCCCGGCGTGCGCTGGCTGCGCATGGCCTTGCCCTTTGCGCTGGACCACATCAATCTGTGGTTGCTGCGCGATGTGCACAGCGGCACGGATGGCGACGTTCAAGGCTGGACGATCGTCGACTGCGGCATCGCCAACGACGCCACGAAGACGTTGTGGGAGCAGATTTTCGCGACCGAACTGCAGGGCCTGCCCGTGTTGCGCGTGGTCGTCACGCACATGCACCCCGACCACATCGGGCTGGCGCAGTGGTTGTGCGAACGCTGGAGCACGCCGACGCACGAATGCCGCTTGTGGATCAGCGGTACCGACTGGAATGCCGCACGCATGGCCAGCCTGGGCCTGACCGAAGGCTTTGGCGGCGACAGCGCCGCGCGTTTCTTCGCCCGGCACGGCCTGACCGACGCCGACTCACTGGCCAAGGTGCGCGGCCGCAGCAACTACTACGCCAGCATGGTGCCCGCTGTGCCCACCCGCTACCGGCGCCTGATGGACGGCCAGCTGCTGACGGTGAACGGCCGCGCCTGGCACTGCATCGCGGGCTACGGCCATGCGCCCGAGCACATCGCGCTGCACTGCCCCGAACTGGGCGTGCTGATCTCGGGCGACATGGTGCTGCCGCGCATTTCCACCAACGTCAGCGTCATCGACATCGAGCCCGAGGGCGACCCGCTGCCGCTGTATTTGCGCTCGATCGCGGCAATGCGCGCGCTACCTGCCAGCACGTTGGTGCTGCCATCCCACGGCAAGCCTTTCACTGGCTTGCACGAACGCATTGCGCAGCTGTTGCAGCACCACGAAGACCGCTACGCCGAGGTGCTGCAGGCCTGCGCCGAGGCGCCGCACAGCGCAGCCGACATCCTGCCGGTGATGTTCAAACGCCAGCTCGACCTGCACCAGACCACCTTCGCGATGGGCGAAGCCATTGCCCACCTGCATGCGCTGGCCGGCAGAGGCCGCCTGCTGGCGGTGTCGGGTGCGGACGGCGTGTTGCGCTACCGCACGGCGCGCTGAGTACCGCTGAGTACCGCTGAGTACCGGTGACTGCCGGTGAGTACCGGCCGGCCAACGAAAAAGCGGCAGACCCGATGATTCGGGACTGCCGCTGTCCGTGCAAGCCTCCCAGCTTGCAATGCCCGTGTTTTTCGCCTGCGTGATGACGGTGACGAACCGAGTATCGACGGGCACTTGCACCCGAGCCATCCTCACAAGGGTGGAGACTTCGCGCTGCGGACCACCCTCAGCCCGGGGTTTCAGTCGAAGACCGGCAGCACCTCGTAGCGCAGCGCGCCACGGGCCTGTTCGTAGTCGGGTAGCGCCTGCCGCACCACGTCCCAGAAGGCCGGGCTGTGGTTCATTTCACGCAGGTGGGCCAGTTCGTGGGTCACCACGTAGTCGATCACCGGCAGGCCGAAGTGGATCAAGCGCCAGTTCAAGCGCACCGATCCGTCGGCACTGGCGCTGCCCCAACGGGTGGCAGCGGAGCTGAGCGACAAGCGCTTCACGCGCACACCCAGACGCGCCGTGAACAGCGCGCAGCGTTCCTCGAAGACGCGCCGCGCCTGGCGCTGCAGCCAGCTTTGCACGGCATCGCGGATCTGCTCGGGCGCGGCCGATGGCGGCAGGCCCAGGTGCAAGCTCAGGCGCGGCACGCCGGGCAGTGTGTCGGTTGCGGTGTGCAGCACGGCGCCCGTGGTGCAGCGGTCCAGCAGCAGGATCACGTTTTCGCCGAGGAAAGGGATGGCCGTGCCCTCGCGCCAATCGACCTTGGCGGCGGTCAGGCGCTGGCCGCGTTCGCGCTGCTCTTGCAGCTTGCGCAGGATCCACGCCGCCTTTTCGCGCAGCGCGGTTTCGATGTCGCCCAAGCCCACCCATTTCGGCGCGCTGACGCTCAGGCCCTCCGCACCCACGACGAAGCCGATGCTGCGGCGCCGTGAGCGGCGCAGTTCGTAGGCCACGCGGTGGCTGCCCAAGGCAATTTCGCGTTGCGATCGCGGATGGCGAAATTCGACGGCGGGCGTAACGGGTGCGGGCGTGACGGGTGCGGGTGCGGGGCCTGATGCGGGAGCGGCTGGCAGCTCATCAAACAGCGACAACTGCAACAGCGAAAAGACGGCGGGGCCCAAGGACATGGCTGCAATTCTAGGTTGCAGGCGCCGAGGTCAGCGGGGCCCACCAGGGCTGGGTGGGCCAGGGCTGGGCCCGCTGCCGGTCAGCTCCGGTAGGCCGCGGGGTCGAGGCGCCGCATCTCGGCTTCGATCCAGGCCTCGACTTCCTTCATCAGCTCATCGGGCTGGCGCCCGCTGCTGGGTATTGGCACGCCGATCGATACATCCACCATCCCCGGCCGCAGCAGAAAGCTCTTGCGCGGCCAGCACTTGGCGCTGCTGGCGGCGATGGGCACGATGGGCACACCGCTGGCGATGGCCAGCCGCGACGCGCCGCTCTTGTAGACCCCCTGCCCGCCCCGCGGCGTGCGCGTGCCTTCTGGAAACATGATCACCCAGATGCCAACGCCTGCCATGCGCTTGCCCTGCGCGGCCACCTTGCTCCAGGCCTCGGCGCGCTTGCTGCGGTCGATGTGAATCATGTCCAGCCGGCCCATGGCCCAGCCGAAAAACGGCACATAAAGCAATTCACGCTTGAATACATAGGCCAGCGGATGCGGCATGAAGGTGGGGAAGGCGAACGTTTCCCAGGTGCTTTGGTGCTTGGCCGCCAGCACCACCGCGGCGTTCGGGTTGTCGGCCTGCGGCAGGTGGTGCAGACCGTGCACGCGGTACTTCACGCCGCAGATGACCTTGGCGCCCCAGATCGCGATGGTCAGCCAGTACATCGTCGGCCAGTACAGCTTCTTGCCGCGCACGAAGATCGACAGCAGCAGCGCCATCATGGCCCAGGGGATCACGGTGGCCGCCATCCACAGCACGAAGAGCAGCGAACGCACAGCCCAGATGGTTTTCATCAGACGACTTTCATCAAGACAGGCTTCCGCTGGCCGAGTCGTCGACGTTGCCGCGCCTCAGCAAGAACTCGGCGAAGCCCGCCAGGTTGCCGTGCACGCGGGTGCGGGGTACTTGCTGCACGATGTCTTCCAGCTGCGCGTCGCTGAGCGCAGCGGCGCGGCCGGTCTGCACCAGGTGCGGTTCGCAGCCGGCGGCCTGCGCGGCCAGCAAGTCGCGCAAGGTGTCTGACGCAAAGGGCACGTTGGCCAGATCGACGCCGTAACGGCGTCCGATCTCTTGCAACATCCCGGGTTTGGGCTTGCGGCATTCGCACTGGTCTTCGGGCGTGTGCGGGCAGAAGAACACCGCGTCGATGCGCGCGCCCTGCCCCGTCATCTGCTGGTTCATGTGGGCATGCACCGCGTTGACGGCCGCCATGTCGATCATGCCGCGGCCGATGCCGGCCTGGTTGGTGGCCACCACCACATGCCAGCCGGCGTGGTTGATGCGCGATACGGCTTCCAGTGCGCCAGGCAGGGCGGTCCATTCTTCGGGTCCTGTGACGTGACCTTCGCGGTATTCGTTGAGCACCCCGTCGCGGCCCAGGATGACCAATTGGGTGGCGTGCGTCGCGTGGCTGCGGTTGGACAGGCTCATCGTGAAACCTCCGTGCTGCGCACTGCGGTGCGAACCCCTTCGGACGGCCGTGCGGGGCTCATTGAAACCTCCGTGCTGCGCACTGCGGTGCGAACCCCTTCGGACGGCCGTGCGGGGCTCATGACGCCAGCCGCGACAGATCGGCCACCCGGTTCATTGCCGCGTGCAGGCTGGCCAGCAGCGCCAGGCGGTTGGCGCGCAGCGCGGCGTCGTCGGCGTTGACCATCACGCGATCGAAGAACGCATCGACAGGCGCCTTCAAAGCGGCCAGTGCCTGCAGTGAAGCCGCGTAGTCGTGCTGTTCGAACAAGCTGTCGGCCAGTGGCTGCACGGCGGCCAAGGCCTGCGCCAGCGCTTGCTCGGCGGGCTCTTGCAGCAGTGCGGCATTGACCGCCGCCGGCACCGCGCCTTCGATCTTTTTCAGGATGTTGCCCACACGCTTATTGGCCGCGGCCAGCGAAGCGGCTTCGGGCAGCGCCGCAAAGCTGCGCACCGCCGCCAGCCGCTTGGGCAGCGACCCCCAGCTGCCGCTGCGGATGGCCGTGACCGCTTCCACTTCCTGCGCGCCGTACCCCAGGTCCCGCAGGTATCCGACCAGCCGGTCATCGACGAAACGCAGCAGCGCACCCTGCGCCTTGTCGCCGTCCGTCAGCATGCCCTCGGGGAAAGCGGCGCCAGCCGCTGTCACCATCTCGGGCAGCGATAGCGGCAGGTTCTTCTCAATCAGGATGCGCAGCACGCCCAGAGCATGGCGGCGCAGCGCGAACGGGTCCTTGTCGCCGGTGGGCACCTGCCCGATGCCGAACAGCCCGGCCAGCGTTTCCAGCTTGTCGGCCAGCGCCAGCACCGTGCCGCTGTGGTTGCGCGGCAGCGCGTCACCGGCGAAGCGCGGTTTGTAGTGGTCTTCGATGGCAATCGCCACGCCGTCGCGCAGCCCTTCATGCCGCGCGTAATAGCCACCCATCACGCCCTGCAGTTCGGGGAATTCGCCGACCATGTCGGTCAGCAGGTCGGTCTTGGCCAGCAGCGCGGCCTGCTGCACCTTGCTGTCGAGCACGGCGAATTCGTCCTGCGCTTCAACCGTGTACGGCAGGGTGGCCATGCGCAGCTGGTTGACGATGGCGTGGGCGACGGCCCGCACCCGCTCGGCGCGGTCGCCCTGGCTGCCCAGCTTGCCGTGGTAGACCACCTGGCCCAGGCCTTCGACGCGGCTGTGCAGCGTGCGTTTGCGGTCCTGGTCGAAGAAGAACTTCGCATCGGCCAGGCGCGGGCGCACGACGCGTTCGTTGCCTTGGATGACCCGACTGGGGTCGGCCGGGGCGATGTTGCTGACGACGAGGAATTTCTCCGTCAGCTTGCCGTGACCGTCCAACAACGGAAAGTACTTCTGGTTGGCCTTCATCGTCAGGATCAGGCATTCGGGCGGCACGGCCAGGAACTCGCGTTCGAAGCGACACAGCAACACGTTGGGGCGTTCGACCAAGCCGGTCACTTCGTCCAGCAGCGCGTCGTCGTCGATGGGCGTCAGGCCTTCCTTCGCGGCGGCGGCTTGCAGCTGACGGACCAGTTCCGCGCGACGCTCGGTGAAGCTGGCGATGACCGCGCCTTCGTCACGCAACTGCGCGGCATAACTGTCGGCGTCGCGCAGCGTGATGACCGGAAGCCTGGCTTCGAAACGGTGGCCGGTGGTGGTTCGGCCGGACTCCAAACCGAGCGCCGTGACGGCCACCACATCGCCGCCGTGCAAAGCCACCAGGCCGTGCGCCGGGCGGACGAAGTGCACGCTGGTCCAGCCATCGGCAAGCTGGTACTGCATGAGCTTGGGTATCGGCAACTTTGCGACGACGTCGTCGAGGGCGTTCTGCAGGCCAACTTGAAGCGCCGAACCCTTGACAAGCGTTCTAAAGAAGACCGCCCGGTTTTTGCCATCGCCTTCGGCGTAAAGGCGATCAGGGCCATCGGCAGCCAAGGGCCAGCGGTCAACCAAAGCCGCCCGGCCGAGCTTTTCCATTGCCTTGCGCAATGCGGGAGTAGGTTGACCATCGGAGTCCAGTCCCACCGACGTCGGCATCACCTTGCGTACCAATTCGGAGTCCTGCGCGTGCGCCGCAACGTCACTGATGTGCGCCGCCAACCGTCGCGGACTGGCGAAGACGGTCAGAGCAGCGGCCTCAGCGGCTAAGCCATGAGCCTTCAAACCGTTAAGAAGCAAGCTTCCAAAAGCCTCGCCCAGCTTCTTCAACGCCTTGGGTGGCAGTTCTTCGACGAACAGTTCAACCAGCAGGTTCGCGGTGGTCATGTCATGCCGCCTTTTTCAGCAACTGCGCGGTGACTTCATCGGCCCAGGCCTTGGGTGCCATCGGGAAACCGAGCCGCAAACGGCTGTCGAGGTAGCCGGCCGCCACGCTGCGCGCCAGGTTGCGGATGCGGCCGATGTAGGCCGCGCGTTCGGTCACGCTGATGGCACCGCGGGCGTCCAGCAGGTTGAAGGCGTGGGCGGCTTTCAGCACCTGTTCGTAGGCCGGCAGGGCGAGCTGCTGTTCGATCAAATGCCGGGCTTGCTTTTCATGCGCAGCGAAGGCGACGAGCAGGAAGTCCACGTCGCTGTGCTCGAAGTTGTAGGTGCTCTGCTCGACCTCGTTCTGGTGGTAAACGTCGCGATATTTCAGCTGTCCTTGCGGTGTCTCGGTCCACACGACGTCGTAGACGTTGTCCACGCCCTGCAGGTACATCGCCAGGCGTTCCAGGCCGTAGGTGATCTCGCCGGTGATCGGTTTGCAGTCGATGCCGCCGACCTGCTGGAAGTAGGTGAACTGCGTCACTTCCATGCCGTTCAGCCAGACCTCCCAGCCCAGACCCCAGGCGCCCAGCGTGGGGTTCTCCCAGTCGTCTTCGACGAAGCGGACGTCATTGGCTTTCAAGTCGAAACCCAGTGCTTCCAGACTGCCCAGATACAGCTCCAGGATGTTCGACGGTGCTGGCTTCAGCACTACTTGGTACTGGTAGTAGTGCTGCAGGCGGTTGGGGTTGTTGCCGTAGCGGCCGTCCTTCGGTCGGCGGCTGGGCTGCACGTACGCCGCCTTCCAGGGCTCAGGCCCCAGCGCGCGCAGGAAGGTGGCGGTGTGGCTGGTGCCGGCGCCGACTTCCATGTCGTAGGGCTGCAGCAGCGCGCAGCCCTGGGCGTCCCAGTACGTCTGCAGCTTGAGGATGATCTGCTGGAAAGTGAGCATGTGCGCAAGGGTGAGCGGGTCAGGCGGGCAGTTTAGCGGCGGGGTTGGCAGCCTGGCACTGCCCGCCAGGCATTGCCCGCCTGGCACTGGCGCTGGCACCCACGTCCGACTTGATGTGGAACAGTGAGATCTAAATACGAACGATTCGCAATTGACCTACAATGCGGGGCATGCAGACCCAGACCAGCCAGCGCGTTTCAGTGTCGACATCGGCCCATTTCGGCCGGAGGATGGTTCCGGTGTTGGCTGCAACGCTGGCCCTGGCCCTGGCCCTGGCGCTGGCCGGCTGCGGCGGCGCGGGCAGCGCGGCCGAGTCGGCCAGCAACAGCAACAGCAACACCAACAGCAACAGCAACAGCAACAGTGCCAGCGGTGCCAACAGCAGCAGCGGCGCCACCAGCACCCTCTCGGCTGCGGCCAGCCTGGGTGAAAAGATTTTTCGCGACACCTCGCTGTCGGCCTCGGGCGCGCAGGCCTGCGCCAGTTGCCACGCCGACGAGCGCGGCCACAGCGCGGCCAACGCGCTGGCCGCGCAGCCCGGCGGCGCGACGCTGGACCAGCAAGGCGCGCGCAACGCGCCGGGCATCAATTACCTGGCCAGCAACAGCGCCTTCCGTTTTGCCGCCGACGGCACACCGACCGGCGGCTTCTTCTGGGACGGCCGCGCGCGGTCACTGCAAGACCAGGCCGGCCGGCCCTTCCTGAACCCAGCGGAAATGGCCAACGGCAGCCCGGCCGAGGTGGTCGCCCGGCTGGCCCGCGCACCCTATGCCACGGCCTTCAAGGCGCTGTACGGCAGCGATATCTTCAGCCGCCCGGACGCGGCATTCGACCGCATCACTCTGGCCCTGCAGGCCTACCAGCTGGAAGACGCCGACTTCCGCCCCTACAGCAGCCAGTACGACGCCTTCCTGCGCGGCCAGGCCACGTTGTCGGCCAGCGAATTGCGCGGCCTGGCCCTGTTCAACAGTCCCGACAAAGGCAACTGCGCGGCCTGCCACCCGTCGGCAAAAGCCGCTGGCGGCAGCCCGCCGCTGTTCACCGACTTTAGCTACGACAACCTGGGTGTGCCGCGTAACCCCGAGCTGAAGGCCAATGCCGACGCCGCCTACTTCGACCTGGGCCTGTGCGCTCGCGAAGGCGGCGACCTGGCCGCTCGCAACGACCTGTGCGGTGCCTTCAAGGTGCCCAGCCTGCGCAACGTGGCGCTGCGCGGTGCGCTGTTCCACAACGGCCGCTACAAGACCCTGAAAGAAGCACTGACCTTCTATGTGCAGCGCGACACCAACCCGGAAAAGTTCTACCCCACGGCCGCTGACGGCACGGTGCTGAAGTTCGACGACCTGCCTGCCGCCTACCGCGCCAACGTCAACACCACCGAGGCGCCTTACAACCGCCGCCGCGGCGAAGCCCCGGCGCTTAACGACAGCGAGATCGACGACGTGGTCGCCTTCCTGCGCACGCTGACCGACGGCTACGGCCGCTGAAGCGGTCCGGCCGACCCGCCATCTGACATCCCGTCATACCGACACACCCCAGCCGCTGCGCCCTCAACCATGCCCACCCTGCCTTCAGCGCCATTCGCGGCCTTCAGATTCACACCGTTTGCCATCGCGTTCAGCCTGGCCGCTGGCGCTGCGCACGGCCAGTCGGCCAGCGAGGCCGACCTGGCGCGCCGCCTTGACCGCCTGGCCGCCGAATTGAGCGCCGTGCAAGCCGAACTGGCGGCGCTGCGGCAGCAGCAGAACGCCACGGCGGCGGTGGTTGCCGCACAACCCTTTGTACCTGCTGCACCCGCCGCCACGGCGACAGCGGCGACAGCGGCCACGGTGCTGACCAGCTACGGCGAAATCAACCTGAACCGCCCCATCCGCCACCCGCAAGACACCCAGGCCGACCTGCGCCGCTTCGTACTGGGCCTGCAGCACCGCTTCGACGAGCGCACAAAGCTGGTGGCCGAACTGGAGGTGGAACATGCCGTGGTCTCGGCCGGCGATTCGGGTGAAGTGGCGCTGGAGCAGGCCTACATCGAACATCAGTTGAATCCGACCTGGGCGCTGCGCGCAGGCCTGTTCCTGCTGCCGGTGGGCTTGCTGAACGAAAACCACGAGCCCACGGCCTATTTCGGCGTCGAACGCAACCATGTCGAGACCGCCATCATCCCCAGCACCTGGCGCGAGGGTGGCGTGCAATTCGTCGGCGCCTATGACAACGGCGTGACCATGAACCTGGGCCTGACCACCGGCTTCGACCTGAACAAGTGGGACGCCACCAGCAGCGACGGGCGCGCGTCGCCGCTGGGCAGCGTGCACCAGGAAATGCAGTTGGCCAAAGCCCGTGAACTGGCGCTGTTCGGCGCTGTGAATTGGCGCGGCGTTCCGGGCCTGCAAGTCGGCGCCAGCCTGTTCAGCGGCGGCGCCACCCACGGGCAGGCGGTGGCCGCGTCACGCGTCACGCTGTGGGACGCGCACCTGCGCTGGACGCCCGGCCGCTGGGATTTGTCGGCCCTGTACACCCGCGCCACCATCAGCAACACCGCCGCGCTGAACCTGCCGCTGGTGGGCAGCGCCACACTGATACCCGCCGCCTTCGACGGCAGCTACCTGCAAGCCGGCTACCGCCTGTGGCGCCAGGGCGACTACCGGCTGACCCCGTTCGTGCGCTGGGAACGCTACAACACCGCCAGCCGCTACGCCGCGCTGCCCGCCGGCCTGACGCCCGACGCCAGCGCCGCCGAACGCGCCTGGACCGTGGGCGCCAGCCTGCAGTTCGCGCCCGGCGTGGTGGTCAAGGCCGACGTGCAGCGCTACGCCCGCGACAGCGAACTGGACCGCATCAACCTCGGCCTGGGCTGGAGCTTCTGACGGTGCGCTTCACCCCCCTGGCTGTTGTCACTTGTGCCGCGCTGGCGCCTGCGTCGGCGTTCGCGGTGGACTACCTCAGCGCCGAGCAGGCTGCGCGTTTGATGTTCCCCGACGCCGAGCGCTTTGACGCCGCCGACGTGGTGCTCGACGCCGTCGCGCTGAAGCGTTTGGACGACGCCGGGGTGCGGGCGCGCAGCACGCGCTGGCCAGTGCGCGCGGCGCGGCGCGGCAGCAGCACGCTGGGCTATGTGGTGGCCGACGACGTGGTGGGCAAGTACGAATTGATCAGCTACGCCGTGGGCCTGGGCGCCGACGGCCGCGTCAAGCAGGTGGAAATCCTGTCCTACCGCGAAAGCCACGGCCACGAGATCCGCTCGGCCGGCTGGCGCCGGCAGTTCGCGGGCAAGGGCCCGGGCTCGACGTTGCAACTGGGTGAAGACATCGCGTCCATCAGCGGTGCCACGCTCAGCTGCCAGCACGTGACGGACGGCGTGCGGCGCATCGTCGCGGTGGTTGACCTGGCCCTGCGCAACGGCAGCTTGCGATGAACACCGCCGCGCTCGCTGTCAGGCACCAGACGCTGCGCCGCGCGCGGCCCTTGCTGGGCACGCTGGTCGAGGTGGGTGTGAGCACCGACGCTGCCTACGGAGCATTGCCTGCAGGCGCCGAAAGCGCGATCGAGGCCGCCTTCGCGGCGGTGGGCCGCGTGCACGCCGCCCTGACACGCTTCGATGCCAACAGCGACATCGGGCGCTTCAATGCGGCACCAGCGGGCGCGGTGCTCGACATCGGCCTCCACGCCCAGACGGTGCTGCAGGCCAGCGCTCGGCTGCAGGCCTGGAGCGCAGGCGCCTTCGACATCACGCTGGGCAGCGGGCCTGCAGACTGGCATTTGCACGGCGCGCGGCTTGAGAAGCGCAGCGCCGCTGTGCGCATCGATCTGGGCGGCATCGCCAAAGGCCACGCCGTCGACGCGGCCGTGCAGGCGCTTCGAGCCGCCGGCTGCGCAGCCGGCTGGGTGAACGCCGGTGGCGACCTGCGTTGCTTCGGCAGCAGCGGCCTGACCCTGCAGCTGCGCGACGAGGCCAGCGGCGGCGTGCGGGCCTGGGGCCGCTTGCAGGACGGTGCCTGCGCCACCAGCCACTACGCGCCCGGCAGCCGCAGCGCGCTGGTGCAACAAGGCCTGGCCAAGCAGGGGCCGCTGCACCTCAGTGTTCTGGCACCCTGCTGCCTGTGGGCCGACGCCTTGACCAAGGTCGCCGCGCAGCTTCAGCCGGACCGGCCGGGCCGGCCGGAGTGGCAACACCCTGCACTGCGGGCTCTGGACGCTGTTGCAGTCTGGCACTGAATCCCTGACACGCCATGCACCGCCACCCTCACCCGCCCGCGCCGGGCCGGCCACCGGCCCGTCTGCGCAACCCTCTGCAGCCCTGGCAGCGGATGCTGCTGGACACCACCGGCTGGGTGCTGATGCTGACCGGCGCGCTGTGGCTGACCCTGCATTACGGCCGCAGCGACCCGACGGGCGACGCGCTGCCGCATCCGCTGCAACCGTGGGCGATGCGCCTGCACGGGCTGGCCGGCTTTGCGGCGCTGTTCGTGCTGGGCGCGTTGGCCAGCGTGCACGTGCCGCGCGGCTGGCGCATCACCGCACGCCGCGCTGAGCACGGCCGGGGCCGCCCGGCACGCGCCACAGAAGCGGTGCGCGTTGCGCCCGCAGGGCCGGCGCAACGGCGCTGGGGCATCGTGCTGTGCACCTTGGCCGCGCTGCTGGCCGCCAGTGCCTGGCTGCTGTACTACTTTGCGCCCGACAATATCCGACCGGCACTCGGCCTGGCCCACAGCGCTGCAGGAGTGGCCATGGCGCTGGCGTTGTGGCTGCACCGCCGGGCCAGCCACCACCCCCTGCTCTTGCATTCCGGTTCCTGATGCACACCCATTCCGATCTCACCGTGCTTGCCAATCTGCCCGACGGCACCGAAGCCGTGGTCACCGGCCTGCGCGCGGCCGGGCCCGGCGCCGACACCGCCTTGCTGCGTCGGCTGGCGGAGATCGGTTTCGTGGCCGGCGAACCGGTGCAGGTGCTGCGCCGCGGCCCCGGCGGGCGCGAACCCTTGGCCGTGCAGGTCGGCGACACCCTGTTCGCGCTGCGCCTGCTGGAAGCCCGCTGCGTGCGGGTCGAAGCGGTCACCGCCACCGTTATGCCGGGCGCAGGTCGCCATGTCTGAGCTGAGCGTCTCGCCGCTCACGGTGGCGCTGGTCGGCAACCCCAATTGCGGCAAGACCGCACTGTTCAATCGCCTCACCGGTGCGCGGCAGAAGGTGGCCAACTACGCCGGCGTTACCGTTGAACGCAAGGTCGGCGTGGCCCGGCTGGACAACTACCGCAGCGTCGCCATCATCGACTTGCCCGGCACCTACAGCCTGACCCCGGCCACGCTGGACGAGCAGGTCACGCTGGACGTGCTGCAGGGCCGGCGCCCCGGCGAAAAAGTGCCCGACCTGGTGGTGGCCGTGCTGGACGCCACCAACCTGCGCATGGGCCTGCGCCTGGTGCTGGAATTGCGCGCTGAGCAATGCCGCAGTGGCCGGCCGCTGCTGGTGGCACTGAACATGGCCGATGCGGCGCGCGAACAAGGCCTGGTCATCGACATCGCGGCCTTGTCGGCCGATCTGGGCTGCCCGGTGGTGGAAACCGTGGCGGTGAAGGGCGACGGCCATAAGGCCTTGCGCGCGGCGCTGCAAAGCCATCTGGCACACCCGCTGCCCCCGCTGCTGGCCGTGCCACCGGTGGGCGACGCCACGGCACTGGCGTTGGCGGTGCGGCGCATCCTGAAGCTTGTGGTGCCCAACCAGGCACCGCGCACCCGTTTGCAGTACCGGCTGGACGCCGTGGTGATGCACCCGGTATGGGGCCTGGTGTTGCTGGCCGCGCTGCTGTTCCTGATGTTTCAGGCGGTCTTCGCCTGGGCGGTGGCGCCGATGGACGCCATCAAGTCCAGCGTGGCCGCGGTGGGCGACTGGACACTCGCCCACATGGCCGACGGCCCGCTGCGCAGCCTGCTGGTCGACGGCGTGCTGGCCGGCGTGGGCAGCGTGCTGGTTTTCCTGCCGCAGATCCTGATCCTGTTCGCCTTCATCCTGGTGCTGGAAGACAGTGGCTATCTGCCACGCGCGGCCTTCCTGCTGGACAACCTGATGGGCAAGGTCGGTCTGTCGGGCCGGGCCTTCATTCCGCTGCTGAGCAGTTTCGCCTGCGCGGTGCCGGGCGTGATGGCCACGCGCACCATCGCCAACTGGCGCGACAGGCTGGCCACCATCATGCTGGCGCCCTTGATGACCTGCTCGGCCCGCCTGCCGGTCTACGCGCTGGTCATCGGCGCCTTCGTGCCGGCGCGCAGCGTCGGGCCCTTCAGCCTGCGTGGGTTGACCTTGTTCGGCCTCTACGTGGCCGGCGTGGTGTCGGCGATGGCGGTGGCCTGGGTTTTCAAACGCACCTGGCTGAAAAGCCGTTACCAGCCGCTGATGCTGGAACTGCCGCCCTACCGCTGGCCCAGCCTGGAAAGCCTGGGGATCGGCCTGCTGGAACGGGCGCGCATCTTTTTGCGCCGGGTTGGCGGAATCATCTTTTCACTGATGGTGGTGCTGTGGTTCCTGTCCAGCTGGCCCGGCCCGCCCGCTGGTGCGACGGGGCCGGCGATCCAGTACAGCGTGGCAGGCATCATCGGCCACGCGCTGGAACACGTCTTTGCGCCGATCGGCTTTAACTGGCAGATTTCGGTGGCGCTGGTGCCCGGCATGGCCGCCCGCGAGGTGGCGGTGGGCGCCTTGGGCACGGTGTACGCACTGTCGGCGGCTGGCGATTCGGTGGCCGAAAGCCTGGCTCCGGTCATCGCACAAGGCTGGTCGCTGGCCACGGCATATTCGTTGTTGGCCTGGTACGTGTTCGCGCCGCAGTGCCTGTCCACGCTGGCGGTGGTGCGGCGCGAGACCAACTCCTGGCGCTACCCCGCCATCATGGCCGGCTACATGTTCGCGCTGGCCTACGCGGCGGCCTTCATCACCTACCGCGCCACGCTGTGGCTGCAAGGCTGAGGCCATGGACTGGCAAACCGTGATCACGGCGCTGCTCGTGGCCAGCTGTAGCGGCTACGCGGTGTGGGCCGTGATGCCCGTTGCGCTGCGGCGCAAGCTGGCCGGCTGGGTGGGCAAACCGTTGCCGGCGGCCAGCGGCGGCTGCGGGGGCGGCTGCGCCGGTTGCGGGTCAGCTGCGACGCCAGCCACGGCGCCCGGCGAGGCCGTCATCCGCATCGTGCGGCAGCCCGACAGCCAGCGACACCACCGCCAGCGCCGCCAGAAATAAGGGCCACAGCCCGGCCAGCGCCGCCCAGCGCGCGAACGGCGTCACGCCCTCGCGGCCTTGCACCCGCCCTTGCAGCACGCCTCGCGTGTAGGGAGCCAGCCGCGCCGTGACGCGCCCCTGGTGGTCGATGATGGCCGTGGCGCCGGTGTTGGTGGCGCGCACCATCGGCACCTGGAATTCCAACGTGCGCATGCGCGAAATGTTCAGGTGCTGCACGTCGATGGCGCTGGGGCCGAACCAGGCGATGTTGCTGATGTTGGCGAAGACGGTGGGCGCCAGCGCGGGGTCGACGAAGCGCCGCGCCAGCTCTTCGCCAAACAGATCCTCGTAGCAGATATTGGGCGCCACGCGCTGCCCTTGCACGCTGAAGGAGGGCGGGTTGGCCACACCCCGCGCGAAGTCGCCCAGCGGGATGTTCATCATCTCGGTGAACCAGTGAAAGCCCTGCGGCACGAATTCGCCGAACGGCACCAGGTGCGTCTTGTCGTAGCGGTAGGCCGAAGCGGGCGACAGGCCAGCCACCGAATTCGTGTAGCCGCGCTCGTAACCGCCCAGCGGCACGCCAACCAGCGCCCGTGAGCCCGACGTGCGGAAGTGTTCGACCAGCGCGGCCCAGTAGCCGGGCGCGAATTCGCCCAGTTGGTCGGGCAGCAGCGGCACCGCCGTTTCTGGCGCCAGCACCAGGTTCGCGCGCGCCACGAGCAATTCGCGGGCCGTCCAGGCCAGCGCTTCGGGCATGCGGTCCAAGGCGAATTTCTCGTCCTGGCTGACGTTGGTTTGCAGCAGCGCCACCGACAGCTCGCCGGCCGGCCGTGTGAAATCCGACGGCAGCAGGCGCGGCAGCAGCACCAGGGCGATCAGCACCAGGCCAGGCCAACTCGGCCGCCCCAGCAGTCGACCGCTGGGCACGGCCATCGCGGCAATCAACGCCACCACGGCGCCGATGCCGTAGACACCCAACCAAGGCGCCAGCGGCGCCAGCCAGCCTTCGAGCTGCGAGTAACCCACTGCCAGCCACGGAAAGCCGGTGAAGATGATGCCGCGCGCCAGTTCCGCCAGCAGCCACAGCGCTGCGAAGAACAAGGCATCCCAACCGGTGCCGCGCCGCCAGCGGGCATAGGCCGCGCAGGCCGTTGCCAGATACAACGACAGCGCAGCGGACAGCCCCAGCACCGCCGCCACCGCCAGCGGCACCGGCAGGCCACCGTACTGGTGCAGGCTGATGAAGATCCACCAGGTGCCGGCCGTCAACCAGCCGGTGCCGTAACACCAACCCAGCAGCGCGGCGCGGCGCGGGTTGGCAGGCTGCAAACGCCAGACCAACGCGGCGAGCGTGAATACCGGCAGCAGCGCGGCGGGGCGGTCGCCGTAGGCCAGCGTCTGCAGGGCGCCCAGCAGCAACGCCAGGGCCGCATCGGGCAGCGCGTGCCAGGGCGCCGTGAAGCGCAGCCACAGTTGCCCGAACCGGTGCTCGAACCAGCGCCTCAAGACCGCCTCTGCGGGTTCAATCGAGGTCGCCGCCGTCGGCCGAGCTGAGCGCTCCGCCCTGGCCGTCCGGACCGCCCGGGCCTTCAGCACGGGCCACCCGCGAGACCCGGAACCAGCGCACCGCGCCGCCGCGCGTGATCATCACCACGAAGCGCAAGCCGCCGACCTCGACCGCCTCACCGCGGCGCGGCACGCGACCCAGTTCCTGGGCCACCAGGCCACCGATGGTTTCGAAATCGGTCTCGGACAGCCGCGTACCGAAGGCCTCGTTGACGGCCGTGATGGCCACGTCGCCGGCAACCCGGTGGCTGCCGTCAGCCAGCGTGTAGATGCCGTTTTCCTGTTCCTGTTCGTCGAACTCGTCTTCGATCTCGCCGACGATTTCTTCCAGCACGTCTTCGATGGTGATCAGCCCGGCCGTGCTGCCGAATTCGTCGATGACCAGGGCCAGGTGGTTGCGGTTGGAACGAAAGTCACGCAGCAATTCGTTCAACCGTTTGCTCTCGGGCACGAAGACCGCCGGGCGCAACAGCGTGCGCAGGTTCAGTTCGGGCGCGCGCTGCAGTTTGAGCAGGTCTTTGGCCATCAGGATGCCGATGACGTTGTCGCGTTGGCCTTCGTAAACCGGGAAGCGCGAATGCGCGGTGTCGATGACGGCGGCCAGCAATTCGTCGTATTCGGCCGCGATGTCCAGCAAATCCATGTGCGGCGCGGGAACCATCACGTCGCCAGCCGTCATGTCGGCCATCTTCAGCACGCCTTCCAGCATCAGGCGCGATTCGGGCTCGATCAGGTCGCGGTCTTCGGCAGCAGCCAGGCTGGCTATGAGTTCGGCCTTGCTGTCGGGGCCGGGCGAAATCAGTTCAACCAGTCGCTCGAACAACGAACGCTTGTCGCGTCGCGCGGCACGGCGTTCGGCTCGCGCGGCCAGGGCGTAACTGCTGGCCGTGCGCGCAGGCCGTGTCGGTACAGGGTCGGACACGTCGGGGCGCCGGACAGTGGATGGACTTCGAGAATACCCGAGCGCCCGCCGGCGCTCCGTGCGCGGGGCAACAATCCAGCGCCGGGTTGACAGGGTGCACGGCCTTGCAACACAGTCTTGCGCCCCTATATCCCACCCTCTACCTGAAGCACCACGGAAAGCCGCCCGCACCATGAAACCAGGCCTGATCCCCGCCACCATCCTCACCGGCTTCCTCGGCTCGGGCAAGACCACTTTGCTCAAGCGCGTGCTGTCGGAAGCCCACGGCCAAAAAATCGCCGTCATCGAAAACGAATTCGGCGAAGAGAACATCGACAACGAAATACTGGTGTCGGACACTACCGAACAGATCATCCAGATGAACAACGGCTGTGTCTGCTGCAGCATCCGCGAGGATCTGCGCACCACGTTGAACGATCTGGCGGAGAAGCGTCGCAAGGGCGAACTCGACTTCGACCGCGTGGTGATCGAAACCACCGGTCTGGCCGACCCCGGCCCTGTCGCCCAGACTTTCTTCATCGACGACGAGATCGCCGAGAGCTATTTGCTGGACAGCGTGCTGACGCTGGTTGACGCGGTGCACGCCGACACCCAGCTGAACGAGCGCCAAGAGGCGCGCAAGCAGATCGGCTTCGCCGACCAGATCTTCATCAGCAAGACCGACCTGGCCAAACCGGCCGCTGTCGATGCGCTGATCCACCGCATCAGGCACATGAACCCGCGCGCACCGCAGCGCGCAGTGCATTTCGGCGAGGTGCCGATCGCGCAGGTCTTCGACCTGAAGGGCTTCAACCTCAATTCGAAGCTCGACATCGACCCCGAGTTCCTGAACGCCGACGAGCCGCACGGGCACCACGTTCATGCTGACCACGCCGGTCATGCTGATCATGCTGATCATGCTCGCCACGGGCACGAGGGCCACGACCACGCCCCGGGCGAAGCCTGCGACCACCCGTCGCACGACCATCAGCATGGCCACCACCACGCTCACGACGACGACGTGAAGAGCTTCGTTTTCAAGAGCAAGAAGGCGTTCAACCCGGCCAAGTTGGAAGACTTCCTGGGCGCCATCGTGCAGGTTTACGGGCCGAAGATGCTGCGCTACAAAGGCGTGCTGAACATGAAAGGCAGCGACCGCAAGGTCATCTTCCAGGGGGTGCACCAGTTGATGGGCAGCGACCTGGGGCCGAAGTGGGCGCCGGGCGAAGACAAGACCAGCAAGATGGTGTTCATCGGCATCGACATGCCCAAAGAGATCTTGCTGCAGGGCCTGGAACAATGCCTCGTCTGAAGGAAGCGGCCTGTCGGCCAAACGTTGAGCCAGCCCCTGGCGGGGCGTGGCTACAATCCGCGCGCTTCGAGGGTCCTAGCGGACGCTCAAGATACCCTGCCGTCGGCAGGAACCACGGCCGTGCCAGGCCATGACAAGAGGTGAGGAGGTCCCCGTGAGCAAGCCACCGGCCAAGGCAGCGGCCGCAAGCACGACCGCGGCAAAGACCGCGAAGACATCGGCGCCAGCGCCGGTTGCCGCAACGCCCGTGGCAGCGCCCGTAGCAGCGCCCGTGGCAGCGCCTGCAACCGCGCCCAAGCCCGTCCCCGCGCACAAGCCCATGAGCAGCGGCCCGCAAGGCGCCGCCGTGCCCCCCACGCCGCCCAGCAAGCCGCCGCCCAAGGGCTCGGCCAAATCAGCCGCCGCGAAAGCGGCCCCGCAGCCTGCCCCACCCGCACCAGTCGCGGCGCCGGCATCAAACCGCTTCACAGACCGTTTCGCGCCGGCCCGCCCCCACACGAGACCCATGACCGAAGCGGCCGATATTCCCAAGACCGCCCACAAGCCCGACCCCAAGCTGGTCAACGCCTGGAAGTCCAAGGCGGGCCGCGACCTGACCGAGCCCGAGTTGCTGGCGATGCCCGAGTCCGAGTTCATGAACGACAAGCAGCTCGACTTTTTCCGCGCGCGCTTGCAGCAGCAAAAGGACGATCTGCTGTCGAATGCTGGCGAAACGACAGAGCATTTGCGCGAAGACACGTCCATCGTGCCTGATCCGGCCGACCGCGCCACCATCGAGGAAGAACACGCACTGGAACTGCGCACGCGTGACCGCGAACGCAAGCTGTTGAAGAAGATCGCGCAGTCATTGGGCCGCCTGGATACCGGCGAGTACGGTTTCTGCGACGAGACCGGTGAACCCATCGGTCTGGCGCGCCTGCTGGCCCGCCCGACGGCCACGCTGTCGCTGGAAGCGCAACAACGTCGCGAACTCAAGCAGAAGATGTTCGGCGACTGAGCCTTACATGGCCGAGAACGAGAGTTTTTTCCGCAAGGTGGTTCGCTTCGTTGCGAATCCGGCCACCGACTGGACGGACCTGAATTCTCGACAGGACGACACCCGCGAGCTCGATCTCGAAAAGAGCGAGTTGAAGGCCATGATCGAACGCAAGCGGCGCAACGATTTCGTGCGCAAGCGCGAATTCGACATGTTGCGCCACGTGCGCCGCGAAGGCCTGTCGCCCGACCAGCTGGCGGCTTTGGGCGGCTCGTCGCGGCTGGACGACTCCGAAGTCCGGCAGTCCGAAAATCACGCGCCGCGCCAAGACGGTGTGAAGGCCAAGATCGACGAGATCGAACAGCAGATGGTCGGCGACGCCGGCTTTCACTCCGGCCGTGACCGGCCCACGACACCCACTCCGCTGTCCCGTCCCGCGCCGCTGGCGCGTCTGTCGGTAGCGCCTGCGGCTGCGGGGCCGCCATCCACCGACGCCAGGCCCACGTCCGGCCAAGCGGCCGATCGGCCGCCTTCAGCCAGCCCCGCGACGCCTTTCCCGGTGATGAACCTGCCGTCGGCATCGCTGCCTTCGCCAGTGCAGATGTCGGCCGGCCTGCCGCCTCTGGCGCCACTTTCATCGGTGTCTTTCAACGGCGGCGGCGGCGGCTCGATGGTCGATGACAGCGAGTTCGGCAACCCCTTCGCGGTCGAAGTCAGCGAAGTGGTGCACGACCCCGAACTGGACGAGGCGGTGATCGCCTTCGCCAATGCCGATTTCACGCAGTGCGAAGACGCGCTGCAGCGCATTACGCAATCCGACGGCGCGCGCGCCCAGCACGCCGAGACCTGGCTGGTGCTGTTCGACTTGTACCGGGCCACCGGGCAGCAGCAAAGTTTCGAGAGCCTAGCGATGGAATACGCGCAGCAATTCGGCTGGTCGGCGCCGCAGTGGTACTCGATGCCCAAAATGGTGGCCGACGCGCAGGCCGACGTCCCGATGTCCGGCATGCTGTCAGGCAGCAGCGACAACGGCGACGTGGGCTGGGTCTGCCCCGAACACCTCGACATTGAAGCCGTTGCCCGCCTGGGCTCGCAGGCATTGCAGATGCCACTGCCGTGGGTGTTGGACTGGCAGGGCTTGCGCCGTGTTGACGCCGAAGCAGCCGTGCACCTGGCGACTTTGTTCCGAGGCTGGGCGGTGCAGCCGCTGGAACTGCGCTGGGTGGCCGGGGATCGCCTGTTTGCGGTGCTGGCGGAGGCCGCGCCGAGCGGTGTGCGCGACGCCGATCCCGCCTTCTGGCTGACCCGTCTGGAGGCGCTGCGCATGGCCAACCGCGTCGACCAGTTTGACGAAACGGCCATCGAGTACTGCATCACCTACGAAGTCAGCCCGCCGTCGTGGGAACCCACGCGCTGCAGGGTTCACGTCAGCGGCTCCAGCATCACCACGCGCACGCCGCCGCTTTCGATGGTCAGCGACGTCTCGACCAGCTTCATGGAGTCCAGCCTGTCCGACGACCTGGCCGGTGGTGTCGAGGTGGCGCATGTCGAGCTGTCGGGGCAGTTGATCGGCGACATCGGCGCCACGCTGGCCAAGCTGCAAAGCGAACTGACTGCGGCGCCCATCATCAACGTGTCCTGCACCCGCTTGATCCGGGTGGACTTCATCGCCGCCGGTGACCTGTTGAACTGGGTGCTGACGAAGAAGAGCGAGAACCAGGCGGTGCATTTCGTCGATACCCACCGGCTGGTGGCGCTGTTCTTTGGTGCAATGGGCATCAACGAACACGCCAGAGTTCAGGTCCGCAAGGTCTAGGTCTGAATGCCGACACAGACGGCCATCAAGTGCCGTCCGCCGCGCGCCGCGCTGTCTTGCGCCGATGAACTCAAACGCTGCCAATGCCATGCCCGAAGCGCATCGCGGTGCGCGTTACGCCGCGGGCTGGCGCCGGCTGCTGCTGGGGGTGGGCGTGCTGCTGCTGACCATCTCGGCATTCCATGCCGCATTACTGGACGCGGCACCAGCGGCCTGGAGCAACCCGGTCTATCTCGCAACGGCCGTGGCCGTGGCCGTGACCGAGTCGATGGCCCGTGCCGGAGTCCTGCGCCACTGGGTGACACGCGGTGGCGTGGTCTACCGGATGGCCATGGCTTGTGCGGTGCTGCTGCTGCTGTGCGGCGCCGGCTTCTGGTCGCTGCAACCGCCCACGCCCACGCCCACGCCCACGCTGGCCGACAGCCTGTGGCTGGCGTTCACCCGAGCGCCAAATTCTGGGCGACCTGCGGCGGCAAGTGCACAGCCTGCAAGCCGAGATTGCAGCGATGCGGGCCGAGATGCGGCAACGCCGCCCGCCTGAGGGTTGAGACGCCGCACCCGGGGGCAGGCGGCCGCCAGCGGGCACAGCCGCCGATAATCCGGCCGACGGCGGACTGCCGCTCCGTCTTCCAACAACAAGAAAGGATCAGCCCTCATGGCATCTCTGCCGAATTTCATCGCCCCCGCCCGCTTCGACGACGCCGACGCCGCTTTGGCCCAGGTGCAGGCGATCTACCGCAACAGCGTGGAACACCTACGCGACAACCTGCAGCGCTTTGTCGCAGGCGAAGACATCGGCCAGCATGTGCGCGCCTGCTACCCCTTCGTGCGCGTGCGCACCGACACCGTGGCGCGCGCCGATTCGCGCCTGAGCTACGGCTTCGTCGACGGCCCGGGCACCTTCGAGACCACGTTGACCCGGCCCGATCTGTACGCCCGCTACTACGCCGAGCAATTCCGCTTGCTGCTGAAGAACCACGGCGTGGGCATCGAGGTCGGCACCAGCACGCAGCCGATTCCCGTGCACTTCTCGCTGGCCGAGAACGACCATATCGAAGGCAGCCTGCCAGCCGAACGCCGTTTGCTGTTGCGCGATGTGTTCGACCTGCCCGACCTGGCTGCGATGGACGACGGTATTGCCAACGGCAACATCGAACCGGCACCGGGTGCGGCACAGCCGCTGTCCTTGTTCACGGCACCGCGCGTGGACTACTCGTTGCTGCGCCTGCGCCACTACACCGGCACCGTGCCCGAGCACTTTCAAAACTTCGTGCTGTTCACGAACTACCAGTTCTACATCGACGAATTCATCAAGCTGGGCCACAGCCTGATGGCCGACCCGAACGGCGAGTACGAGGCCTTCGTCGAACCGGGCAATGTGGTCACCCGGCGCGCCGGCATGTCCGCACTGGCCGGCGACGAACTGGGCCGTGCACCGCCGCGTTTACCGCAGATGCCGGCCTACCACCTGGTGCGCCCGGACAACAGCGGCATCACGATGGTCAACATCGGTGTCGGCCCGGCCAACGCCAAAACCATCACCGACCACATCGCCGTGCTGCGCCCGCATGCATGGTTGATGCTGGGCCACTGCGCCGGCCTGCGCAACAGCCAGCAACTCGGCGACTACGTGCTTGCCCACGCCTACGTGCGTGAAGACCATGTGCTGGACGAAGAACTGCCGCTGTGGGTGCCGATACCTGCGCTGGCCGAGGTGCAGGTGGCGCTGGAACAGGCGGTGGCCGACGTGACGCAACTCACCGGTTACGAACTGAAGAAAGTGCTGCGCACCGGCACAGTCGCCAGCACCGACAACCGGAACTGGGAACTGCTGCCGCACCCGGGCCCCGAGCGCCGATTCAGCCAGAGTCGCGCTGTTGCACTGGACATGGAGAGCGCCACCATCGCGGCCAACGGTTTCCGCTTTCGTGTGCCCTATGGCACCTTGCTGTGCGTCAGCGACAAGCCACTGCACGGCGAGATCAAGCTGCCTGGCATGGCCAACACCTTCTACCGTGAACGCGTGGACCAGCATCTGCGCATCGGCATGCGCGCGGTCGAGTTGTTGCGCCAGGAACGCCCGGGCAACCTGCACAGTCGCAAGCTGCGCAGCTTTGCCGAGGTGGCCTTCCAATAGGCGAGGGGCGGGCCCGGGGCTGGGGCCGAGCGCTGGGCCGGGTTTGATGAAAGCCGACCTACAGGACATTGCTCTTGTGCACCGGTCGGCCTTTCGCCGACAAGCTCAGGGGGTTCAAGTCACCTTGCCTGAGAGGACTCAAACGCAAGATGGGGCACACGCTGAATGCATCTGTATTGAACTTTCAGCATGCCGGCACGCGGATCCACTGCATCGACACGCCCGGCGCGGCCGACGGAACCGAGCCGGGCCTGCACGTGCTGGCCCATGTCTTCAAGGTCACGGTGGACCCCTACGTGGGTCGGGTGGGCATCTTCCGCGTGCACCAGGGCACAGTCAGCACGTGCAGCGTGTTGTGCGGCGGCGGCAACCGCAAGCCGCTCAAGGTCGGACACCTCTTCCGGCTGCAGGGCAAGGCCGGCGGCATGGCGACGAACAACGCATGTGGGAGATCCTCACCAAGCTGGTCGATGAAGACTCCTGCCTAAAACCCCGGCGGCGCGATCTCGGGCTACCCCGTGGTCGACCTGCGTGCCACGCTGTACGGCGGCCAGGCGTTCTTGCAGGCGGTGCGCGACGCCCGGCCGCAGGTGCTGGAACCCATCGTGCACATCGAGATCACCGCGCCCGACCACACGGTGGGCGACATCACCGGCGACCTGTCGTCGCGCCGAGGCGTGGTAGTCGGCACCGCCAACGGCATGCCCGGCAGCCTGGTGGTGCACGGCCTGGTGCCGCTGGCCGCACTGAGCAGCTATCAGACGCAGACGCGCTTGAATGCACTGACCAGCGGTCGCGGCCAGGGGCGCTACGCCATCCGACTGGCGCACTTCGCGGCGGTACCGCCAGCGGCGCAGGCGCCGTTGATGGCAGCCTTCAAGGCGCACGACAAGGTTTGAACGGCGTTTGAAGCCTGGTGGCGGGTCTGCCGCTGCAGATGAACGAAGATTTATCATCGAGCCTGATGCAAGCCAGCCCCTCAGACCTCGCCCAGGTACGCCTGGACAACGCACTGGCCCTCTTCGAAGAATTCGTTCGCGCCACCGCGCGCCACGCCGACGCCGCCACGCTGCGCGGTCTGGAAAGGCGCTTCGCGGAACGGATCCAGATACAACCCAGCTACTGGAGCCAGATCAAGGGTCGGTCGCGGCAGATCGGCGAAAGGCTGGCCCGCCAGTTCGAGTTGCTATGCCACAAACCCGCCGGGTGGATGGACACACATCACGGCGCGAGCGCGGGAGCGCTGCGCGGCGCGGCGACCGAACCTGGGACTGTCGCAATCGCTGGCAGAGCGGAAGAACTGGCGCCGCGCGACGACGACGAACGCTTCATCATGGGTCTGGTGCTGACCTTCTACCGCCGTCACCCGCAGCGCGCCCGCACGCGCCTGCTGGATTTGCTGGGCGAAGTCCTGACAGCTCCCGCGGCGACAGCATCATCGCCGGCCGATGGCCTTGTCCTGAAGCCCGTGACGCCCAAGCTGGCGCGCGGTGTCGTGCGCAAACCCCCGCCGCCGCCCGCACCGCCTGAAGACCCGCGAGACTTGTGGCTGCGCACGCAGACCGGTGTGGCGCCGCTGAAGCGCAAGCGCTGATTGCAAGCGCTGGCTACATGCGCTGATTCCAAGCGCTGGCTGCAAGCGCTGATTCCAAGCGCTGGCTGCAAGCGCTGGCTGCAAGCGCTGATCGTAAGTTGCCCCAACATCACGGACGCGGCGCGCAACGGGGCGACACAATGAGCAACTACACTTGCGCTTTGATAATTTACTCTTTATCATTTGAACAATCGTGTGAGGTAGTAGTTTCGCCATCCGGCAGGTGCAACGCCCGCAGCTGACCCACCCTAACGCCCAACGCCCAACGCCATGATCCTGTCTTGTTGCACACCCCACGCCACCTGAGCCTGAACGCCGCGGTGGGATCGCAAGGTGCCGAGCCAACGATGAACCAGCGCATGACAGCGCGCAACGATGGTGCTCTACCCGGGGCGCCGGTGAGCTGAACGCCAGCGGCGCACGCCGCCCCGCGTGTCGGCCCTCCACGGCCCGGGTTGCTCCAGCATCCCGGGCCGTTTGCCTTGCGGCTCTTCTGCGCTTAGACCATCAACCCGGAGAACCCGATGAAGATCACCCTCAAGCTGCGCAAGCCGCGCAACCCTTTTGTCGCCGTCAGCCTGCGACGCGCGGCGGGCAGCCACCGCCCGCAAGGCGGCTCCTGCCGGCAGCAGGCCAAAGCCGCCATGCGTCATGAAGCCGCCGCCTGCGCGCACACCGGCAAGATCAAGCCCAGCCCCTGAACCGCGCCCGGAAGCCCGCCGCACACCCGTACCGGCAGTTTCCATTGGAGAGCCCCCATGTTGACGACCGACGATCTGCATGCCCTCGACCCCCGCGACCCGTACAGCGAGGCATACGCCGACTACCGGACCCGCTTGTGGGCCGCCGTCCTGCTGCGGGCTGCCAGCCGCATGCTCGATGGTCTGGCTGCACGCCTGGTCTTGAACCCGCGCGCAGCGGCGGCCAACCGCGTCATCGAATTCCATGCCGATGCTGGCGCCCCTGAAGGCGCGCTGTACGTGGACGGCCAACTGATCGGGCACGTGATGGGCGTGACCCGGTTGTGATTGGGTCCAAGGGCCCGCGTGACGCCTCGTGCGGGCACTCAAGGTTGCCTGCTGTCTGCCGATAACCAGCGTAAGGGCAGGTCAGCCGGCCTGCCCGTCTGTCGGTCTGCTCGTCTGTCGCACGGCCCATGTTCAACCCACCTTCCTTCATTCACACCGCACCGCGAAACCTGGCGCAGTGGGCACTGTCGTTCGACCCGGCGCAATTGCCTATCCTGGCTGCGACGGCTGACGAGTTGGACGCGCTTCGGTTGAACGAAGACGGCGTTGATGCTCACCTGCTGGCCGACGTGGTGGCCAGCGATCCGCTGATGACACTGAAACTGCTGGCCCACGTGGCCCACCTGCGGCGCGGGCGTGATGGCAGCGACACCGAAACCGTCACTGCGGCGCTGGTGATGCTGGGCATCTCACCCTTCTTCGCGGCTTTCGGGCCGCAGGCCGCGACGGTCGAATCGCAACTGGCGTGTCTGCCTGCCGCGCTGGCCGGCTTCATGGACGTGCTGCGGCGCTCGCGCCGCGCCGCGCGCTTCGCTATCGGTTTTGCAGTCCACCGCATGGACTACGACGCGCCCGTGATCCACGAGGCGGCGTTGCTGCATGACTTCGCCGAATTGCTGCTGTGGTTGCGCGCGCCAACGCTGGCCCTGCAGATTGCGCAGCGCCAGCGAGCCGACGCCGCCTTACGTTCGTCGACGGTGCAGCGCGAGGTCCTGCACATCGAGTTAGATGAACTGGAACACGCGCTGATGCTGGCCTGGCGGCTGCCGGCGCTGTTGGTTCAGATGACCGATGAGCAAGCCGCCCACAACAGTCTGCAGATGCGCAATGTGCAATTGGCCATCCGCTTGGCGCGCCACAGCACCCTGGGGTGGAACAACGCGGCCTTACCGGACGACCTGGAGGAGATTGCCGTGCTGCTGAACTTGTCGGTCGACGCCGTTCAACGTCTGGTGTTGGAGATCGACACCGAGTAGGTCGCCGGGCGCGATCGGGTGGCTCTCGGTGCCCGTTCATGCGCCAAATCTTGCATCGGGCGGCGCTGCCCATCCCCTATGCTTTCTGATCCCCATTGCAAAACTTGCTCGCTGGGAGGGTCCTCTTTTAGTCCGGACAGCGGGCATAGCACCACCCATGAATCAGCCCGTCGATAAATCACTCAACCTTGGCGTTGCACCTGTCACATACGGCACTGGCGACAGACCGCCGCGCGGCGACTATGGCCGCGCTCGAAGCGACTACACCTGCGAGCAGGACTGGTCGCGGTACAGCGCTGGCGACCATGACACCTACCGCCGACTGCACGCGCGGCAGATGCAACAGTTGCCGGGGCTGGCCTGTGACGAATTCATGGCCGCCGTCGATTTGCTGGGAGCTTGCGATCAAGTTCCACATTTCGACGCGATTTCTGAGCGCCTTTATCGCGCGACGGGCTGGCAGATCGTGGGCGTGCCGGGATTGATTCCAGAGGAGGCTTTTTTTGGGTTGCTGGCGCAACGCCGTTTTCCGGTGACCGACTGGATGCGAACCGCCAACGAATTCGACTATGTCGTCGAACCCGATGCGTTCCACGATTTGTTCGGACATGTGCCGTTGTTGTTCAACCCTGTGTTTGCCGACTACATGCAAGCGTACGGTTTGGGTGGCATGAAGGCAGGCCAGTTGGACGCCTGCGAATTGCTTGCTAGGCTGTATTGGCACACGGTCGAATTCGGTCTGATCTGCACACCGCATGGCCTTCGCGCCTATGGCGCTGGGATCCTCAGTTCAGCGGGAGAATTGAGCTACAGCCTGTCATCAACAGCCGCGCGGCGAATCCCTTTCGAACTGCCCCGAATCATGCGTACGCGTTACCGCATCGACAGCTTCCAGGCGGGATATTTCGTGATCGAGTCGTTCGATCAGTTGTTCAAAGCAACCGCACCTGACTTTGCGCCGGTTTATGCGCGCGTCAAGGCCGACATCAAACATGAAGGTGAAATTCCTGCGGGTGAGGTATTGGTGGCAGAAACCGAATACTTGCCTTCAGCTCGACTCCCGAGTGCAACGTAACGCTGCATCGAATCATCGCAGTCGTCAACCCAAGCAACGTGAGCGCAGCGCGAACTTTTTTAGTGTGGTGTTTCGTTCTTTTTAAGACTTCAGCGCGAATTAGCCCGAATGACTTTCTGCACGATGTCGGCGGCACTTTTTCGTCTAACTGAACGGTTTAGGTTTGGTGTTGTGATGAACAACGTAGTCGTCAATGGCGGCGATCAGCTCTGGCACATTCGTAAAAACGCTTCGGCGCAGCCGATTGACCTTGCCCCTGGAATCCGTACCCCATTAGCCGAGCCACAAATTGACCTGCTTGGCCTGAGCCGCAAGCCAGTCTTGCTCGAACCGCTCAGGGCTGACCGATAGGCCAGCGTCGAGTGCAATCAGGTTTGGTTTTACCAGAGCAGCCATGCAATGGTTTCGTCCTTGGCTTGGCGCCTCGTCACGAATCGCTGGCCGTGCAGCCGCTCCACCTTCAACGACCCGAACAGCGTCTCGCTGCAGGCGTTGTCCCAACAGTTGCCGCACCGGCTCATCGAGGCCGTGATGCAGTATTCCGTCAGCACATCCCTGAAGTCCTGGCTGGCGCATTGGGTGGATTCAACCCGTCGTCGCAACACAGTAAGCGGCTAGCGACACCACCTTGACGGATGGTGTGACGCGCATGCGGGCAGCAAGCTCAAGCGTACGGTTGCCAGAGATGGGGCAGCAGTTCGTCGATGCGGCTGTTCAAATGCGTATTTCAGCGATCGTGAACGCCCATTTCAGGCTGATCGTGGACGACTGAAACGTGTCGCCGGTGCGGCGCTGGGGAAGCGCGCAAAAACTGATTCGAATGTAGCTCAATCGTCCACGTTCAGCCTGAAACGCCGTCCTCGCAAGCTGTTGTCGCTTCTGCGGCTGTTTCACGCTTCGGCCGGCATGACAGTCGACTTGCGCAGGCGGCCGAGGATCATTTCTTTAACTCGTTCGGCGCGCCAGGCTTTGACCCTGCGTTGCAACGTTCGCAGTTGCGCGTTGCGCGTTGCGCGTTGCGCGTTGCCGGCATACGCTTCTGGGAATATCGTTGCCAATCGGTCCATCAACTCCTTGGCCGAAGCGGACGGTTCAGCGATCAGCCAGCCGTCGACCACCGGCCAAGCGTCGGCGAACGGATCAACCTTTGTCCGCCACCAGTGCGTGGCGCCGGGCTGCTTGCGATGCGTGGGTCGGGCCTTTCCGTCCTTCCACGCTGTGGACAGGCTTTTGAGGAAGGCGTCAACGTTCGGCGATCTGGCTGGCGCAGCGCCGCTTGGCGCGCCATGCGCTGCGATCTCGCTCAACGTCTGCTGCGCCCCCCGAATATCTTGCAGCAACCGCACCGGGTCGAGGCTTTCGAACTGCGCCTTCAGCCGCGCCTTGATCGCCGTCGTTGTGCTGGCGTGAGCC
>JAYSYH010000305.1:0-3390 GCA_043716645.1 Betaproteobacteria bacterium | reverse complement strand
CCCGCGTCGAGCACGCTGGACATGTGCTGGCCGATCACCCGCTCGGCCGGCAGCCCCATGAAACGCAGCGTCTCTCGGTTCGCATACTGGTAGCAGCGATCGGTGCCTACCACCGCCACGCGGGTGGAAATGTGCTCGAGCAACAGCTTCATCAGCGGCGCATCGAGTTCAGGCAACGCCGAATCCAGATCGTCCCAGTTCGAGGTGGGCCAAACGAGTTCGCTGCGGTCGTCGCTCATGGGCTGCCTTGGGTCCGCCCTCTTCGCGGCCCGCCGTGTAACGCACGGCGGGGCAGGGAAGTGGCGACGAATGGTAGCGCGGCTCAGCGCCGCGCCGCACGGCTCAGAACAACGTGATGTCGTCCAGGTTGCCGCCGAGCGACCGCGGAGCCACGAAGTTGCCGCCCTTGTTGAAGTTACCCACGCTGCGCCCGATGGGCATGGCGCTGCTGGCGCCGGTGAAGTTGTAGAAGCCGATGTTGTGATTGGACATCGACACGCTGTCCAGCAACACGGTGTTGACCACGATGAAGCCGTGCCTGCCGTTGGAGCCTGCGGTGGAGCCCTGGACCATCGAGTCGGACAGGTTGAAGCCGTCGCCGCCGTTGAGTTGTGAGCGGACCGAGCGAACCAACGCGTGGGCACCTCGGCTGCTGGTGACGATCACGCCAGTGCTCGTATTCTGTTCGACCAGCATGTTCTCGATCTGGTCGGCGCCCGAGAGGCTCACGCCGTCGTTAAAGCCGCGCACGATGCCGTTGCGCAGGGTGTTGCCGTCGCTGTTGAAGGTCACGCCTTTGGTAGCAGCATTGAGCCCAACACACGTGACAACCGCAGTGTTCGTGTCGCGTGTGCAGGTGCCGGGGCCGCTGATGCTGAAGCCGTTGAGGTCCAGGGTGACGCCCGTGGCGGTAATGACCACGCCAGACAGGTTGGCCGGCACCACCAGGTTGCCGGTCAGCTTGTACGAGCCTGGCACGCTGAGGGTGATGGGGAAGCCGGGCGCGTCGCCAGGGGTGACGCCGCCGGCCAGTGCCCTGTTCTGGTCGATGGTGGCTTGGGCTTGCGCGCTCGAGCCGGCAGCGATGGCGAGCAGTGCCAAGGCGGCGATGGCAATGCGGGTGATTGAAGATTTCATGGTGGTGTCTGGAGTGAAGGTGGGTTGGATGTCCGTCGAACTGCTGTGCAAAATTCGTGTGGCTTTGCGCAGCAGTTCGTTCGGTGCATGCATCTTCGAAGGCCACGGTTTCAGTGCTGCTTCAAGCGAGGGCGCAGATGTTTCGTTTGTTGTGGAACATGCGGGACACGCGACGACCACCTGACGAGCACACGACGAGCACACGACGGGCAAAAAAAGCACCCGAAGGTGCTGTTGGTTTTGCCGCTGCGATGCGAGGCACTCAGATATTTCGGCGACGACGCGAGAGGCTGCCAAGCACTCCAAGGCCCGCCAACATCAGCGCCCATGTTTGCGGCTCGGGCACGGGGGGTATTTCGATGCTGCAACCCGACACGCAGGTCAGCGACGTCAGGTGGCCCTGCACAGTGCCGAGGCTCGACTCGTAAACGAACTGCGACCACTGGAAGCTCGCCAGACTGAGCCCGCCCAGCGGCAGCGGCAGGGCATCGGTGCTGAAGACGGTCTGCGTGAAGTCGAAGAGCGTGAAGCCCAGTGAATCCGACACGCCCGGCCCGCTCCCCAGCGCGCCGAACTGGTCGGTGCCGCCGAGGTCGTTGCTGATCAGGATGTCGAAGGGGCTGGCGAAGCTGGCGCTTTGCCCGTCGTTGAAGGTGACGTTGATCCCCGAGGGCCAGAAAAACGACCGGTACGCAGCGGTGCTGGCGTCGGCAATGGAGTCCGTCGCGGTGCGGTCGAAGGCGAGTTGGCCGGTGAAGCTGAGCCAGCCCCGCCCTTCGCCGTTGTTGGCGTCATCGCTCTCGACCACGCCGGAATAGGTGTAGGCGACGACGTTGACGGCGAGTACCGGAGTGCACAGCGCAGCAAGCGCGCACAAGGCAAGTTGTCGGGTCTTGAGTTTCATGGTCAGCAGTCAGCAGTTGTGGAAGGTGGCAGGCAATGAGCGCGACACTCCAACCCTTCAATCATTCAGTTCGACGCGACGGCGGCGTGCAACGAAGCCGAGTGCGCCCAGGCCCGCGAGCATCAGCGCATAGGTCTCGGGTTCGGGCACGGCGGTCACGGCCATGACATAGGTCCGCGCTTCGAAGCCGGTCTGACCCAGGATGTTTCCGCCGTCACCCCAGCCGTCGATGGCCGTGCCTTGCAGGTCGTAGAAAGCGCCGGCGTTGAAGGCACCGTACTGGTCGCCGAACGATTGGCCGTCGATGACGAGCTTCACGTCACGCATGTGGGCCGATGAGTCGGCGGTGATGCCGTTGCTCGACGGCGCGAAAAAGAATTCGAAGTTGAGGTAGTAGCCGGCGCTGTCGGATGCGAAGTACAGCTGCGCGTTGGTGGGGTTGTCGGTCGAGGTGGAACCGGTGCCTTGCAGGTCGTTGGCGAAGTTGAAGCTCAGCTGTGCGTTGGTCGCACCGGCCACGAGCGAAGTGACGTCGATGGCGTGGTTCTCCCACACGCCCGGGCTGGTGTAGTTCGACACGCTGCCGATCGAGGTGAAGCTGGCGAACGAAGGCAGCCCGGCGTGGGCGGCCGAAGCGATGCCGAGCAGGCCGACCGCTGCGAGTGAATGTAAGGCGTGGCGTGAAAGGCGGGCGAAGGAAGAGGCGTGTGTCATGGTGATGCTTTCAGGATCGGTTGGGACAGGGAACGGGGGACAGGATTCAGGGATCGGTGAACCGGTGGATGGGGTGGAGTCAGTGTCTGGTCGGGCCGTATCAATCGCGATTCACGAAGTAGGCAACGTGTTTCATTCGTTGCGACGTTGCGACGTTGCGAAGCGGCTGTTCAACCCTCCGACGGAAACAATCCCTCCGGATCGGGTTGGGGCGCCGCGGCATGCGGCGGGGCCGACTCGCGCGCAGCGGGCGCCGCGCCTGTGAGGTTGGCGGTGTGCGATGCGCTGGGCGCGCGGGCGAGGGTGCGGGTCGACGTTGCCGCACTTACAGCCAAGCGCTGCGATGCCGACCCTTCCAACAGCCACAGCTGGCAGCGACGTGTGTCGCAATGCGCGGCGTAGTTCGCATCGTCCACCAGCATCTGCTGCCAGGCTTCGGTGGCACTGCGGCCTTGCCATTTGAGCGAGACCCGCTGAGGCGAGTCGTGCAACGTGTCCGCCCCCACCAATTCGGTTTGCGTGGCCGCGGCGAGCTGTCGGGCAGCTTCCGGCAAGGGCACATCAGCGAGGTCGATCCGGATCTCACCGTGCGCCACGACGATGCCGTGCGCAGCCTGTGCGGGAGGCGCGGCGGA
>JAYSYH010000304.1:0-31016 GCA_043716645.1 Betaproteobacteria bacterium | reverse complement strand
GGCCTCGTTGCCTCCCAAGTTCGAGCGCAAGGATCGGCTTGGTCACGTCATCGCCGGGCAGGACATGCTGGGTGCGACGACGGCGCTGGTGGGCGCGGGTCGCAGCAGCGCCGGGCGCCCCAAGACGCCGGCGCGTGTGTTGGCCAGCCTGCCGTACTTCAAGCACGGCTTCAACCTCAGCGACGAAGATGTCTGCGAGCGCTGGAGCGAGAGCCCGCTGTGCCGGTTCTTCAGCGGCCAGGCGTACGACGAACACCACCTGCCGTGCAATGCCACGCAGGTCGGCCGCTTCAGGCACGACATCGGTGAAGACGGCATGGAGCAACTGCTCAAGGCCACGATAGACGCGGCCGTGGCCATGAAGGCGGTTAAGCCCCAGGCGCTGGAACGTGTGACGGTGGACACCACCGTGCAAGAGAAGGCCATCGCGCACCCGGTGGACAGCCGGCTGCTGGAGATCGCGCGCTACAAGGAGGTCAGCGCGGCCAAGCGCAGTGGCATCAGCCTGAAGCAGACGTTCGCCAAGGAAGGCCAAGGAGCTGCGCCGCAAGGCCGGCGGCTAGCCGGCATCGCCGAAGGCGGCTTCCTCGCTCCCGTCAGCAGGTCATTAGCTACGTGCAGGTCAGTGACGTTGGCCGCCGTGCCGGCTACGGTGTGCACGAAGCCCGACTGCGCGTCCACGCCGATATGCGCCTTCATGCCGAAGTGGTAAGTCGACCGCGGGAACTGCCCCCACAGCCGCTCGCAGAACCGTACGTGACACTCTCGCGTCATACGGCTCCCGTTATCCAACCTGTGCTCCGCTGACGCGCCAGTGGGCAAACAGCAGTGGTGCTGCTCCGCGCATCTTCTCCAGCCAGCCGACGCTTGCCCGCTTGCGGCGGTGAAGCGCCTTGTACTTTCGTCGAGCCCAACGTTGAAGCGCTCGATCAATGTGCTGGAAGATGTGCTGGTTTAATTTCCACGGACACCACGATAGGTGGAGTCCACCTGGACGGGAAACATGACCAAGAAGCAACGAAGGACGTTCGACTCTGAGTTCAAGCTGCAGTGGTGCAGACGATTAGACAGCAAGGCGTGAGCGTGGGCGACGCGGAGGCAAGACGCTTCTCATCCTGATTGACGCTGGACATGCCAACCGAAGGAAGCTGCAAAGCGGCGGCCCAGTTATGCCGGAGGCTGATGTTGCCGGCGTTTCAGAAGAGGATCGAGGATGCGGAGCGTGCCCGGGTCCAGCGCCTTCAGTCGGCGGTGCTTCGCGGCGATATGCGCTTGGACGGGCAGGCCGGTCTTGCGGTGCGGGCGCTCCAACACGTCACCGCGCAGCAGCGTGCCGTCAAAGCAGCGCTGCGGGCGATGGGCATTCCATGCACGCCGACCCAACGCCCAGGCTGTGCTGTGCAGGGCAGCAGGTCCCGAACACCCTGACGGCGGGTGCGCTTCGGGCGCTGATCGGCCAATCTCGGCTTGCCCCGGCGCGGCAGGTGGACCAGAAACCTGCTCGAAATTCTACTTTCGCACTCCACGCCTCTGAGGCAAGCGCCCGGGCAGACAACGGCCCGCGAAAGTTGGTGGAGACCCTCCTCGTCTCCTCTCCACCAAGTTGCATCGAGGGCAACGCTGAACAAGCCATTGCTTGCAAGCCCGAACAGTAGTCGAACAAATTTCGGCGACTCATTTGCGTTGTTTCGCGCTCATTTCACAATTGAGGCGCCAAATACATTGAATTACATCTGGAATTAGCCGATTTCGGCTTTCTAGGCGAGGTATTCGCCCGATCTGGCTGTGCTGGGCACGAACTTGTATCAACAGTGATTTGCGCGCAAGGTAAATGTTAGCCATCGCCATCGCCACGAAGGTCCGCGTCGCGTTCTTGCACAGTCCGCGGTAGGGTGCTTTGCTAAATCTCCACAGTTTCTTGACGACGCTGAAGCCGTGCTCGGCTCGCGCGCTCATGCGGGACTTGGCGCGGTCATCCCGAGGTACCACTGCTGACCCTTGCGTGTCTGGTGCACCTCCGGGTCGCGTTGCTTTTCGGTGTTCTTGGTCAAGCTGGGCGCACCGCTGATGGTGGCGTCCACGACCGTGCCGGTGCCCACCTTCAGGCCCTGCGTCTGCAGCACCTCGCCCATCTTGGAGAACAGTGCTGCACCCCGCTTGTGCGCCTCCAGCAGGCGGCGGAAATTCAGCAGCGTGGTGGCGTCAGGCACCCGCTCACGCCCCAGGTCAACGCCAACGAAGCGGCGCAGTGCGGGGCTGTCCAGCAACGCGCTTCAGCACGCCACATCGGCCGGGTTGAACCAGTGCTGCACCAGGTACATCCGCAGCAGGCAACATCCGCTCCAGGCCCACCGGCTGGCGACGGTCGCCGGCCTTCGGGTATTGCGGCTCTCTGCGGCGCTGTGCGGCGCTGTGCGGCTCTGTGCGGCTCAGTCACGCTGTACAGATCGCCCACGAGACCAGCTGCTGCGTCGTCGCCAGCGTCCCGTCCATACGCAAGGCCACTGGATATCGGCATAAACGGTACAGACTCTGCCTCGCTGGCGGTACAGCGCAGGTATGACCTTAAAACGCCATCTGGCATGAAAAAGGCCCAGGGGTTAGCTGAGCCAAGTTTCAACCGCTGAATTTTTGATTATTAGGGGATTTTCTCCTGGTGCCCGAGACCGGATTCGAACTGGTGACCTTCGCATTACGAATGCGCTGCTCTACCAACTGAGCTACACGGGCGGAAGCGTTGAAGTATAGCGGGCGAAACTGCTGCACTCGAAGCCAGCCCATCCAGCGACACCAGCACCGAAGCCGACCTCGTCGGTATCGAGATCGGCTGGGATTGCGCTCGCCACGGCCTGGTGCCGCCGGCGGGATTGCTGCTCGAAGGCAAGCCGTTGGGCCAGGGCTGGCGCGGGCGGTCGGGCCGTCCTCGGCCGCCGCACCCTGGCCACGCAGCGCGCCAAGCAGCAGTGGCTGGCGTTGCGTCGCACGCTGGCCTAGCGGCGCGGCATCGCCTACCAGGCGCAGCAACTGGGCGCGAGCTACCTGACGCAACTGCACAGCGACCGCTGCCCCGCACTGCGCATCTTGCTAGGCGGCGCCGCAGGCCAGGCCCACGCGGCGGTGTTCGAACGCCTGAATCCGCTGGTCGGCTATGCCGTCGGCAACGTGGCGGTGATAAGCAGCGCCGCCGCGCAGGCGCGCGCCGGGGTCGGTGTGTTGAAGGCCGTACGCCGCGCCAACCGCACCGCTGCGGGTGCTGAATGCGCAGGGCCGCAGCGCCGCAGGGCAGCTTGGACGCGAACGCCTGGTGGCGACACTGGCGGCGACTGGCGGCGACTGGCGGCGACCGGCGGCAGTGCAGTCCTACGCCATCCGACTGCCCTTTCACGAAGCGGCTCGCGTGCTGGAAGCCGGGAGCCGGCCTGACGACATCCGCCGTGCGTTGGAAGATGCCTGGCTGCATGATCATGAGCAGCGCCGCTGACAGCGCCTGATGCTGAGCTTGGTCAAAGCCGCGACCGCGGCGCTGGTCGAACGCTCCACCGCGCATGGATTTGCCGGTGCGCGCAGCGAGCGGCAGGCACCCGACATGACGGCTGAAGGTTGGGCCTTGGCCAGCAGCGGCCGTCTGCAACGGACTTCGTCGCCAGCGCTCAGTGTTCCGCCGCAGCGGCTGCCAGCGCCACGGCCGGCAGGCCACCCAGCAGATCATGCCGAAGAGCAGCATCGCCATCGGCTTGTGCAGACGGGCCGTGCGCAACTCGGGGCGCAGCACGCATGAAAATGCCGCAGGCGGCGGCCACGCCCTGCACCAGGATGGCCCTCTAGCCGCGGGTGGCGAAAAGTCGGGCCGCAGCCGCCAGGATCTGCTCGCGCTGCGTCAGCGGGCGGGGCTTACACGTCAACACGAAGCCGGCGGCCAGCTCTTCGGCGCTGAGCGCGAAGTTGCGGGCGCTGTGCAACTGCCCGTCCTGCACGGCAGGCCGGGCTGCTCGACGCCGGCCCGCGCAACCACTGGCGGCAGGTCGAAACGTTCGATGTGGATGCGCTCAGACGGCACACCGCCCGCCAGCAGCGCCGCATCCACCGCGACGTTCATCGCGTGCGGGCCGAAGGCGAAAGCCGCATCCACAGCACCCGACAGGCGCAACAGGCGCAACAGGCGCAACATGGTCGCGATCTTTTCGCCGTCGATGCGACCGGCCCGCGACGGCGTATCGACCAGCTCGCGCGACCACACGTTGTTCAGCGCCAGCCGCGCCAGGTGCCGGTTCTTCAAGCCGTTGAACATGTCGTTGAAAATCGTCGACGCAGCGATCCGGTCGCCGTACGACAGCATGCATCGCGCGCCTGTACCGATACCCGCATCTGCAGCCAGCGCGGCCTGCAAGAGGGCCGGGAAGGGCATGATGCCGCTGCCGCTGGCAACCGCCATTACATGGCGCGGCTGAGCGGGTCAACGTGGCGCCGAAGCTGCCCAGAGGCGCCATCGCTGGGCGTGACCATGATGATGTCTGGCTTGAAGTCCTCAATCAGCTGCAACAGCTTTTCGACACCGTGGTGCGCGCCCAGGCCGCCGGTGACGAGGCCGTACCTGATGCGTCCCGTGGGACACGTGGACCGTGTCGCCAAGCCGGCCACCGGCGGCGCGGGTGCTGAGCGCCACCCGTTCAGCTCAGCAGTCGAGGTTGCCCTGCGTGTAGCCCACCACCGTGGGCCTGCCGGTCGTGCCCGAGCTGGCGTGGATGCGCACCACCTGTTCGCGCGGCACCGCTCGCATGCCGAAGAGGTAATTGGCGCGCAGCTCGGCCTTGACGGTGAAGGGGAACCTGGCCAGCTCGGCCAGCGCCTCGCAATCCGACGGGTACGCGCCGGCCGCGTCGAAGGTCTGCCGGTCGTGCGGCATGCGGTCATACGCGTGGTGCAGTGTCTGGCGCAAACGCTGCACTTGCAGCGCCTGCAACCCGTCGCGGCTGGCGTGTTCGATGGGCTCCCATCTCGGGTAGGCGCGCGGACTTCACAGGCATCATGTCAAGCCTGTGACTTCGGCTTGCCGACCGGCAGATCCGCCACCTCGGCCTGGTTTTTCATGCTGTGCGAGCGGCCGCGAAAAGCCGCCACAGCCCGGCCCGTCTGGTTGCGCACGGCAATGTCGCAGACGCCGGTCCGACCGGCCTTGTTCATGTCGACGGCCGTGGTCGTCAGCACATCGCCCAAGCGCGCCGCGACCAGCAGGTTGACGTCGAAACCCGATGCCACTGTGACCGCGTTGTGGGCGTTGCAGGCGGAAGCGGGCGCGGGCGCGGGCATGACTCAGCGGTCTTTGAATTGCGGCGCACGCTTGGCGAAAAACGCCGCCACGCCTTCGCCGAAATCGTGCGCCCGCCCCAGCTCGCGCTGGGTGTTGGCTTCCAGTGTGATGGCGTCACCAAAGTTCATCGGTGCGGCCGCGTCGATGGCCCGCCGGGTTTCGGCCAGGGCCTTGCTGGGCATGGCCGCCAGGCGGTGGGCCAGCGCGGTAGCGCTGTCGACCAGCGCCGCGTCGTCCACGCACTGCCAGATCATGCCGATGCGCTGCGCCTCTTCGGCCGGCAGCTTGTCGCCCGTCATCGCCAGGCCCAAAGCGCGGGCGCGGCCCACCAGGCGGGGCAGCAGCCAGGTACCGCCGCAGTCGGGCACCAGCCCGATCTTGCTGAAGGCCTGGATGAAGCTGGCGCTGCGCGCGGCGACCACGAAGTCGCAGCACAGCGCGAAGTTCGCACCAGCCCCGGCGGCCACGCCATTGACCGCCGCGATCACGGGCACCGGCATGGTCCGCACACGGGTGGCCAGCGGGCGATAAAAGTGTTCGATGACGGCGCCGACATCGACGTCACCCACCATGCCCGCGTCGTTCAAGTCCTGCCCGGCGCAGAAGCCGCGGCCGGCGCCGGTGATCACGACGGCACGAATGGCCGGGTCGGCCGCAGCGTCGTTCAAGGCTGGCAGCAACGCGGCATGCATGTCGGCCGTGAAGCTGTTCAGCGACGCCGGGCGGTTCAGCGTCAGCCAGCGCACGGCACCGTGGGTGGCGACGAGCAAGGGCGCTTCGAGAACAGAGGCAACAGACATGCGCGGGCTCCAGGCATTCTTCGACCAGACGGTCGAGAAATTTTAGTCAGCGCTGTGCAGCCTGTGCAGGCGGCGCGACCGGGGACAATCCCGCACGCGATGAACACCCTGCTGATCCCGACGCCGACGCCGATGCTTGTGCCGATGCTTGTGCCGATGCTTGTGCCGAAGCTTGTGCCGAAGCTTGTGCCGATGCTTGTGCCGCGCCCGCCGCGGATCCTGCTGGCGCCGATGGAAGGCCTGCTCGATCACAGCCTGCGTGACGTCATCACGCGCGTCGGCGGCGTGGACCGCTGCGTCTCGGAATTCATCCGCATCACCGACCAACTGCTGCCGGTCCGCGTCTTCACCCGCGTGGTGCCCGAACTGCTGACCGGCGGCCGCACTGCAGCCGGCACACCAGTGCGTCCGCAACTGCTGGGCGGTGACCCGGCCTGCCTGGCCGACAACGCGGCGCGGCTGGCCAGCCTGCAACCCGAGGGTATCGACCTGAACTTCGGCTGCCCCGCTCCCACCGTCAACCGCCACCGCGGCGGCGCGGTGTTGCTCGACGAACCCGAACTGGTCCACGCCATCGTGGCGGCGGTGCGCCGCGCGGTGCCGGCCGGCATGCCGGTGTCGGCCAAGATGCGGCTGGGCGTACGCGATGAGAGTCGCATGCTGGACTGCGCGCGGGCGATCGCCGACGCCGGTGCCAGTGAACTGGTGGTGCATGCCCGCACCAAGCTGCACGGTTACCGGCCGCCGGCCTACTGGGAACGCATCGCCGAGATCCGCTCAGCCGTCGCGATACCGGTGGTCGCTAACGGCGAGGTGTGGACGGCGGACGACGCCCGGCGCTGCCTGGCCATCAGCGGCTGCGACGCGATCATGCTGGGCCGCGGGATCGTCGCTGACCCTGGTTTGGCGCTGGCCCTGCGCGGCGCGGCCGAGCCGCTATGGCCCGACCTGCTGCCGCTGCTGGCGCACTTCTGGCAACGCATCGCCAGCCACGTGACGCCACGCCACCGCAGCGGACGGCTCAAGCAGTGGCTGAACCTGCTGCGCCGCCGCCACCCGCAGGCGCAGGCAGCCTTCGATGCGGTGCGGCTGACCAACGACCCGGTAGCGGTGGGCGTGATCCTGTTCCCCGGTATTGACCCAGTTTCCTGCTGCGCAACCGGCTTTGCCGGGCTGCTGGCAGACGGCCCCCTCGGGGGGTAGCGAGCGCCAGCGAGCTTGAGGGCTACTGGTACCGGGCTTCCAGGTAAGCCAGCAAAGTCCGCAGCGTCTGCGCCTCGCCGCCGATGGGCCGGCCGGGGCGCGTTTCGTTGTTCCAGGCAAACAGGTCGATGTGCAGCCAGTCCTGCTCTGCGGGCACGAAGTCCTCCAGGAAGAGTGCGGCGGTGACGGCACCCGCCAGCGCGGTCTTGCCGGTGTTGACAATGTCGGCGATATCGCTTTCGATGCCGCCGTGATAACCGCGCCACAGCGGCATGTGCCACATCGGGTCTTGCAGATCCATGCTGCGGTCGACCAGGTCGCGGGCCATGTCGGTGCGGCGGCAGAACAGCGCCGGCAATTGCGCACCCAGCGCCACGCGTGCGGCCCCGGTCAGCGTGGCCATGTCGATCAGCAGTGCCGGTTCGCTTTCGGCGGCGTAGGCCAGCGCGTCGCACAGGATTACGCGGCCTTCGGCGTCGGTGTTGCCAATTTCGATGTGCAGACCTTTGCGCGTCTTGAACACGTCGCCTGGCCTGAACGCATTGCCGGCGATGGCGTTTTCCACTGCCGGGATCAGCAGCTGCAAACGCACCGGCAGCTTCAGCGCCATGATCATCTGTGCCAGACCGAGCGCGTTGGCCGCGCCGCCCATGTCCTTCTTCATCAGGCGCATGCCGTCGGCGCCCTTGATGTCCAGGCCGCCGCTGTCGAAGCAAACGCCTTTGCCGACCAGGCTGATCTTCGGGTGCTTGGGGTTACCCCAGTTCAGCTCGATCAGGCGCGGCTCACGGCCGACGCTGGCCGCGCGGCCCACCGCGTGGACGGCCGGAAAGCCCTTCAGCAGCTTGTCGCCGACGGTCTGCTTGAAGGTGGCGCCGTGCTGCTTGGCCACGAGCTTGACGGCCTCCGCCAGTTGCGCCGGCCCCAGGTGTTCGGCCGGCGTGTTGACTAGGTCGCGGGTTGACGCGATGGCCGCCGCCACGATCAGTGCGCGCTGGGTGTGGGCGTTGGACGGCAGATGAAGTTGCGCGGGCTCTCGGCGCACCGGCTTGTACAGGTCGAAGGTGTAGCTGCCCAGTTCCCACGACAGTGCGGCAGCGGCGGCGTCCAGCGCCAAGCCGGCCGGGCTTGTCGCGTCGGCCAGGTGATGAGCCAAGTGATAGGCGCCGACCGGCAGCGTCTTCGGCAATGCTGCCAGCGCCCACGGGTGCGCCGCACCCTGCACGCCCACCCAGACGGCCGTGATGCCGCCGTCAGCCGCCGGCAGCAGCGCGTGGGTGTCGGGCGCACCGGTGAAGCCCACGCTGTGCAGCCAACGTCGTGCGGCCGGTTCCAGGGCTGCGGCGTGGGCCGCAAATCCGGCGCGGTCGGTGGCAACCAGCGGCGTGCTGCCGCGGGGCGTCTTGCTGAACAGGACAGTCATGGTGAAAAGCTTTCGGTGACGGCGGCGGTCACGGCAGCCGGTAGGAGAAAACAGGATTTTGGTTGGCGTCGGCCGCACGCCCTACGAGCGCTATGGCCAGGCCGCGTGCATCCGCTTTGACGACTGGGTCAGAAAGACCCAACCGCAAGCCGCGCATGTGATGGCGGTACTGCGCGCGCCACAGCCGGCAACGGCTGCTGACAACGACATCACCAGCCGGGCTTGAAAGCCCAGCAGCGTCAGACCGCGACGGGGGCCGGTGCGCTTGCGGCCGGGCTTGCGGCCGGGGTTGCGGCCGGGGTGGCACCCAAGGAGGCAGCCGCGGTGCCCAGCGTGCGCGTGGCGTTCCAGTCGGCCAGGCGGCGCATGTTGCCAATCGACACCCAGTGCAAGTGGATCAGCCCCAGGATGCCAGTGCGGTGCAACTCCATCACGATGGCCTCGGGCAACTCCGTCACCTTCTTGTCGTCCACCGTCAGGAAGCCGTCCACCGTGTGCTGGCGGCCGTCGGGCATGGTGGTGTCAAAGCGCATTTCACGCAGCAGGTCCAACTCCAGCAGCCGCTTGCCGATGATGCGGGTGCGCTGAATTTCGCCTTCCAGATTTTCCAGATTGGTTGTCATCGCCTTCAACATCTCGGTGGGCTGGGCATCACCTTCAAACAGCGCCACGCCTTCAGTTTCCGAGAAGCCGGCGTGGCTTTGGTCGATGCAGATGGCGAAGCGTTCCGCGTCGACGCGGGCGATGCAGAACGGGTAGGCGCGCAGCACAGCCGGCACGTACTGGGCACGCCATTCGGTGCCGTTGACGTACAGGTTGTCGTCCTGGTTCAAACCAAAAACGGCCACCGGTGCAATGGCGTCGCTGCCGTCGTCTTCCTTACCGGCCTTGATGAACACGATAGGGTATTCGCGGCAGACGTCACCAAACTCAGCGGCCGCCACGAACATCGCGTTCAAGCCTTTGGCGACGCTCCAGTCGGTCAGAGGCAGCTTCAGCTTCAGGTTGCGGTGCAGGTTGGTGTCCAGCGCATGCGGCTGCAGGTGCAATTTCTGGTTGATCAAACGACTACTCCAGGGTTAAAGAGGCGCAAGGCGCTCAACGAGCACCTTGTCGACACGCTTGCCGTCAAGATCAACGACCTCGAAACGCCAGCCTTCCCATTCCACGGTATCGGTGGTGTTCGGCAGGCGCCCCAGCAAGAGCATGATCATGCCAGCCAGTGTGTTGTAACGGCCGCGATCTTCTTCCGGCATTTCCTTGATTTCGAGTCTGTCTTTGAGTTCGGGCACCGGAATCAGGCCGTCCATCAGCCAACTTCCGTCAGCACGCTGCACCGCCCAGGCGCCGTCGTCGCTCGCCGCGCCGAATTCGCCGGTGATGGCCTCCAGCAGGTCGCGCTCGGTGATCACGCCCTGCACGGCACCATATTCGTCGACGACGAAAACCAGGTCGGTACGCGATGCCCGGAATTGCTCCAGCAACTCCATCCCCGACAAGGTCTCGGGCACGAAGAGCGGCGGCACCATATGTTCGGACAGCACCAGCTTGTCGCCCTTGGCCAGCGGCTGAAGCAGACTGGCCAGCCGCAACACCCCCTGCACGTCGTCCAGCGAGCCACGGCAGACCGGGAAGCGCGTATGGCCGCTGTCGGTGATGCACTGGAGCAGCGTTTCCAGCGGGTCGGCGACATCCAGCCAGACGATCTCGGCGCGCGGAATCATCATCGAGCCGATCTGCCGGTCGTCCAGCCGAAACACATTGCGCACCATCTGGTGTTCCTGCGCCTCGATCACGCCGGCATCGACGCCTTCTTCCAGGCTGGCCGCGATTTCTTCTTCCGTCACCGCACGAGACGGGCCATGGCGCATGCCCATCAGCGTCAGGATGGCGTCGGTGCTGACGCTCAACACCCAGACCAGCGGTCGCGTCGCGGTGGACAGCCAATTCATCGGTCGCGCCACCAGGCGAGCCACCGTTTCGGGGTGCATCTGGCCCAGGCGTTTGGGCACCAACTCGCCGAAGATGATGGTCAGCACGGTGATCATCACCACCACCATCGCCGTAGCGCCGATGGCCGCGCCCTTGGCCGGCGCGTTGAAGGTGGTGATCAGCCACTGCGCCACCGGTTCGCTGAAAGCCGCCTCGCCGACGATGCCGTTCAGCACGCCGATCGAGGTAATGCCGATCTGCACCGTCGACAGCCACAGCGTCGGGTTTTCGTGCAGTTGCATCGCCGCTTGGGCGCCGGGCTGGCCGGCTTCCACCATCACTTGCAGGCGCGCTTTGCGGCTGGCACTCAGCGCCATCTCTGACATGGCGAACAGGCCGTTGATCAGGATCAGGAAGAGCAGCAGCGTGAAATCCATGCGCGCCGCCAGTCTGCTGGCGGGGGCTGAGAAGAGGATTGCAAGCGTAGCAGAATCAAGTTGTGAACTACCTCATCGGTGACGTGCAAGGCTGCGACGACGCACTCGGGCTGCTGCTCGCAGAAATCGGCTTTTCGGCGTCGCGCGACCGGCTGGTGCTGCTGGGCGATCTGGTCAACCGCGGGCCGTCTTCGCTGGCCACCCTGCGCCGCCTGGCCGGCCTGGGTGCCGCCGCCACCTGCCTGCTGGGCAACCACGACCTGCACCTGCTGGCCGTGGCCCATGGTGCCCGCGAACTGCAGCGCGGCGACACCTTCGGGGACGTGCTGAACGCGCCCGACCGCGAACGGTGGATCGCCTGGATCCGCGCACAGCCGCTGGCCCACATCGAGGCCGGCTGGCTGTGCGTGCACGCCGGCGTGGTGCCGCAGTGGACAGCGGCGAAAACGCTGGCCCTCGCCGCTGAAGTACAGACCCAGCTTCGCGGCGCGGCACTAGCCGATTTTCTGCACGTCATGTACGGCAACCAGCCCGATAGCTGGCGGGACGATCTGCAAGGCGCCACCCGTTTGCGACTGGTGGTGAACGTGCTGACGCGCATCCGTTTTTGCAGCGCTGACGGCCAGTTGGACTTTAAAACCAAAGAAGGTGCCAGCGCTGCACCGCCAGGGTTCATGCCGTGGTTCGAGGTACCCGGGCGGCTGACCGTCGACCATCCCATCGCTTTCGGCCACTGGAGCACGCTGGGCCTGATCAACCGCCCGACCCTGCTGGCGCTGGACACCGGCTGCGTCTGGGGTGGCGCTCTGACCGCCGTGCGCGTGGACGGTGGCCGCCGTGAAGTGCACCAAGCCACCTGCGCCGCCGCCCAGCAACCCGGGCCCTAGAATCCCGAAGATCGACAGGAAGCGTGGCAGAGTGGTCGATTGCACCGGTCTTGAAAACCGGCGGCTCGCAAGGGCCCGTGAGTTCGAATCTCACCGCTTCCGCCAACTAAGTTGTTGATTTCATTGAAATATCAATGCTGACAACGACTTAGCGGCTTCAACTGTGACAGTTGGCTGTGACATTTTGGTATCTTCCAACCATGAAGAACAAGATGGCCAAGCCTCTCGGACTCCTCCCCGCTTCCAAGCACCGGGCACAGTCAATCCGCATCTGCGTCCCCCTCGAACTACAGGCAAGCTACGGGGGCCGCAAGGACTTCCGAATCAGTCTCGGCAAGCTCCACGGCACAGCCGCAAAGGTCCGGGCTACGAAGTTGCGGGCCGAGAAGGATGCCGAGTTTGCAGCGAGAGGGGCAGCACTCGCCGCGCCCTCCCTGTCAGCCGTCGCGGTAGTCACTCCGGAACTGAGCGAGGCAATCGCACGGGGTGTCTATGCAGCCGGGATGTCCCAGGACGATGCACTCAGAGAGTCCTCCAGCGGTGCCGCCCTACTCCGCGAGGTGGCGGCAAGTATTGGCCCCAACACCCTGCTAATCCCGACCGGCACCCCCACAGGTGCGGCACCCGCTGACGAAGGTCTCACAGACCTTGAGGCCAGCACCCTGGAGGGTTTGAACGCCGCAGCCGATGGCGCAGCATCGATCGACCTTGCCCGGCGCAGGAATAGTGCTGCCATCCCCGCCGCTGATCGAGTGGCCCGGGCTATGGGCCTTGACGTTGACTGGACAACTGAGACCGGGAAGCAGGCGCTTAAGGCCAGTCTGGGCGAACAGCGCAGGGCATGGAAGGACAGAACCCGCCGCGATCAAGGGGAAGCCATCCCGACACCGGAACAGGCAAGCCCGCAAACGGCTCCAACAGTGAACACGTCGCACACGCTGTGGGACGTAATGGGAGCGTGGGAAGCAACTAACCTTCCGAGCCGGACCCACATTAGCAAAACGAAGAGCGCCATTAGATTGATTGATGAATGCCTAGGGCCTATGCCCTTGAAGGCGTACACCAAAGCACAGGGTGCAACCGTAATTGCCTACATGCGTGAAAAGTGCAAGGCGCAGAAGACCGCTAAAGACTTCTTTGATAATGCAAAAGCCCTGCTTAACTATGCAGCGGACCGGCAAGACTGGCTTTTGAGCGGAAACCCCTGGAAAGCCCATAGCGTAATTGTGAAGAAGAGCCGAAAGCGGCAGGACATACCGGCAGATGTTCTATTCTCACTGTTCGACTCCCCCTTGTTTCGCTCCTACACCCTGCCCCAATCTACGCAAGCAGGTGCAGATGCTGCATATTGGGTGCCCCTACTGGGTCTGTACACGGGTGCCCGGCAATCAGAACTGTGTCAGCTTCGGATTGAGGACATAACGACGATTCCCGGAATGGGAATTTCTCTTTCAATCCTTGCCGACCTCGGGGACGATGAAGAAGGTAGCGCAGAGACCACAACAAAGGGGGAAACTGCAAGGCGGAGGGTTCCAATCCATAGGGAATTGCTGGAATTAGGCTTTGAGGACTATCTCGCCGACATGAAGGACGCCGGTAATACGCTCCTATTCCCATCCGTGAAATACCCGAAGGGGCAGCCATCGGGTACCTCGTTCACCGTGTGGTTTAGCGCCTACAGGAAATCTCAAGGGGTAACCAAGAGATACCAGGACTTCCACGCATTCAGACACACAAGCCGCACACGCCTAACGGACGCCAGCGTGGAAGGAATGATTAGTTCGACCCTGATGGGCCATATCGATCCCAGGTCTACGGGACGGGATACTTACGACCACTCAATCGGCAGCCTTCGGGGGAATCTGGAGAAACTGTCCTATGCAGACCTGAAGTTAACCCGGTGCTATCCAACTCGACAGCCGTAAAGGCCAGCGGGCCTGGAAGGCAATCAAAGGCACCGCCGAAGAACAACGCTTCTGGTGGTTCGATGTCGGCACCGCGCTGGCCGAAGGGAAGGCCCTGTCGAAGGACGAGCGGGGCGGGTTGAAGTTCAGCGAGTGGGTGGAGCAGTCCTTCCCCGGCCTGAGCATGTCAACCGTCCCCGATGCGATCTGGTGGGTCGATTTTTCTACTGCGGCAGTAGAAGTTCCGGCCGACCTGACGCACCCCCAGAACATCCGCCAGTGGCACCGCGAGCAGCAGCCCCCCGCAGCACCCCCCTGGTTCAACGCTGACGCTGCCCCCGAACCGGCCCCCGAAGTTGTCACGGTCCCTGAGGCCACGAAGTTCAGCGGCTAGCGCCTGAGACCCAGCGGGACGCCGAGAAGTGGATCAAGGTAGACCAGCGGGCCGAGTCAGGGGGTTACTCTGGGCTGAGTTTTGTAGAAATTTTCCGTGGGGGCTACACGCGAATTCCTGACCGCGCTTTCCCCCCGGTGCCCCCTCGGTCCCCTTGACGCGCACATCAGGGGCCCCCTGCGCGTTGGGCCGGTTGACTCGCTCGACGCAGGCGCGGTGATGCGGGGTTACTCCAAGCCCGGGCCGGGCCCTTCAGGTGGCACCAAGAGGCACCCCTTCGATGCCCCACAGCACACCCCAGGCCCGACCCCTGGCCCTGCACCGACGCCGCTTCACCGGCTCATTACTTGTAGGCCATGAGCTACCTGAGCCGAGGCTGTCCTACTCAGGCTCAGAAAGTCATTGCAATGGACATCCGATCTAGTTCACAATGAGGCTCGACTAACGAGCCACACACAGAACTGGATACCGACCATGACCACCATCTTCTATCTCCGAGTCTCGACCAAGGACCAGTCCGTAGAGTCTCAGCGGCAGGCCCTCTGCATCCCCGCCGATGCCCCGTCTGATGTGGTGTTCATGGATGAGGGGGTCTCTGGTGCCGTGGATGCCCTCGACCGCCCTGGATTCGCCCTGTGTGCTGCCTACCTGAGGGCCGGGGATGTCCTGAAGGTCTCGGCCCTCGACCGCCTGGGTCGGAACGCCATCGACGTACAGCAGACCTTCGCCATGTTGATTGGTAAGGGAGTCATCGTGGATGTCCTGGGAATGGGCGTCATTGCTGGGGATGTCGGGAAGCTGCTTGTCACCATCCTGTCGGGCGTGGCACAGATGGAGCGGTCCCGCATCGCCCAGCGCACCGAGGCAGGCAGGCAGGCAGCTAAGGCATCCCTGGCAGGCCCTACCGGGTTGACCCATCGGGGCAAGCCAAGCCTCGGGAGGCCGTTCACCACGGACCCTGCAGCTATCAAAGCATGGCGGGAAGCCAACGGGGCAAGCCAAGCCGAAACGCGGGATCACTTCGGGGTGTCCCTGGCTACCGTCAAGCGGGCCTGTGCTACTTAGACCATACCGGCCCATGTAAATGTCCATGACATTAAGTTGTCCCATTGGATGACCCACACGGTATAGACCCTCCTGGGTAACACCCCCAACGACAGGCCCGCAAAGTCTTCCCCGAAAGGCTCGCGGGCTTTTTCATGCTTGCTATTTTCTGATGGTCTGCCTTTAGCAACGTCCACGACCACTATCGAAAGAACCCCCTATGACCCTCCCCAACATTCCCCAGCCGGGAAACCGGGGCAAGATTATGTCCGCCCGCATCCGATGCCGCGACAAGTCAACTATTGCCATCAACTACCCCCAGCATGAGGCCCAGGCTATCCGTGATCTTGCCGCATCAATTCGATTGAAGTGTGGAACCCGGCCGTCTTTGTCCCTGCTATCCCGCCGCGCCCTTGAGATTTACCTCTCGGTGTTTCCTCAGGCCATCGAACGGGAAACCGCTGTTTTGAATCGGATGGTTACCCCAGTGCCGAAGCCCCGGCCCTCGACCGGTCGCCAAAGGCCCTCGAATGAATCTCCCGCTCACCCTCAGTGAGAGACAGCAGGTAGCCCGAGCGACATTCGACATTGATGCAGCAATTGAAGCCCTGCCCGGTGACTCGACAGGCACCACTAGGGGCAATGCAGGGGTCCGACTCAAGGCCCGGCACATTGCGAACATTGGCGATGCCTTATTGCGGGAGTTTGCATGCGGTGAGTTAGGAGCCCTGCGATGCTCGACACAGTACCTCGACGCACTCCGCATTGTCTTAGGCAATCAGGCCCACTCCGAACGCTACGGCTACCGGCTTGAGATGAATCAGCGTGTCTACTTCGCATCGCCCCGCGCCATGCGAACAATCATCGACCAAATGCAGGCAGCCGGGATTACTTCGGGTGCTGCCGTTGGCCTGGGCAGCGGGCGCAGCCAAGTGGTGCAGTGCTTCCATTCCCGGATGCCTTGCTACAGAGGTGGACTGAAAAGCCCCGGGATGACCGTCCCCAAGACGGCACCAGAGCCGACCATCCTTGAGGAATGGGTCCCTTACTGACCCGACCCCTTAACGACTCAGTTAAAGGGAGACACCTCAAGGCAACCCCTTAGGCAGCCTTTCGACCCCCCGCAGGCCCAGCCCATCGGGAACACCGCCGACACGACATCAACGACACCCCGTTAAGAGTACGTGTTGATGCTCGATCTTGATGCCGTCTTCACAGACCTCCCCGAAGCCTTCATTTAGGCCCCCTTAGGGACCCCTTCAGATAACCCCCTCTTTCTCCTTGACTATGAATCCAATCCACCCCCTCCATATACCTACCCTCAGGTCCTCTCTCTTGATCCCGTTCAAGCCCGAATTGACCGTGAAGAAAGAAACCCGCCGAGCATTCCCGCAAGGCAACCTAAGTGCAGCCGTTACGGCACGTCAGAAACGGCGGGCTGAATGGGCCACCCTAGACCTGCGCCAGCAGTGGGCAGATGAGACCTTTATGAGGCAACACCTTGCATCTGCAGGTCCGCGTGTCGCCGACAGTTCAGAGCCTGCCACCGTGACCCGGCTGAAGGCATTGCTGCGGCGTGTCGGCATCCTCACCCCTGATGTCCTGGAATATGTCGGCACTGACCTTCCGGGGTTCCTGAAGTTGAACCCGAAGCTACCTCTCTGGGCTGCACTTGCCCTGATCCTTGAAGCATCGGGCAAGTACACCAAGGCAGGCCCGGCGTGACCGACGAAACAGTGATCCGCTTCCGGGCCTGTCCCGGGTCGCCTTACATCACCCAATGGGCTGCCTTCGGTCAAAGCGTTATCAACGTTAGCCCCGAAGAAGCCCAGGGCCGGAGGATCGTCGGCGTGTACCTGAATGAGGCAACCCTCCGAATCCTGGGCACCGAGGGCGGGACCGTCGCAGTGTCTCCAATGATCCCGTTCGAGTGTGGCCGGGTGGCTGTTCAGTTTGAAAGCCCCAGCAAGCCCCCAAACGAGGCCCCCGGGCCGTTGCAGATGCTTACCCGCCACTACCCCCCACCGAATGACGGCTACGGCCTTCAAGCCCAGATTCACCGCAGAGCAAGGCCCCTTCCATGACGCTCCCGCTGACCACCCCTGACCCTACCGCTGACGCCACCGCCGAAGCTGTCCCGCAAGCCCCCCGAGTCCGGCCCCGTGTGGTGTTCGACCACCTGGGCAGCTACCTTGTTTTCCCCGACAGGGCCTGTGCTGTCTGTGCTGTCGGCCTGACATCACGGAATCGCTACGGGCACAAGCTGCTGTGTGCCGAGCATGGCCTACAGCAGTCCCGCCAGCGCATCCGCAAGGCCAAAGGCAGCCCGAGTCAAACGGTGCCCGCCACCAAGCCGTGGGATGCCGAACCGTGCCCCGAGAAGCGGAATCTTCGGGCTTGCTTTGACCGTTGGTTGCGAATGACAACGGAGCCTCGAATCATCGACTCTCTGAAGGCAGCAATGACCAATTACGAATTGACTGCCCGACTGCGGGAGACCATCCCCGCACCGACCCCCGAAGTCATCCCTTCAATTCCCGTTGAAGACCCCACCTTTACCAATCCAGAACACCGGACAACTCGCCTTGAGTTTCTGGCCGACTGTGAACATTACGGCGTTTAAGCGCCAATCGAAAAGACAATCATCATGGCTATCCCTACATTGAAAAACAAACACATTTGCCAAGTCCTGGGGACGGGCATTGCAACAATCCTTGAGGATATGCTCGTTGCAGGCCGATCAACCTATGCAATTGCAGGTGCAATGGGCATCGGCACGGCACGAATGCAGCAATTGCTTTCCGGCCCTGATCCATTGCCTGAGAAGCCGATGAACTGGGCTGGCTTTGCCTCAGGCAGCACTGGCCCTGCGGGCACTCCCTGGGCAGGACTGGGGACCATTGCATGGACTGGCATTGATGGCGGTTTCACATGGGGACCGCCGCTTTTCTACGGGTGCGTTTACACGACCGCCGCATATCCGGCGCAGTCTCCCGCAAGTCCGCCGATTAACTGGACAGGTTCCCCGGGAGTCGGTCCCGGTGGCACTGCATGGGCTGGGGTTGCAACCATTGCCTATTCGGTTCCGTGGGAAGCCAGCAGCACCCATCTCGGTCCAGGCTGGAACCCTGCCGCTCCGGGCTACACCTACGGAACCCCTGTTTATCCGTAATGCAGGAATGAAACGGCTGCTAATGCCGACTCCCACAACCAATTACCCAGGCTAGACAATGTACTCTCCCAGCAGTTACTCGACTTACGTTCACACTCCCGAAGAGACTTACGGCTCTTCCCAATCCAGCAAAGACAATCCGGCTGTCCTAACAGTCACTTCGGTTAATGGCGTGATGACGGAAAGCAACGCCCAGGTCGAGAGAGGCCACACGGGGCAACTAAATCCGGCGCATGGCACCGACTCATTCGCTGCTACGGCATGCAACCCGGGTGGGCAGCCGGTCACGGAGATACTCCCGACCACCTTGGTAACCATCGACGGGGTGCAGGCCCCGGTATCGTTTTGGATGGCCCAGGGTCGCATTCAGAAAGCAGCAGACGGCACTCTGTCGGAGTCAGCAGGCACCCCTAAGGCTCTCCCTGTGGATACCTCGGATGTCTTGCCCCTGAGTGAGGCAGCAATGGCCCAGGTGAATCAGGCTTTGGAGTCGGTCCCTCAGGAAGGCCTGGACGGTCTGGCAGCCACGGGAATCGCTATGGCCCTGGGCACCCTTGACCCCCGAGTGATGGCCGAAAAGTTCACGCAGGCGTCAGGCTTTGGGGGTGCTGAAGGGGCTGGGCGACTGGCAGCCATGCAGGGTGTTTTCCAAGCCCAGGCGGATGCAGCCTTGATGAGCCGTAGCGGCATCGGGGCGGAAGACTTGCCAGTCCTGTACGCATGGGCACGAGCGAGCGCACGCGGTGAGTTACAGCAGGCCCTGCACCAGCAACTGCACCACCATGACGTTAGCGGCTACAAGGCCCTGGCCGACCGCTGGATGTCCAGCACACCCCCAAGCGTTCAGGCAATGAAGGCTGCCGGGGTGCCAGTGCGGAATGAGGGCCGGGAGGTGTTCCTCCGTGGGACTTGGATGAGCCCCAGCGCAGCGGCTAAGGCGGGATTCATCTAAGCCCGTTGGGAGGGGGTCAGGCGGGCCACTGTGCAGTGCAGTCCGGCCCCCCAGTATTCCCGGCCCGCCGTGCCGTGGTCCTTCCGCTCGAACGACAGGAAGCCCAGGCCCGAGTCATCGGGGACGGTGTAGACATCCAGCCCGAAGAGGCGCAGGCCCCGCTCAAGGGTGGCGATGATGGCGAAGAGGGTGCGTTGCATGTCGGTCCTTCCGGCGGTTGAAGGTGCCGACTGTGGGCCGGGATCACGGGGCCTGCAACGCTTTCCCGATGGCAGAACGGGACGCATGGTTATCACTTGGCGACTGTCCCCAGGGGGCAATGATCGGCCCGGCCCAGGGCACCACGACAGAGGCCCGGAAGGTGGGGGATTGGTCGCCACTTGGGGAGTGTCAAGGGGGTCCGAAAAAGTGTGCATTCCTAGTCATCGGGAAGCCGCTAGACTGCGGTTTCGTGTGTCACTCTACTGTGACAGTTTGGAAAGGCAGAAGCAGCGTAAGTCGTTGATTTATATAGACTAATCCGACGATTTTGGTGAGTTCGAATCTCACCGCTTCCGCCAACGATCGAACGCGAGGCTTCAACAAGTCGGCCCAGTCGCTGCACGATGGACACGCCGCCGGCGATAAGCGCAAACGTCACGCTCGGTGAAATCACCGCCGATATCTTGCCGGTGCTGCCCACCATAAAGATCTTGCTGCCGATGAACACCCACACCGGTGCCAAACTGTATTTCAGGTCTTTGAAGCGGTGGATCATGGCCGCCAGCGCAAAGTAAAGCGCAAGCGATCCCAGGATCGCAAAGATGTTGCTGGTTTAGACAATGAACGGAGCGGTGGTGATGGCGAAAATGGCCGGTACCGAGTCGACCGCGAAGCTGAGGTCGACGTATTCGACCAGCGCCAGCGCCAGAAAGAGCGGCATTGCGGCGCGTTTCAGCTAGTCCCTGGCAGGATGTCCCTCGCAAACCCAGAAGGCATTGCCGAGCAGGTGGTCCGTCACGCGCATGTGCCGCTTCAGGAATTTCAGCAGCGGGTTGTTGGCGACGTCGGGCATGTGGTCGGCAACGATCCACATCTTGATGCCAGTGAAGATCAGGAAGGCGCCGAAGAGGTAAAGCAGCCAGCTGAACTGGCTGACCAGCGTGGCACCGAAGAGCATTGCCACGCTGATGTAGCCGGCCGACAGCACCAGGCTTTCACGAACGCCGATGGCTTGGTCGTCCTTGTGCAGAACGCCCAGGTCAAATGCCAGGAGTGCGGCCACGATGCCGATGAAGGTGAACCACACCCAGACTGGCTTGCCCTGAAAGTCGGCCTTGAGGAAGGGGAGCAGGAAGTCCATATCGTTGTCGGTGGTGCGTCGAAAGGGAACGGAGTGAGGGTTGCAGCGCGGCCCGCAGATGGCAGATGGCAGATGGCAGATGGCGGATGGCAGATGGCAGATGGCACCCGTCACCCGTCGCCTGTCACCCAACAGTTGAAGAGCGGCTGAGTGTGGGGATGCGAGGCCACCAGTTGATGCCCGATTCGATGCGTGAAACGGCTAGCGGCCAGCTGCCAGCTGCCAGCGGCAAGGTCGCCCGCCTTGCAGGTGGCTTGTCAAACGGCTTATCGAAACTCGCCGCGCACGCGCTGCTCGAGTGTGTGCTGAACACGCCAGCCTTCGCGACGCGGGCAGTCTGACAATGGCCACAATGCATGCGGCGGCTTCAGGACTGTTCAAAACATAACTGCGCATGGCGTTGAAATTCCTGTCGTGGATGAGGCGACTCTGCCGCCTGTGCGAATCCAGCAACACTTCCATCACCTGGGGTTCGCGAAAGCCGAACCCCCGACCCGCAAGGGAGCACCACTGGGTCTCCATAAACGGCTGTCTTTGGCGGCGGCAGCCGCGACAGCGGCAGCTGCGACGACTGCGGCGGTCCGGGCGGCTGCACCGGCCGTCCCCTTGGCCTCAAGCCGGCATGCGCGCTCGCTCTGCGTGTTGGCCGGAATGCAACCGCGCGCCTGTCGGCCACGCCGGGGACCCGTTGCTCAGCCGGGCACTGGCCTTTTGCATCACGCGGTAGCACTCGCAGCTGTGCTGCTCCAGGCCGGCCCGATCGAGCACCTGCACACGCCCGCGAAAGTAGCTGATCAGTCCAGCCTGCTGCAACTTCAACGCGGTTGCGGTAATGCCCTCGCGGCGCACGCCCAGCAGGCCGGCAATGCGTTCCTGCGTGATCTGCAACTCGTCGCCGTCCTGACGGTCACCGTGTTGCAGCAACCAGCGGCACAGCCGCTCACCCAGCGCGTGATGCCGGCTGCAGGCCGAGGTCTGCGACATCTGCGTGAACAAGGACTGCGTGTAGCGCAGCAGCTGCTGCATCAGCGCTTCGTTGTCGCGGGCCAGCTCAGCGATGTCACGCGCACGGATGCGCCAAGCCAGACCCGAACGCTGCACGATGGCGCTGCTGAGTGCAAGGCCACCGCCCATGAAGGCGCACACGCCGACCACGCCCTCGCGGCCGACCACAGCCACCTCGGCGCTGTCGCCATTGCGCATCGGCGAAACCAGCGACACCACGGTCGTGACCGGGAAGTACGCGTGACGCAGCACCGTGCCTGCTTCGTACAACACGGCGCCTGCGGCCAGGTCGACCAATTCCAGGCTGGGCTGGGTCGCATCGGCCGCTTCTGGCGGCAGCGAGGCCAGCAACTCGTTGTTCGAAGGCAGGTTGCGGATGGTTTTCAAAGTTGGCTTCTCGTGGAAGACCCCTAGGGCCGAGAAACCCCAATTTATGGTTCGTGACGGCAATTGCTTATGTCGAAAGACACAGCGTTGCACCCGGGTTGCACGCCGGCGCCGCCATCCCCGGTCAACCTCCAATGCTGCTGTCAAACCAGCGGGCGCGGGGGCGGGCGGCCGTCGCCGTACAGGTCGGCCAGCCGCGCCATCGCCTTCACATCGCGCAGAAACAGCCGGCCATCCGCGATGCGGTGCAGGCCGCGCCGTTCCAGCTTGCGCAAGGTCTTGTTGGTGTGCACCAGTGACAGGCCCAGACCGTCGGCGATGTGCTGCTGCGTCAGCGGGAATTCGACCCCACCCACGCCCGCGTCGGCCTGCAGCGCGGCAGCGCGCTTGAACAGCAGGATGAGCATCGAAGCGATGCGTTCCTCGGCACTGCGTCGGCCCACGGACAACAGCGTGTCGTCGACCATCGACTCTTCGTGCGCCGTAAGCCAAGTGATGTTGAAGCCCATCATCGGGCTGCGCCGGTGCAGTTCCCACAGCGCATCGCGCTGGAAAACACAGAACTGCGCGTCGGTCAGCGTTTCGACGCCGTGCGCAGCGGCGTCGCCCATCTTCTGCTGCACGCCGATGAAGTCGCCAGCCAGCAGGAAGCTGAGGATCTGCCGGCGCCCGTCACTCAAGGTCTTGTAGCGAAATGCCCAGCCCCTTTGCAGGGTGTACAGCGGCGCATCGGTCTGGCCTTCATGGATCAATGCCTCACCGGCCCCCAGCCGCCTTTCGCGGCGCTTCAGCGACTGCACCAGCTCGAGTTCATCACCTGTCGGCTCCAGAAACAACTTCAGCGGCCGCAGCGGGCAGTCGCGGCAGGCCGTTTCCACGCTGGGGACGTGCGCTGCCTCGGATGACGCGGGTGACATGGGTGAGTGGGGCGACACGGGTGACACGGGTGACACGAGTTTGGGTGTTTGCATGGCCCACAGTGTCCCGCGTTGCGGGCCCGCGGCGGCAGAAGTTCGCTAAGCTGTCGCGTCGATGGCGTTTTGCCATCGCCACCCCGAGTTACAGGAAGCGCCATGAAAACCGCCGTCCGCCTGCTCGTCTGTGCCGCCGCACTGCACGCCTCAACCCACGTGGGAGCCTTTGGCTCGCGCGGCCACCAGGCCGTTGGCGCCCTGGCCGACCCGATGCTGGGTGCGCGCGCACAAGCCCAGGTCAAGGCCAACCTGGGCATGACCTTGCGCGGCGCCTCGACCTGGGCCGACTGCGTGAAAGACGTGGTGCCCGTGGCCGGCGTGGGCCTGCGCTACAAGGCCGATCCGAAGTACCACGGCGCTTGCGGCGCCTTCGAAACACCGGCCGGCATTGCCCGCATGCAGAGCTACGTGCAGCGCAACTGGAAGACCTGCTCGACGCAGCCGCGGGTCACGGCTTGCCACAAGAAGTACCACTACGCCGATGTCGCGGTTCAGCAGGGCCGCTACGACCGCGCATTGGCCGGTACCAGCGGCCACGACATCGTCAGTGCCATCACGGCCGCCGTTGCCGTGTTGCAAGGCCAGCCGGCAGCAGCGCCGTTTTCCATCCGCGACAAAAAGGAAGCGCTGCTGCTACTGGCCCACCTGGTGGGCGATCTTCATCAGCCGCTGCACCTCGGCTCGGTCTATCTCGACAGCGACAACATGCCGATGGACCCGGGCAGCGCCGGCACCCCGATCGACAAGAACACCGACACGGTAGGCGGCAACGACATCGAGGACGGCAGCACCAACCTGCATGCCGGATGGGACGACGTGAGCAGCTCGATGAATCCGTGGGCGCTGAACCCGCAGCTGCGGGCCAAGGCCCAAGCCGTGGCGGCAACGGCCGGCGACTTGAAAAGCTGGCCGTCGACCTGGGCCTCAGAGACCGTGCTGACAGCCCGCGGCGCTTTCGACGGTTTGAGCTACAGCCACGCCGGCGCCATCAAGCCCGGCGACTGGGTGGTGAAGATCGCCGACCGGCCGGCCTACGCCGCACAGCGCCGCAGCGTGCAGGAACAACAGGTTGCCCGAGCCGGCGCGCGGCTGGCGCAGTTGCTGAACGCGATCTGGCCGTAGCACACGCAAAGGTTTCCTGAAGCCACGCGGACCAAAAGCGGCGCTGGTGGCAGCGGCCCGGGGGCTCACCGTTGCGAAACGTCGATCCGCAACTCTGCAGGTCCATCCGCCACCGCACGGGTCAGTTCACGCGCCAGCGCCTGGGCCGACGTCGAACCCAGTTCGCCTTGCACCTGGGCAGCAGCAGCGGGCGCCACGGAGCCCAAGGCTGCATAGGCCGCAGCCAGCGCGTCGTCGTCGGTGCTCACGTCAACTCCATCCTGGAACTCGCCGTCGGGCAGGGTGTCCATCACGGCAGAAGTTTGGTAGGACTCGGCCTCGGCATCGGGGTTGTCGGTCTCACGGTCGATGATGGCCACGGCGATGCGCGAACGCAGCGCCGCCAGGCCCACCGGCGACCAGTTCACGACCAGCCCTTCCAGCTGATCGAGCGCACGCTGCAGCACGTCCACCGGCAGCTTGTTCAGCGCACGCAGGCCCTTGCGTTGCAGCGCCTTTTCGACGAAGTCGAGGTGGCGCAGCGTGGTGCGGGACTCGGGCAGGTCGTTCAGCAACTCGGCCAGCTGTTGCTGTATCAGGCTGAATTCCTGTTGCGCCTTGCGCGCGGCGAGCTCGGCCCTGCTGGGGGGCTGGTCCTTGGCCGGTGTGCCCAGGCGCTCTTGCAACACCACCCGCACGCCGCCCTGCGCCACGCGCAGGCTCACGTGGCGGCGGAAGATCAGCGCGCAGGCAAGGCGCAAAGGGCGGGTGAGGTGGGTGAGGCGGGCGAGAACGCTCATGTTCAGGGGCAGGCAGGCATCGAACGGCGAAGCCGTCTTCAGTACCCAGCATTTCGGCTCCGCGCCGCCCGCGCTTGAACCTGCTTTGTGTCCAAACGCATCCGCCGTTTTGGGCGGCTGGCTTGTGGTCGGCCCGTTCAGCCTATGCAGGTTCGGTTCTTGCCCGTGCGCTTGGCCTCATAAAGCGCTTCGTCGGCGCGCTCCAACGCGGCCTGCAAGGTCTCGCCGACACGCCAGGCGGTGACGCCGCCCGAGAAGGTCACGAAGACCTCGCGGCCGTCGTGCAGGAATAGCGCTTCGGTCAAGCTGCGCTGCAGCCGCGTCAGGGCCTGCTGCGCTTCGTCCACCGCCGTGCCCGGCAGCAGCACCACGAATTCTTCACCGCCAAAGCGCGCCAGGTGATCGGCCGGACGCAGCCGCTCGCGCACCGCAGCGGCCAGCGTCTTCAGCGCCAAGTCCCCGGCGGCATGGCCCAGCGTGTCGTTGAGCTTTTTGAAGTTGTCGATGTCGATCAAACCCACCGCCAGCAGCGACGCGGTAGCGCTGGACTTTCCATCGGCGGCGGCGGCGCCTTCCCGTTCAGCGCGCGCCACTTCGCCCTCGAAGGCCTGCGCCAGGCCGCGTCGGTTGGCGACCTGGGTCAACGCGTCGGTCGAGACTTCTTCGGACAAACGGCGGAGTTCAATTTCCAGCTCGCGCACGCGGGCTTCCAGTTCGTCGGCCCGTGCGCGGTCGGCCAACAGGCGCTCTTGTGTGCGGCTGACCGCCGTTTGCACGCTGCGCGCGTCATCCAGCAGCGCATGCACGACGCCGGCCAGGCCTTCCAGCGTGTCGGCCTGCGCGATGGCCTCGGCATGGCGTGCCGTGGCCGACTGAAAGCGGCCGGTGTGTTCACTCAGTTCACCCACCTCGAGCAGCATGCTGTGGATCAGCTGCTTCAAGGCATCGCGCGCGAATTGCCGCTGGGAGCGCACACGCTGCTGCTGGTCGCGCGTTTCGGCCAGCACCGTGCGCGCAGCACGCACGCCGCGCACTGTCAGCGTGGCGGCGTCCGGCGGACCCAGGTGCACTTGCAGCACTTGGCATTGGCCGCGCACCCAGCTGTCGTCCTCGGCCAGCTCGCCCAGCCCGGCGCTGAGCTCCTGACACAGCGCGCCCAGCGCTTCGACGAGGTGGTGCCGGTGGCCGAACATGCGGCGGGCCTGTGCGCACAGCGCCTCGATGTCGGCAACACCTTGCGGCGTCACGCCCTGCATGGCGATGGCGTCGGCGGCCATCGCAAGGTCGTCGGCCAGGTGCGAGGCGTGCGCCGTGTCGGTGGGCAGGGCGGCGCACACCGTGGTGCCCAACGCCTGCAGCAAGGGCGTCCAGAGCGCTGCGTCAGCCGACGGCGCGTCAGCGCGCGCGGCAGCCTCGGCTGGCGGGTCTTCCGCCCCGGTCTGCGTCGGGTCAGAAGGCGTGTCGCCTTCCCAGGCGCCCATCAGCGACTGCAGCCGCTGCAGCAGGCGCTGCGGGTCACTGCGGCTGCCATCCAGCACGCGCTGCAGGCTCTGCTTGCGGCGGGCACCGGTCCACTGCTTGCCACCGCGTTCCAGGTTGCGCGCCAGGCGGCCCACCAGCGCCGCCCAGGCCTGACCTTCTGCCTTGCTGTCAGCCAATTCGGCTGCGGGCGGGGCAGCCGCCGGCAGGCCAGCCTCTTGCGCATAGGCGCGGGCGTAATTGTCCGGTGTGGGCTCTTGCTGCGCCTGGGCCAGTCGGCGGAAGGCAGCCTTGGCCAGCGCGGTGGCGCTGGGCGCGGTCACGGGGCGGGATTCAGACAATCACCGGCCAGGCACTAGCGGAACGGCCGCGCGCCGGCGGCTCGCAAGCTGTCGTCGCCTTCGCTGTCGCTGGCTGCGCCTATCCACGGCGCCTTGCGCGGCAGCACGGTCTGCTCCAGCCAGGTCTGCAGGTCTTGTGGCGCCACCGCGCGACTGAACAAGAAGCCCTGCATCACGGCGCAACCCAGGCGGTGCAGCACTTCCAGCTGGCGCAGGCTTTCGACGCCTTCGGCCACGACGCGCAAACCCAGCGACCGGGCCAGCGCGATGATGGCCGTGACCACCGCCGAGCTCTGCGGCGTGATGCCCAGTTCGCGCACGAAGCTGCGGTCGATCTTCAACTCGGAAATCGGCAGCGTGGTCAGGTAGGCCAGCGACGAGTAGCCCGTACCAAAGTCGTCGATGGAAATCTCCACGCCGATCTCGTTCAGCCTATGCAGCGACGGGATGACGTTCTGCAATTCCTTCATCAGGTTCGATTCGGTGATCTCCAGCCGGATCACGCGGTGCGGCACGCCGTACAGCGTGACGCACTGGTGGATGTGTTCGACGAGGTCGGTGCGCTCGAACAGTCGGCTGGGCAGGTTGACGGCGATGGAATCGTTGAAGCCGAAGGCGTCCTGCCAGACGCGAGCCTGACGGGCGGCTTCGCGCAGCGCCCATTCCGACAGCGGGACGATCAGCCCGGTGTCTTCGGCCGTCGGCATGAAGTCGTTCGGCGGCACCAGCGTGTTGCCGCGTTGCCAGCGCATCAGCGCTTCCACGCCCACCATCTTGGCCGCGCGCACGTCGATCTTGGGCTGGTAATGCAGCACGATCTCGTCGCGCTCTATGGCCTTGTGCAGCGCAGTTTCAAGTTCCAGCTTCTCGCGGCCCTGGCTGGCCAGCGCCGGGCTGTAAATGGCCGATGCGTTCTTGCCCTGCGCTTTCACCGAATACATCGCGATGTCGGAATTGCGCAGCAGGTCGACCACCGTGTTGCCGTCGCGCGGAAAGATCGCCACGCCGACGCTGGCGGTGACGAAACATTCCTGGCCGCTGACGAAGATCGGTTCGCGCAGGCTTTCCAGCACGCGCTGGGCGACGCGCTCTGCGTCGTGGTCGGACGTCACCTCTGGCAGCAGCGCGACGAACTCGTCGCCGCCCAGGCGACCAACGGCTTCCAACGCGCGGTGCGAGCGGGCGCTGTTGACGCTGCCGTCGGGCGCCACATCGGTCACCTGATCGCTGTGGCGCACGCAGGCGCGCAGCCGGCGGCCCACTTCCACCAGTAATTCGTCACCGGCGCCGTGGCCCAGCGTGTCGTTGATCAGCTTGAAGCGGTCCAGGTCGATCAGCAGCATCGCGAACTGGTGCTGCTGGCGCCGCGCCTGTTCCAGCGCGCGCTCGGCGCGCCAGATCAGCTGGCGCCGGTTGGGCAGGCCGGTCAGGGCGTCGAAGTTGGCCAGCTGCCGGATGCGGTCTTCAGCCTGGCGCCGCTCGGTCACGTCCTGCACGATGCCGGTGTAGCCCGCGCCGTTGCCCTGCTCGTTGAACTCGGGTTCGGCCTCGACGTGGACGATGCGCTGGCGGCCGTCGAGCAGCACGATGGGCACATCGGTGGCCAGCACCGACGAATGCTTCATCGCGGCGTGCAGCAAGCGCAGGAAGGCCCTGCGGTCGCTGTGCGGCACCATGCGCAGGATCAACCGCAGCGAGACCTCTTCGTGCGGGCCGAAGCCGAACACGCGCAGCGCTTCGGGCGAGGTGCGCAGGCCGCCGCGGCCGTTGCGGTCAACCCGCCACCAGTCGAAGCTGCCCATGCGCGCCAGGTCTTGCGCGCGCGCCAGCTTGCTCTTGCTGCGCTCTAGTTCGATGCGCGTGCGCGAAGCCCGCAACAGGTAATGCAGACGGCCGGCCAGCAGGCTCCACTGCGTGGTCTTGACGAAGAAGTCGGTGGCGCCGGCCTCGTAGGCACGGGTGATGGACGCGTCGTCGTCCAGGCCGGTCAGCATCAGCACCGGCACGTTCTCGAAGCCGTGCATGCGACGGATGCGGCGGCAGGTGTCGAAGCCGTCCAGGCCGGGCATCAGCGCGTCGAGCACGATGATGTCCGGGGTCCACTCTCGCAGCAGTTCCAGCGCCGCTTCGCCGCTGTCCGCATCGACCAGTTTGAAGCCGCGTTCACGCAGCCCCAGGCCGGTCAACAAGAGGTTGATTTCATCGTCGTCCACCAGCAAGACTTCCGGTACCGTCGTCTGGCTGGCATCGGAAAACGGGTGTGCGCCGGTCATGGGCGCAGCGTGCGCGAAGGTTTCATTTTTGGAGCATAGCCCGAACGGCCACCAGCGCCGACTCACCTTGCATCAAGAGGTTTTCGACATCGGCGTTCAAGTTGCCAGGGTGCTGCTCACGAAGGCGACGTTCGACCTCGGCGCAGACTGCGGAAAGCTGCAAGGCCCCGACGCTGGCCGATGACGATTTCAAGGTGTGGGCCACGGACGACACCACGCCGGCATCACCGCCATCGCGCTCGGCGCCGAGTTGCACCAGCATGCGCATCAGCGAAGTTTCGAAGGCGCTGAACACGCGCCTCAACACACCATGGCGGCCATCGGGGTCAAGCTCGCGCAGGCGACCCAGCGCGACGGCATCCAGCACCGCCGGGCTGGGGACGGCGTCGCTGGGCGATTCGGGGTGCGGCGCGGAAGTCATGGCGGCTTCAGGATGCGCAGCGGGTATGCCGCCGTCAAGCGGGTGATTGCCGGTGGTGGAAACGGTTCGAACATGGAAGGCTCCGACTCGCGCCGCGTCGTGCAGTGATCGATGGACCCAGTCGCATCTGTCGGGCGCTGGCCAGGATTTCGGACAGGCCACTGCAAACTTGAACGCGCTGAGCTGCGGCGTCGGCACGTTGGCGCAGGCCAGGCTGTGCGTGCCGGTCCCTACAATTCGCCGGATGCATCCATCCCGCCAGGCGTCTGGCCGTCAGACCCCCGGTCGGCTGACCGCTTTGCTCGGCGGCTTGTCCCTCGCCGGCTGCACTGGCAGCACCGGGAGCGGCAGCGCAGCCGTCGGCAACGGCGCCAGCATCGGATGGGCCGCAGGCACCGTTTGGGCCTTGTGCAGTTTCGCCATCGTCGCGGTGCTCGCCGCCGCAGGGTTGGCCTACGCCTTGGGCACCTTGCGCGCCAGGCGCAGTGCCGAGCGCAGCCTGCGCGAGGCGCGCGCCGAGCAGCGCGCGTGGCAGCAATTGGGTGACGGCTGGCGTTGGCAGACCGACAGTGGCCACCGCCTGACCTTGTGGCAAGGCCCGGGCCGTGGCGCCAGCAGTACATGCGCCTTGTTCGACCCCCGCGACGCCACATTGACCTCCCGCCTGCGCAGCATGCAGGCCTTCAGCGGCCTGCGCCTGAACGGCCACCTGCCGCTGGACGGTGGGACCACCTGGGCGCTGTGCGGCGTGCCACGCCACGACGACCAGGGAGCCTTTGCAGGCTATGTGGGCAGCGCCCAGCCGCTGGACAGTGCGGTAGCGCTGGCCGCCGACGCAGCAGCCTTGCCTGCGCTGCTGAGTGCCTGGCCCGGCCCCGCGCTGCTGGCCTTGCTGGCGCCCGACGGCGGCTGGCGCATCCACCAGGCCAATGCGGCGGCGCGAACGTTATGGCCGGCGCTACAGGGTTCTGCCGACCTGGCAGCGTTGGCCAGCCTGCTGCCCACCGCCGCCGCCGCCGCGCTGCGCGATGCTTTGGCGGGCAGCCTGGCAGCGCCAGTGGCCGCAGCCGGCTGGCACGTGGAACGTTTCGGCGACAGCCTGTCACCGGCAGGCGACGCGGCCGTGACTGTCGGCCTGCTGCTGGCGCATCGCAGCAGCGCCGATGGCGGCCTGGCGTCCGTACAAACTGCACCAGCGGCGCAGACCGGCGAAAGCGACGCTTTCAGTTTCACGGCCTCGCACGATCTGCGGGCCCCCATCCGCGTCGTCGAAGGCTTCACGCGCATCGTCAAAGAAGACTACGGCCACTTGCTGGATCGCGTCGGCAACGACCACCTCGATCGCGTGCTGGGCGCCGCTGCGCGGATGAATCTGATGATCGACGCGCTGCTGACGTTGGCGCGCCTGAGCGCACAGCCGCTGGCCCGCCAGCCGGT
>JAYSYH010000303.1:0-31189 GCA_043716645.1 Betaproteobacteria bacterium | reverse complement strand
ATGGCTTTGGCATCAGCAAACCCATCAACAGCGCTGGCATGGTGGCGATGTTGGCCGGCGACAACGCGGGTTTGAACACGGGCATTTATGTCGGCGATGGCGTCAACACCCAGACCATCGTTCGGCGTGAACAGTCCATGTTCGGCAAGACCGTGTTGGACTTCAACCTGGGCGACGACGGCTTCAACGACAGCGGACAGGTCACGTTCAATGTTCGCTTCACCGACAACACCTACGCGGTGGTTCGCACCAGCGGCGTGAGCATGGTGCCCGAACCCGGTACGGCGGTCTTGATGAGCTTGGGCGGGCTGGCCAGCCTTGCCTTGCGCCGGTGGCGTGGCGCCGCTAACGTTGTTGACGTCGCTGACGTCGCTGAGGCCAGGGCATGAGCCTCACCGCTGCTGCTGGCCGATTCGTCGCGGCTGGCATCCACCACGCCCCTTGCCCATGGTTCATTTCAGGAGTTCGCAACATGACGCACCTTCATCAAGCTCAACACGCCCAACGCACGTCACGCGTTCCACGTTTTGGCGTCGCCGCAATCGCGGTTGCTGTCAGTGCGGCATTGGGCGGGTTCGCGGAACCGGCAGCGGCTGCCGGCGGTTTCAATTACGGCGTCATTTCCTACACGGACATTGCCGACACCTTCTCCGGGTCGCCGTATTCGCAGGTGTACCTTGAACCGGCCATCAACAACGCTGGCCAGGTCGCGTTTTCTTTGCTGACCCGAGCCAACATCCAGCATGTCTACATCACGCCCTTGTCCGGCAGCACGTTCATCAACGTTGCCGACACATCCAACGGGTTCACGGGCACCTATTACGTCACGCTGAACAATGGCGGGACCGCTGTTTTCGGTGGCACCAGTTCGACCGGTGCCAACGCCAATCAGACTGGCATCTTCACTGGTAACGGTGGCGCCATTTCGACCGTCGTCGACAGCACCACCCTCGTGCGGCCGCAGGGTAGCGGTTTGATCCCCCGGATTTCTGACAACGGCACGGTCGTGTTCCAGGGTTTTGGCCCAGGGAACAACTCGGTTTTCGTCTATAAAAACGGCCAGTATTCGACAATCGCTTCCACAAACAACAGCCAGTACGCCGGTTTCCATGACGCTGCAATCAACAACAGCGGTCAAGTCGCATTCAGTACCAGCGACTACAGCACCGGCAACAACAACGGAAATTTTGTCTATCGCGCGAACCCTGGCGGAGCTCCAGTCAAGATTTCGCGGGTCTCGGATGCAAACGTTGCCATCAACGACGCCGGCATGATGGCGTTCGAAGCGGCTGCGGCGGTCGGCAACGGTTTTTCTCCGACGGGTCTGGTTGTCAGTGACGGCGTAACGTCATCGTTTATTGCGCGAGCCGGTCTTGCCATGCCGGGCACCAACATCCTGGTCGATGGCTTCGCCGGCGGCAAAGCCATCAACGGCGCAGGCTTGGTGGCCATGGAGGCCTATTACGCAGGTAATAGAAGCGGGATTTACGTCGGCGATGGCGTCAACACCCAGACCATCGTGCAGGGTGGGCAGTCCATGTTCGGCAAGACCGTGCTGGACTTCAAGATGGGCAACGACGCATTCAATGACAGCGGTCAGGTCACCTTCAATGTTCGCTTCACGGACAACACTTACGCGGTGGTTCGCACCAGCGGCGTCAGCGCGGTGCCCGAACCCGGCACGGCGGTCTTGATGGGCTTGGGCGGGCTGGCCTGCGTGGCCCTGCGCCGACGCCGCGCCGTCGCCTGATGTGCTGGGGCTGAAAGCTGCACCAGGCCCGTGCGAGAAAACGCTGGACGAACGGCTGGTGCCGCTGCAGCACTGCGTGAATTGCGTGAATTGCGTGAATTGCGTGCTCGTGCTCATGCGCGTGCGCGCGATGACTGACCTTGCCGCCGGAAAACGCACTTCCAGCTGAGTGCTTCGATGCAAGTGAAGTTCAATGCGTCTGCATAGGGACAGCACCGGTGGGCTTGGTGGCCAGACGATGTCGTGATACTGTGGTTGTATACAGTTAAGTCGATGGGAGTCAGCGTCATGCCTCAGTCCTCGCCCGCGTCAGCCCCCCGCCTGCTTGACGCCCTGCGCGCGCAGGTGCGTTACAGGCACTACAGCCGGCGCACCGAGCAGGCGTATGCGCACTGGGTGTGCGCTTTCGTCCACTTCCACGGTATGCGTCACCCTGCTGAATTGGGTCACGCCGAGGTGGCGGCTTTTCTGACTTGGCTGGCGGCCGACCGCCAAGTCTCGCCATCCACCCACCGGCAGGCCTTGTCGGCACTGCTTTTTCTGTACCAAAAGGTGCTGCAATTGAACCTGCCGTGGATGGCTGAAATTGGCCGGCCGCGCAGCACCCAGCGCGTGCCGGTGGTGCTGGACATCGAGGAGGTGGCGGCTGTGCTCGCCGCACTGGATGGAGAAGAGCGCTGCGCGGCTTTCGTTGACCGGGCGACCCACCCACCCGATCCGGTCAGTGAATGGGCCTCCATCGCAGCGCCCCACGGCTTGCTGGGGCGCTTGTTGTACGGCACGGGCATGCGCCTGCTCGAAGGTTTGCGCTTGCGCGTCAAGGACATTGATTTTCAGCACCGGGCGCTCATCGTGCGTGAAGGCAAGGGTGCCAAGGACCGCGTTGTCATGCTGCCAACCGCGCTGGTCGGGCCGCTGCGCGAGCCGTTGGTGACGGCACATGCCCTGTGGCGCAGCGACCGTGACGGTGGCTTGGCTGGCGTTCATGTCCCGCATGCCCTGGCGCGCAAGTACGAACGTGCGCCCGAGTCGTGGGCTTGGCACTGGGTGTTTCCGCAGGCCCGACCGGCCATCGATCCGCGCAGCGATGGGGCCTCGGTCTGGCGACGGCATCACATGCAGGATGGGTTGTTCCAGCGCGCCTTCAAGCGCGCACTCGAGGCCACTGGCATTGCCAAGCCCGCCACGCCGCACACCCTGCGCCATTCTTTCGCCACGCACCTGCTGCAGTCGGGGTACGACATCCGAACCGTGCAGGAATTGCTGGGCCACGCCGACGTCAGCACCACGATGATCTACACCCACGTGCTGCGCCTGGGTGGCGGCGCCGTGCGCAGCCCGCTGGACAGCCTGGTTGGCGCACCAACGTCGTCGATGCAGCCCTCCCCGCTGTTGGCGTCTACTGCGCTGCCAGCGTCCTACCCAGCGCCCTACCGCACGGTGTACCCGGCTGCCCCGTCCGGTCGTCCACCCCGTGCCCGTGAACCCGCCTCGTGTTACGCCGCCTCATTCCCGCACTACCTGGCTACGCCGAACTGCACTGCCGCAGCAATTTCAGTTTCCTGAGCGGGGCTTCGCACCCGGAGGAACTGGTGGCTCGCGCGCAAGCGCTGGGCTATGCGGCGCTGGCCATCACCGACGAGTGTTCCTTGTCGGGGGTGGTGCGTGCGCACGTCGAGGCCGAGCGCTTGAAGATGCGCTTGATCATCGGGGCCGAGATGGCGCTGGCACCGGTCGAGTTGTCGGATGCGCGTGCGGCGGGCCTTGAGCCGACGTTGCCGACGTTGCCGACGTTGCCGCCGCTGCCGCCGCTGCCGCCGCTGCTGCCGGTACCCGGCGCGATCACCGGAGCGGACTTTGACGGCGCCGGCGCCGGCACTGGCGCCGGCACTGGCACTGGCACTGGCACTGGCGAACCCGGTCCGCGGCTGGTTGTATTGGCCCAGACGCGGCGCGGTTACGCGAACCTGGTGCAGTGGATCACCGTGGCCCGGCGCCGCGCGCCCAAGGGGCAGTACCGCGCGCTGATGTCCGACCTGGAAGGCAAGGTGGCGCGCGCGCCGATGTTGGCCGGTCTGCCCGATTGCCTGGCGCTGCTGCTGGTGCCGCCGGTGCTGGCCTCGGCGCGGCCGCTGGCCACGTTGCTGGCGCAGGCACAGTGGCTGAAAACCTGGTTGGGCGACCGCGCCGCCATCGCCCTGCCGCTGCTGCGCTTGCCGCACGACGCGGTCTTGATCGAACTGGCGCAGCAGGTCGCCGAACAGACCGGCCTGCCCATCGTGGCGGTGGGCAGCGTGCAGATGCACGTCCGCTCGCGCAAACCGTTGCTGGACGCGCTCACCGCCACACGCCTGCAGTGCAGCGTGGCCGACGCCGGCCACACGCTGCAGCCGAACGCCGAGGCGCATCTGCGTTCGCGCCTGCGGCTGGCGTCGCTCTACCGCTCTGAATGGCTGGCCCGTGCGCAGGCGCTGGCCGACAGCTGCACCTTCACACTGGCCGAGCTGCACTACGAGTACCCGCGTGAGATCGTTCCCGAGGGCCAGACCCCTGCCGGTTGGCTGCGCCAGCTGACCGAAGACGGCGCCCACAGCCGCTATCCGCACGGCGTGCCGCCGGCGGTGCGCAAGATGCTGGAACACGAACTGGCGCTGATTGCCCAGCTGCAGTACGAGGCCTATTTCCTCACCGTCACCGACATCGTGCATTGGGCGCGTGCGCAGGGCATCCTGTGCCAGGGCCGTGGCAGCGCGGCCAATTCGGCGGTCTGCTATTGCCTGGGTGTGACGGCGGTCGACCCCGAGAAACACACCATGCTGCTGTTCGAGCGCTTCATCAGTGCAGAACGCAACGAGCCGCCCGACATCGACATCGACTTCGAGCACCAGCGCCGCGAAGAGGTCATCCAGTACATCTACAAGAAATATGGCCGCCACCGCGCCGCGCTGACTGGCGTGATGATCACCTACCGCCCGCGTTCGGCACTGCGCGACATGGGCCGTGCCCTGGGCATCGATCTCGACCGCATCGCGGCGTTGGCCAAGAGCCAGCATTGGTTCGACGGCCGCACCATCGACCCCGAACGCCTGCGCGAGAACGGCTTCGACCCAGATTCACAGCTGTGCAGGTTGTGGGTGGAATTGACGCAGGCGCTGATCGGCTTTCCGCGCCACCTGTCGCAGCACCCGGGCGGCTTCGTCATCGCGCGCGACGATTTGGCGCAGCTGGTACCCGTCGAGAACGCGGCCATGACTGAGCGCAGCGTCATCCAGTGGGACAAGGACGACCTGGATGCGCTGCGCCTGCTGAAGGTCGACATCCTGGCCTTGGGCATGCTCAGCGCGATCCGCCGCGCGCTGGCGTTCGTCAGCGCCAAGCAGGGCCTGCCGCTGGCGCTGCACCAGGTGCCGCAGGCCGACAAGCTGACCTACGACATGCTGTGCCGCGCCGACAGCGTGGGCACTTTCCAGGTCGAAAGCCGCGCGCAGATGAGCATGCTGCCGCGCCTGCAGCCGCGCTGTTTCTACGACTTGGTGATCGAAGTCGCCATCGTGCGGCCCGGGCCTATCCAGGGCGGCATGGTCCACCCCTACCTGCGCCGGCGCAACGGCGAAGAGGCGGCCGACTACCCCAGCAACGAGGTGCGCAAAGCGCTGGAACGCACGTTGGGCGTGCCGATCTTTCAAGAGCAGGTGATGCAGCTGGCTATCCTGGCGGCTGACTTCACGCCGGGCGAAGCCGACCAGCTGCGCCGCGCGATGGCAGCCTGGAAGCGCAAAGGCGGGCTGGCGCCTTTCCACGAAAAGCTGGTCGGCCGCATGATCGCCAAAGGCTACGAGCCCGACTTCGCCGAGCGCATCTTCAAGCAGATTCAGGGTTTCGGCGAATACGGTTTTCCGGAAAGCCATGCCGCCAGCTTCGCGCTGCTGGTTTACGTCAGCGCCTGGTTGAAATGCCACCACCCCGACGCCTTCCTGGCCGCATTGCTGAATAGCCAGCCGATGGGTTTTTACGCACCCGCGCAGCTGGTGCGCGACGCCAAGCTGCACGGCGTGATGGTGTTGCCGGTGGACGTGAACCTGAGCCTGTGGGACACCGAACTGGCGGCGGTCCGCGCGGGGCAGGGCGGCGGCTTGAGCGACGTGCATGACGTGCGTCTGGGCTTCAGCCGCATCAGCGGCTTCGAGCAAGAAGCCACCGAGCGGCTGATCGCGGCGCGCGCCGCAGCGCCTTTCGCCAGCGTCGAAGACCTGAGCCGGCGTGCCCGGCTGGACGCTCACCAGCTGGCGCTGCTGGCGCAGGCCGATGCGCTGGCGCCGCTGACCGGCCACCGCCATCAGGCGGCCTGGGCCGTGGCCGGCATCGACACCCGCGCCACGCCGCTGCTGCAGCGCACGCGTACTTTCGAAGCCGCCGCCGCGCTGCCTGCGCCCGACGCCGCCACCACCGTGCTGGCCGACTACCGCGCCACCGGCCTGAGCTTGACCCAGCACCCGTTGGCCCTGTTGCGCCCGCAACTGGCGGCCTTCAAGGTCTTGCCAGCCGATGTGCTTCACCACTTCCCCAACGGCCGGCTGGCCCGCGCCAGCGGCATCGTCACCCACCGCCAGCGGCCAGAAACGGCCCGCGGCGTGGTCTTCGTGACGCTGGAAGACGAGACCGGTGCGGTCAACGTCATCGTGTGGCGCAGCGTGGCCGAAGCCCAGCGCCGGCCGCTGCTGGCGGCCACGCTGCTGACGGTCTACGGCATCTGGCAATGCCAGGGCGAGGTGCGGCATCTGGTGGCCAAAACGCTGGTCGATCATTCCACCCTGCTGCAAGGTCTGAATACGCAGGCCCGCAATTTTCGCTGACCGGCTGTCGATGCAGCGGCCCGCCGGCGAAGCGGTGCAGATCGGCCTCAACGGCTTGCCGAAAGACGCTGACATCAGCGTCAGCGCACAGCGCAGGCGCGCTACACCAGCAGTGCCGTCGGCAGCCTGGACCTGGCCACCGCAGCGCCCTTGCCCGGCGGAGATCTGGGACTCGGGTGGCATGGCCGAGGCCATCGCCGCGCCTTGACCGGCGGCGGCAGCGGTGCCGCCGACCGGTCAAAATGCGCAGCATGCAACTTCCCATCGAATGGCTGCCCGCCCAGGGCGACCCCGAACAACTGATCGTGCTGCTGCACGGCTGGGGTGAAGACGGCAGCGCGATGGCGCCGCTGGCCCAGGCGCTGCGCGCGCAGTTCCCGCAGGCCGCGGTGCTGGCGCCCGACGCACCGGGCCTGGCCGGTGCTGGCAAGGGCGGCCGCCAGTGGTACGGCATCCGGCAGCTCGATCCGGTGACCTGGCCGGCCCGCGTGGCCGCCGCGCTGGTGGTGCTGGAACCTTGGGTGCGCGCCCAGCAGCAGCGGCTGCGCGTGGCGCCGGCGGCCACTGCGCTGGGCGGCTTTTCGCAAGGCGCGATCCTGGCGCTGGAACTGGCCACCCGGCAGGACGGCATCGCCGGGCGCGTGCTGGCCTTCGGCGGGCGCTACATGGTGGCCCCGTCGGTCGCGCCGCGCCATGCCACCATCCACCTGTTCCACGGCAGCGCCGACAAAATCATCCCCGACAGCGGTTCGCGCGATGCGTTGACCGCGTTGAGCGAACTGCAAGGTGATGCCACCATCGACATCGCCGACGGCATCGGCCACGAACTGCACCCGGTGCTGATAGCCCGCGCCTTGCATCGGCTGAAGACCCACATCCCGATGCGCACCTGGCAGGCCGCACTCGGTGCAGCCGGTGCAGCATCGCCTGAATCCGCCGGTCACTGAGCCGCAACTGAGCCGCAACTGAGCCGCAACTGAGCCCCGACCGAGACCGCCCACCCATGCTGTTCCTGCTGTCCCCCGCCAAGACCCTGGACTTCGAAACGCCGGTGCCGGCGCCGCTGCGCAAGAAGGCCACCGAACCGGCCTGCACTGCGCAGGCCGCCGCGCTGATCGACGTGCTGCGCACCAAGACCGCCAGCGACATCGGCTGGTTGATGGATCTGTCGGAAAACCTGGCCACGTTGAATGTCGACCGCTACGCCGCCTGGCAGGCGGTGGCCACGCCGAAGAACAGCAAGCCCGCCGTGCTGGCCTTCGACGGCGATGTCTACGCCGGCCTGCAGGCCCGCACGCTGAAAACGGCCGACCTGACCTGGGCGCAGCAGCACATCGTCATCTTGTCGGGTCTGTACGGCGTGCTGCGCCCGCTGGACCGCCTGCAGCCCTACCGCCTGGAAATGGGCACGGCGCTGGCCAACCCGCGCGGCAAGGACCTTTACGCCTGGTGGGGCGACACGGTGGCCGAGCACCTGAATGCCCTGCAGGCCGATGAAGAACAGCCGGTGGTCGTCAACCTGGCGTCCGTCGAATACGCCCGCGTCGCGCTGCGCAAGAGCTTGCGAGCCCGCGTGGTGGACTGCGTGTTCGAGGAAACCAACCCCGACGGCAGCCATCAGGTCATCAGCTTCTTCGCCAAGAAGGCGCGCGGCCTGATGGCCCGCTACGCCATTGAAAACCGCGTGCGCAGCGTGCGCGCGCTGCAGGCTTTTGCGGCCGACGGCTACGCGTTGGACCGCGCCGCCACGCAGCCGCAGCGCCTGGTCTTCCGGCGGCCGCGCAGCACCGTTGCCGGCAACATGCAGCCATGACCCAAGACCGGCAAACCATCACCGAAGAACTGCGCCTCTGGATTGCCGCGCAGGCGCGCGCCGGTTGCCGCCCGGAAGACATGCTGGCCGCGATGGTGGCCAGCGGCTGGCACGAAAGCGCTGCGCTGACCGCGATGGAGGCGGTGCTGCACCCGCTGTCGGCCGCGCGACACGGCGACCAAGATCTGGTGGCAGAGCAGGTGGTGCGCGTGCTGCCCGAGCCCGCCTTCGACGGCAAGCCGGCTCTGGTGCTGTCTGACGGCCACCGTGTCGAATGGATCTCCAGCCTGCGCGAGCCGCGCGTGGTGGTGTTCGGCCAGTTGCTGACGGCTGCCGAATGCGACGGCCTGATGGCGCTGGCCCAACCCCACCTGGCGCGTTCGGAAACCGTGAAGAACGAAACCGGCGGCAGCGAAGTGCATGCCGCGCGCACCAGCGACGGCATGTTCTTCGAGCGCAGTGAAAAGCCACTCATTGCGCGCATTGAAGCGCGCATCTCTGAACTGCTGTGCTGGCCGGTCAGTCATGGCGAAGGCTTGCAGATCCTGCGCTACCGCCCGGGCGCCGAATACCGCGCCCATTTCGACTACTTCGACCCGCAGCACCCCGGCACCCCGCGCATCCTGGAACGCGGCGGCCAGCGCGTGGGCACGCTGGTGATCTACCTGAACACGCCCGAAGGCGGTGGCGGCACGACCTTTCCCGACGCCGGCCTGGAAGTCGCGCCGGTGCGCGGCAACGCCGTCTTCTTCAGCTACGACCGCCCCCACGCCAGCACCAAGACCCTGCACGCCGGCGCGCCGGTGACGGCCGGTGAAAAGTGGGTCGCCACCAAGTGGCTGCGCGCAGGGGTCTTCGTCTGAAGCGACGGCTAGCGGAAATAGCCCAATAAACGATCCAACGCCATCGTGAAAGGCATCTGCAGCGCCGGCAGCGTCAGCAGCAAACCCAGCAGGCCGACGCCCAGCGTGACCGGGAAGCCGACCGCGAAGATGTTGATCTGCGGCGCGACGCGGCTGATGGCGCCCAGCACCAAGTTGACAAACAGCAGCATCGTGATCAGCGGCAGCGCGATCCACAGGCCGGTGCTGAACAGTTCGGCGCCCCAGCGCTGCGGCTGCACTTGGTGCAGGAAGGCAAAAGGCTCGGGCCCTACGGGGAAGGCGCCGAAGCTCTGCACCAGTGCTGCGATGACGAGCAAGTGCCCGTTGATCACGATGAACAGCCAGGCCACGCTGGTGCCGAAAAACCGGCTGGTGGCGGTGGCGGTGGTGGCCGAGATGGGGTCGAAGAAGCCGGCGAAGTTCAGCCCCATCTGCAGGCCGATGATTTCACCGGCGAATTCGATGGATGCGAAAACCAGCCGCACCGCAAACCCCAGCGCCAGGCCGATGACCACCTGCTGCGCGATCACGGCCAGGGCCAGGGCTGAGTCCAGCGGCACCACCGGCGCCACCGGCAGCGTGGGCTGTGCGGCAATGGCAATCAGCCCGGCCAGGCCGATGCGCACCGGCATCGGCACATTGCGCGTGCCCAGGATGGGCATGGCCGAAAACAGCGCCAGCGCACGCAGGAAGGGCCACAGCAGCGGGTTCAGCCAGGCCAGGATCTGGGCTTCGGTGAAGGTGATCACCGCGATAGCCTGATCAACCGACGGACGACGGGATGGCCAGCAGCGTGTTGCGGATGTATTCGACCAGCGTGGTCAGCATCCACGGCCCTGCAACACCCAGCACCGCCACGGCGGCGACGACCTTGGGCACGAAGCTCAGCGTGGCCTCGTTGATCTGCGTGGCCGCCTGGAAGATGCTGATCAGCAGGCCGACACCCAGCACCGTCAGCAGCACCGGTGCGGCCACCATCAGCAGCAGCGTCAAACCTTGTTGGCCGACGGCCAGTACTTGTTGTGCGTCCATTCCGATGTCTCGATACGCGGGGCTATTGACCAAGCTTCCCGCCATGGAACCGGTTTTGCCGGGCCATTGGCGGACGGCCCCCTTGGGGGGTAGCGAGCGCTAGCGAGCTTGGGGGCTTCATGTCACGAAAGAAGCGGCCAGCGAGCCGAGCAGCAGGTTCCAACCGTCGGCCAGCACGAACAGCATCAGCTTGAAGGGCAGGGCCACCAGCACCGGGCTCAACATCATCATGCCCAGGCTCATCAGCACGCTGGCCACGATCATGTCGATGACCAGAAAGGGAATGAAGATCATGAAGCCGATCTGGAACGCGCTCTTCAATTCACTGGTCACGAAGGCCGGCACCAGCACCGTGATGGGCATGTCGGCGCCTTTCACCTCGGCCGGCATGCGGGCCAGTTTCGCGAATAGCTGCATGTCGCTCTGCCGCGTCTGCTTGAGCATGAATTCACGCAGTGGCGTGATGCCCTGTTTCAACGCTTCCTCGGCCGCCATCGTGCCGGCAGCATAGGGCGCGTAGGCCTTGTCGTAGATGCGGTCGAAGGTCGGCTGCATCACGAAGAAGGTCAGGAACAGGCTCAGCCCCAGGATGACCTGGTTCGGTGGCGCGGCCTGCGTGCCCAGCGCCTGTCGCATCAGGCTGAGCACGATGACGATGCGCGTGAAGGCCGTCATCAGCAGCAGCACGGCCGGCAGGAAAGACAGCGCGGTGAAGAACAGCAGCGTCTGCACGGGCACCGAGTAGCTGGTGCCACCGGCGCCCTGCGCCACCATCAGCGGCAGGCTGTTGGTGAAGGGCCCTGGCCCGGCGGTCTGCGCCCAGGCCGAGCCCGCGAAGATCAGCAGCACCAAGCCCAGCACGCGCGAACGGGCATCCATCATTTCCGTATCCGTCCGAGCAGTTGTGCGAAGGTGGTGCTGGGCAGTGGGGCTGCAGCGCCGGTGTCGTCGGCCGGCATGGGCGCGGCGATCGCGGTCATCGTGTGCAGCGTGCGGATGCCTTGCGGGCTGACACCCAGCACCAGCCACAGTCTGTCATCGCCCTGGCCGACTTCGACGGTGACCAGCTTTTGTTGCGCCGACAAAGCCAGCACGGCCACCGTGCGCGGCGCGCCGGCAAGGCCGCCGACGCCACCGCCCAGCGGCGTGCGCTTGAGCAGCCACAGCGCGACCGGGATCATCGCGATCACCGCGACGAACCAGAGCAAGGAAGTGAAATTGGTCATCGTTTTCAAGCGCCCGTTATGCGACCGTCACGCACTCGTCACGCACTCGTCAAGCGCGGCTGAGCCGGCGCAGCCGCTCGCTGGGCGTGACGATGTCGGTCAGCCGGATGCCGAACTTGTCGTTCACCACCACCACCTCGCCCTGGGCGATCAGGTAACCGTTGACCAGCACGTCCATCGGCTCACCGGCCAGCGTTTCAAGCTCCACCACCGAGCCCTGCGCCAATTGCAGGATGTGTTTGATGGGGATGCGCGTGCGGCCCAGTTCAACGGTCAGCTGGACGGGGATGTCCAGGATCATGTTGATATCGTGGCCGGCGTTGCCCATGCCGGTCGGCGCGAACTTCGTGAACGAAGCCGGCGACACCGACTCGGCCGGCGCGCTGACTTCGCTGGCTGTCTCGTTGGGTTTGCTTTCTTCCAGCGCGGCCGCCCATTCGGCGGCCATCTTGTCCTCTTCGGACATGCCTGTTTGATCAGCCACTGTGTGCCTCCCCGATCCAGCCCTGGTCAGAGCCGGTGAGCATGCGATCGATCTTGATCGCGTAGCGTTTGTTGCTGGTGCCGTAGTGCGCGTCGAAGACCGGCACGCCGTCGATCTTGGCTTCGATCATCGGGTGCAGGTCCAGTTCGATGAAGTCGCCCGGCTTGAAGGACATCAGCTGTTCGACGGTGGCATGCGCCGTGGCCAGTTCGGCCACCAGGTTCACTTCGGCGGCCTGGATCTGCTGCTTCAGCAGCGTCACCCAGCGCCGGTCGGGCTCGGCCGCGTCGCCCTGGATGGTGCTGTACAGCACGTCGCGTATCGGCTCCAGCGTCGAGTACGGCACGCAGAAGTGGATGGTGCCGGTGGTGTCGCCTAGTTCCAGCGTGAAGGAGCTGGCCACCACCACTTCGCTGGGGCTGGCGATGCTGGCGAACTGCGGCTGCATTTCGCTGCGCTGGTATTCCAGTTCGACCGGGTAGATGCCCTGCCAGGCCTTCTTGTATTCGCCGGTGATGACATCGAGCAGGCGCAGGATGACGCGCTGTTCGGTGTGGCTGAAGTCGCGGCCTTCGATGCGCGTGTGGTACTTGCCCACGCCACCATACAGCGCGTCGATGACTGCAAACACCAGGCTGGGGTCGCAGACGATCAGGCCGGTGCCGCGCAGCGGCTTGTAGCTGACGAGGTTGAAGTTGGTCGGCACCACGATCTCGCGCAGGAAGGCGCTGTACTTTTGCACCTTGATGCCGCCGATGGCCACTTCAGGGCTCTTGCGGATGAAGTTGAACAGGCCAAGACGGATGTTGCGCGCGAAGCGTTCGTTGATGACCTCCATCGTTGGCATGCGGCCGCGGACGATGCGTTCCTGGCTCGCCAGGTCGTAGTCGCGCATGCCCGCAGCCGGCGGCGCGTCGGCTTCCATCTTCTGGCTTTCGCCGGTGATGCCCTGCAGTAGGGCATCGACCTCGTCTTGCGACAGGATCTGGTTGTTCATGCTCGGACGAGACGGGTCGTCATCACTGGATGATGATGTTGGAGAAGTGCACGGCCTTGATGGGCAGCGAAACCTCGGCCTTCTTTTTCTTCTTTTTCGGCTTGGCTTTGGTTTCGGCCTCGGCCTCGGCGTCGGCGGTGGCCGTGGTGGTGGCCGTGGCCGTGGCGCCCGCCGCGTCGTCTTCGTCGAGTTCGTCCACTTCCACACCCAGCGCCCGCGAGGCCGCGCGGCGGATGCGTTCGGCCAGCTTGGCCTTGCCTTCGCGGCCCATCAGTTCACCGGCAGTGCGGTCGGCAATCACCATCAGGATGTTGTTGCGGATGGCCGGCATGTAGTTCTTGATCTGGTCGCCGAAGTGAGCGTCCTCCAGCTCCAGCGTTACGCCCACCTGCGCGAAACGTTCGGCAGTGCGGTCGGCCAGATTCACCGTGAAGGGGTCCAGCGGCACGAAGACCGGCACGGCCTTCGGGTCGCGCTTGGCCCCGGCGGCCTGTGCAGCGCCTTTGGCCGGTGCGTGGTCTTCGGCGCCCTCGGCGTCGGGGTCGACCTTTTTCTTCAGCAGCACCATCGCGGCGCCGCCGCCACCACCGAGCACCAGCACGGCAGTGGCGATGATGATGATCAGTTTTTTCTTGCCTTTGGCGGGCAGTGCTTCGGCTTGGGCGGCGGCGGGGGCTGCGGACATGGACACTCCTGCTGGCGGGCACACGGCGCGGCCGCGGTGGCGGCGGTGGCGGCGTTGGGTGCCCAGTAGCTGCTTATTCTGCGAGCGCGTGTCGCGTGCATCAGCGGGAAAAGGGCAAGGAAAAGGGCCCTAAAACAGGCCCTGGTGCTGGCAGCTTGTGCAGGCCCCCCGTCACGCCACGAGGTCGACCACGCCGCTGCGGCGTCGCCCTGCCGAGGCGCCCAGCACCGTGTGGCTGGTGGCGTCGGGCGATGCGCTGCGCCCCAGCTCGCGCGGGCTGTCTTCGGCGCTGCGACCATTGCCGTTGTTGCCGTTGTTGCGGTTTTCACCCGCTTGCGGCTGCTGCTGGCGCGGCTGTTCGAAGACCCCGCCGCCGCTCAGCGTCATGCCGTTTTCACGCAGCTTGCCCGCCAGTTCAGGCATCGCCTGTTCCAGCGCCATGCGCGTGCCTGCGTGCTCGGCCGCCAGGTGCACCCGCGCGGCATTGCCGTCGAGTTGGATCTGCACCGTCAGCGGGCCCATCTCGGCCGGATTGAGTTCCAGCCGCGCGTGCTGCAGGCCGTCGCGCACGAAGGTGCTGATCTGGGCCGCCAGTTGCGGCGCGAATTCGGCGCTGCCGGGGTTGGCGGCGATGCGGCCGTCGCTGCCTGGCGTGGGCACGGCGGTGACGGACGCGGTCGCAGCGGCCGATGCCGTCATCCAGGCCAACGCGGCGCCCGTCGGCAGGCCACTGCTGCCGGCGGCGCCGGAGGCTGAGTTCCGTTCGGCTTCGCTGTAGCGCTGCGGGCTGCTGCCGGCATCACGCGTTGCCGACAAGGTGGCCGACGCGAGGGCTGCGCTGGCGGTTGCGGTTGCGGTGGCGGTGGCGGACCCGCCCGCTGCAGCCCCGCCACCGGGTGATCCGCCTTCGGACGGCTTGACGACGCCGGCGTTGCCTGTTTCGCTTGAGGCGGTGCTTCGCCCGGCGGGATGGGCGGCAGGGGTGCGGCTGGCCGCTGCGACCACGCCAGCGGGCGGCTCGCCTCTGGCCGCCTTCGATGTGCCGGCGTTGCCTGCTTCGTTGACGGCCGGCGTCCGGCCCGCGGCATTGTCGGCAATGCTGCGCTGACCGCCATCGACGGCGTTGACAGGCCCACCAGCGCGGTCGACGCCTGCGCGGGCGCCGGCGTTGGCGTTGGCGTTGGCGTCGGCGTTAGCGGCAGCGTTAGCGGTAGCGTTATCGATAGCGTCAGCGCCGTTATCGGTCCGGGCACCAAGGCGGCGGGCCGTCGCGGTGGCCCTCTGCCCCTCAGCGGCGGTGCCGCTGCTGCGCGGCTGGGCATCCAATGCCGCCAGCCCTTCGTTGCTGGCACCAGGCCCGGAGGCCTGTGGTCCCGTGGCCGCGGCGGAAGTCGCTGAGCCGGTCGGTGTCAGGGCGTCGATTGCCGGGTCGGCTGCTTTTGCAGTCCCGCCCGGACCGCCCGGCTGCCCCCAATCGATGGCGGTCGGCGGCAGGCGGCCGGCAAGGCCGGCCAGCCCGCTGCCGGGTGCGGTGAATGCAGTGGTTGCACCGCCAGCGCCATCGGCCCGGCCCGCCAGCGCATCGAAGCCCACCGGCTCCCCGGCGCCGGCTGGAGTGGCCAGCGTGGCGGTGGCCGGGGTGCCCGACGTGTTGGCGGCGGCAGTGTCGGTCGCGGTCGCGGTCGCGGTCGCGGTCGCGGTCGCGGTGAGGCTGCGCTGGATGTCGGCTTGCCCGGCGCTGCCGGCGCCGCTGTTGAAGCGGTCGGCGCTGGCGGTCCAGGCGGCCAGCATGGCGCCGACCCCATCGGGTACGGCGGCCGCTGGCAACGCTGCGTCGGCCCAAGCCGCCGTCAACGCGGTCGCTGCAGCGTCCGAGCGGTTCGCGCCGGCCTCGGTGCTGTCGCGGACCGGGTCCGTCGGGCGGCTGATGGGGTCCAGGTCCAGGCCGTCGGGCGTTGCGCGGACAAGGCCGGCGTCGCCTGGCGTGGGCGGCAGGCGCACGGGCGGCAGGCGCACGGGTGGCTTGGTGGCGGGGGGGTGGTTGTTGATGGGCTTGGGGCCCGGGTACAACGGTGCGTTGCGCACGTCCACCGTGCTGGGGTCGGCGTCGTTGGGGCTGACCTCGTCGCCGCTACCGGTCTTGCTGCTGCTGCTGCTGCTGCTGCCATCCCGGCTGGCCGATTCAGCGTACCGGTCGGGATTGTTCATGACCTCGGGTTTGCTGGCCTGGTCGAGCAGTTTCGCGAAGCCGTCCGGCGCAGCGGCGCCCTGGCCGTGGACTGGGCCCGATGGCGCTGCGACGTGGCTGCTGTTGACCGGGTTCACGACCGAAGTGGGCAGGGTAGAGGTGAGCATGGCGGACCTTGTTCAGGGTGTGCGGGGTGGCTTCTGGCAGGCTTCTGGCAGGCTTGGGCTTGGTGGGCTTGGTGGGCTCAGTGGTGGGTGCCGGACTGCGCTTCGGCGCCGCCCGACCAGGCTGCGCCCAGCGGCCCGGCTGCACGCGCCGCGTGCTGGGCCGCGTCGTCGCTGATGCGTTGGTCCTGGCGGTCGCTGCGGCGGCGCTGTTCGCCGCTGCGCCGCTCCAGCAGCTTGCGCACCGACGCCACACGGGTTTCCAGCGCCAGCAGTTCGGCGCGCCGCGTGATCAGGCGGTTCTGCGACTGGGTCATCTGCCCCTGTTGCTGGGTCAGTGCCTGTTCCAGTCGCTGCATGAATTCGTGGTGGCTGCGCAGCAGTTCGATGGACACGCTGCGCCCGCCCAGGCCGGGTTGGCGCTGGCGGTACTCGTCGCGGTAGGTCAGCAATTGCATTTCCTGCTGTTGCAGGCGGCGGCTGGCCTCTTCGGCCTGCAGCAGCAAGGCCAGTGCCTCGTTGCGCAGTCGCTCGGCGTGTTCCAGCAGGGTGTGCAGGGCTTGGGTCATCGTGGGTTGCCTGGGGTTAGGGCGGGTTAGGGCGGGTTAGGGCGCCATCAAATGGCTGAGATGGGCCCGGCTGGCATCCAGCGCGGCGCGTTCGTGCATGTCCTGCTGCAGCAGGGCGTTCATCTGGGGTTGCAGGCGAACGGCGGTATCGAGTTCGGCGTCGTGCCCAGGCTGGTAGGCGCCCAGCTGGATGAGGTCGCGCGCCTTGTTGACCTTGGCCATCAGGTGGCGCATGCGGCGCGCGGCCTGCTGGTGTTCGCGGCCGGTCACCGCGGTCATCACGCGCGAGATGGACTTTTCCACGTCGATGGCCGGGTAGTGCCCGCTTTCGGCCAATTCGCGGGTCAGCACGATGTGGCCGTCGAGGATGCCGCGCGCGGCGTCGGCGATCGGGTCTTGCTGGTCGTCGCCTTCACTCAGCACGGTGTAGAAGGCGGTGATCGAACCGACGCCGTTCAGCCCGTTACCGCTGCGTTCCACCAGTTGCGGCAGCTTGGCAAAGCAGCTCGGCGGATAACCTTTCGTGGCCGGCGGCTCTCCGATGGCCAGCGCAATTTCGCGCTGCGCCATCGCGTAGCGCGTCAGGCTGTCCATCAGCAGTAGCACGTGCAGGCCCTGGTCGCGGAAATGCTCGGCGATGGCCGTGGCGTAACCCGCACCCTGCATGCGCATCAGCGGCGGCGCGTCGGCCGGTGCGGCGACCACCACGCTGCGCGCTCGGCCCTCGTCGCCCAGGATGTCTTCGATGAATTCCTTGACCTCTCGGCCGCGTTCGCCGATCAGCCCGACGACGATGACATCGGCTTCGGTGTAGCGCGCCATCATGCCCATCAGCACGCTTTTGCCCACGCCCGTTCCCGCGAAGAGTCCTATCCGCTGGCCACGGCCCACGGTCAGCAGCGCGTTGATGGCGCGCACGCCAGTGTCCAGCGGCGTGCGTACCGGGTCGCGGTCCATCGCGTTGATGGCGCGGCGCACCAGCGGCTTGGTGTGCACGTCCCGCAGCGGGCCCAGGCGGTCCAGCGGCGCGCCGTGTGAATCGACGACGCGGCCCAGCAGGCCGGCGCCCATCGGCAAATGCAGGCCGCGGTCTTCGCTGCGCCGCCAGGGGTGGTTGTCTTCGCCCCATTGCGGCGGCGTGATCGGTGCCGGGCGCGGAATGACGCGGGCGCCGCTGCTCAGGCCATGCAGTTCGCCCATCGGCATCAGGTAGGCACGGTCACCGCTGAAGCCCACCACCTCGGCCAGCACGGTGTTGCCGGGCGCGTTGGGCTGGCCGTCGCCGATGACTTCGCAGACCGAACCCACCGGCACGCGCACGCCGGCGGCCTCCAGCACCAGGCCGGTCACGCGCAACAGCGTGCCTTCGGCCTGCAGCGGCTGGGCAATGGCGGCGTAGGTCTGCAGGTCGGCCAGGTAGCGCGCCCAGCGGCCTTCGCGCAGCGCCAGGCGTTGGTCCAACGTGACGGGTGTGGCGAACGCAGCGGTCATGGTGTGGCCTCGTCCGGCTCGGTGTCGTCACCATCCAGCGACAAGGTCGACCCCAGTGCTGCGGCGGCTTGCGCCCAGCGCCCGGCGATGCGCGCGTCGATGCTGCCCACGTCGCTGTGCACCAGCACGCCACCGCGCGCGATGCTGCCACTGGGCACCAGCCGCGCGCCGCGCAGCGCCAACGCTTCGGCCGCACCTTCTTGCACCAGCGGCAAGTCCTGCGGGTGTACCTGCACGGTGATCTGGCGTGCGCTCAACATCACCGCGCTGACCGCCTCGGCGGCCACGCGGGCCACCAGCTCAGGCTGGCTCTGCAATTCGCTGCGCAGCACCTGGCGCGCCAGTTGCACGGCGCTGGCAGCCAGCGCTTGCGCCACCTGTTCGTCCAGCGCTTGCAGCTGCGTGTCGAAAGCGTCCAGCAGCGCGCCCACCTGCGAGGTGGCCTGCTGCGCGAAGCTTTCCTTGAAGCCTTCCAGTGCAACCAGGCCGTCGCGGTAGCCCTCCTGATAGCCGGCCTGGCGGGCCGCGTGGATGCGCGCCTGCCAGTCGGCGGCGGTGGGCGGCGGTGGCGGTGCCGGGGCGGCCGGCGCGGCCGAAGCGGGTGCATCGGTGCCGATGGCGCCCGGCGTCCAACTGGCAAACGCCCCCAGTTCTTCGGCCGGAATGAAGCGTTGATAAGCAGCCGCCGGCTTCGAGCCTTCGGGCGCCGGAATATTCCGGAACAGATGTTTAGACGTATTGCTCATCACCGCCGCCCATGATCACGATCTGGCCTTCGTCCACCAGGCGGCGGACGATCTTCAAGATTTCTTTCTGCTCGGACTCCACTTCCGACAAGCGCACCGGGCCGCGCGACTCGAGGTCTTCCTTCAGCGTTTCTGCAGCGCGGCTGGACATGTTGCGCAGAATCTTGTCGCGCAGTTCGGTGCTGGCGCCCTTCAAAGCGACGATCAGCGATTCGCTTTGCACTTCCTTCATCAGCGCCTGTATGCCCTTGTCGTCGATGCGCTCGACATCGTCGAAAGTGAACATGTTGTCCTGGATCTTCTGCGCCAGCTCGGCGTCCGATTCGCGCACGAAGTCCAGGATCGAGGTCTCGATGGCGTTGCCCAGGCTGTTGATGATTTCGGCGGCCGTCTTCACGCCGCCCAGCGAGGTCTTCTTCTGCCGGTCGCCACCGGCCAGCACCTTGCTCATCACGTCGTTCAGATCGCGCAGGGCCTGCGGCTGTATGCCGTCCAGCGTGGCGATGCGCACCATCACCTCGTTGCGCTGGCGTTCGGTCAGCAACTTCAGCACCTCGGCGGCCTGCTCGAATTCCAGGTGCACCAGCAGCGCCGCGACGATCTGCGGGTGTTCGTTGCGCAGCAGCTCGGCCACGCTTTGCGGGTCCATCCACTTCAGGCCTTCGATGCCAGTGATGTCGCTGCCCTGCAGGATGCGGTCGATCAGCAGGTTGGCCTTGTCGTTGCCCAGGGCGCGGCGCAGCACGGCCTTGACGTATTCGTTGCTGTCCTCGACCAGCATGTGTTCTGAAGTGGCCAACTTGTCGAAGTTGTCCATCACCGACTCGATACGGTCGCGTGACACGCTCTTCAGCCGCGCGATGGTTTCGCCCAGGCCTTGCACTTCCTTGGGATTCAGGTGCTTGAAGACCTCGGCGGCTTCTTCCTCGCCCAGCGTCATCAGCAGGATGGCCGCGTCTTCCAGCCCTTTTTCGTCAAGTGCGCCGGCCATGTCAGTTTCTTCAGGCGGCTTCGCCGCTGACCCAGCCGCGCACGATGTGCGCCACCGCTGCCGGGTTGTTCTTGGCCATCGCCCGGGCGTTGTCCAGGCGCTTGAGCTGGCTTTGCTGCAGCATCAGTTGCTCAGCGTCCTGTTCCGAGGTTTTCTCGTCGCTGACCACCTCGTCGAGCTGGCCGCCCACCTCGGGTTCGGCGGGCTTGGGCGGCGGCGCCAGCATGGTCGTCAGGGCCGGGCGGATCAGCTTGAAAACCACCACCAGGGCCACCAGGGCCAACGCGACGGGCGCAGCGGCGCTTTTCATCAGGTCGATGAGCCAGGGCTGCTTCCACAGCGGCAGGTCGTCGGCGGCCGGTTGTGCTTCCACGCGGAAAGGCGCGTTGATGACTTTCACCACATCGCCGCGCTCGGCGTTGAAGCCGATGCCCTGCTGCACCAACGCGGTCAGTTGTTCGAGTTCCTTGTCGGGTAGCGCGGCCGTCACCGGCTTGCCCTTGGCATCGTTCGCGGTGCGGTGGTTGACCACCACGGCAGCGCTGAGCCGGCGCACGCTGCCCACGGCATTGCGCGTGACGGTGGTGGTCTTGTCGACTTCGAAGCGCGTGGCCGCTTCGCGCCGCGCGTTGGCGCCGCCCGAACTGCCCTGGGCGGCCTGCAGCGCTTGGGCGCTGCCGTTGATCGGTGCCGAAGCGGGCGTCGGCGGCTGGTTGCTGGTGGCGCCGGGCACGCCGGCCGGCGTGGCGCCACCGGGGCCGTTGCTTTCTTCAGTGCGCTGTTCCCGGACAGTGGCCTTGGCGTCGGCGCCCTGGTTGGGGCGGTAGGCCTCGGCGGTCTGCATGACCTGCGAGAAGTCGATGTCGGCGCTGACCGTGGCGCGCACGTTGTCGCGGCCGAGCACCGGCTCCAGCAGCGCCAGCACGCGTTTCAGGTGGCCGGCTTCGACCTCGCGGCGGTACTGCAACTGCTGGGTATCGAGGCCCTGGTCTTCATCGCCGGTTTGCGACAACAGCGCGCCGGTGCTGTCGACCACGCTGATCGCCTTGGCCGTCAATTCCGGCACGCTGCCCGAGACCACGCGGATGATGCCGGCGATCTGCCCGCGGTCCAGCGTGCGGCCCGGGTGCAGCGTCAGCACGACCGAGGCGCTGGGCTTTTGCTGTTCGCGGAAGAAGCCGTTCTGCTGCGGTAGCGCCAGGTGCACGCGCGCCGACTTCACCGGCTCCAGCGCCTGGATGGTGGTGACCAGCTCGCCTTCGATGGCGCGCTGCATCTTCATGCGTTCTTGGCCCTGGGTCTGGCCGAAGGTGTTCTTGTCCAGCAGCTCGTAGCCCGATGTGCCGCCGGCGGTAGACCCGGGCAGGCCGGCCGCGGCCAGCTTCATGCGCAGTTCGTGCACACGGCCCGAAGGCACCATGATCACGCTGCCGCCTTCGGTGAAGCGGTAGGGCACGTTCATCTGCGTCAGGCGGTCGATGACGGCACCGCCGTCTTTCTCGGACAGGCTGGGGAACAGCGCGCGGTAGTCGGAGTCCTTGGCGCCCAAACCCATCATCACGATCAAGGCCACCAGTGCGGCCACGCCCAGCAGGGCCATGGCCTGCATGCGGCCGGGCAGGCCGCGCCAGCGGCTGCCCAGCGTGGGCACGGCGTTGCTGGCATCGACGGGCAGGGTGGCCAGTGCTGCGTTGGGGGCGGTGGTCGCGAGGGCGTTGTCCATGGGTGCGGCGGGGCGGATATCTCCGGGGTTCGCCGCCATTGTTCGTCGCGGTCTGCGGCGACATAAGTGGAATCAAGCCAACAAAGACGCGGCTGATCGCTGCTTGTCGGCTCGTGCTGCCGCTCTACATTGGCGTTGTGGGATGCCCTTCCATATCGCCATCAAGCTCACGCCCTGCACATGTCCGACTTGCGCATCAAACCCTTCGACTTCCAGGCCGCCGTGGCCCGTGCAGGGCTGCGCCCGGACGGCATGCCACGCACCGCGCCGGTGGCCGAAGCGGCGGCCGGCGGCTTTCGCGCGGCCATGGCCGACGCCTTGCAGAACGTCAGTCAAAGTCAGCTCAAGGCCAATGACCTGCAGCGTGAATTGACGCTGGACAACCCCAGCGTCAGCGTCGAACAGACGGTGATGGCGATGCAGAAGGCGCAGATCGGATTCCAGGCCGCGCTGCAGGTGAGGAACCGGCTCGCTCAGGCCTACAGCGACATCATGAACATGCAGGTCTAGAGCCTCGGGCTCGGTTCAACAGGCGGGCAGTTGCGGCCAGGCACCGCTGAGCGCACAGACACGGGGTCGCCCTAGTGCCGACACCTCCACCCGCAATCGGTCCCCGTGCGGCGCCTCGAAAGTGGCACTGGCCGTCGTCTGTACCCCACCGGTCGCATCCAGTTGCAGCACCATCGGATTCAACAGACGGATGCCGGTGTGGCTGGCAGCCGGTACGGCGTGGATGCGGCAGGCTTGCGCGGTGCTGCAGTCGCAGCCGCTGCTCATTGCAACGCCCCAGCACCACTGCGGCCCGTCCTGCGCCTGGACATGCACGGGCTGTCCGCGCTGTGCGGCCAGGAAGCGGGCTTCCGTGATGTCGCCAGCCAGCGTTTGCGCGGCGTTGCGCAGCCGCTGGCGTTCCAGCTGCGTGCCCAGGCCCGGCAGTGCCAGCATGCCCAGCACGGCCAGCACGGCCACGCAGATCATCAGTTCCAGCAGCGTCAGACCGGCGCCGGGCTGGTTTCGGGTCTTGCGCCAGCGCGTCGGCATCACGGGCTGCATCACGGGCTGCATCACGGACTGCATCACGGACTGCATCACGGGCTGCATCACGGGCCCCGTCACAGGCCTCGTCAAGGGCCCCATCACGGGCCCCAGCAGGCCGGCGTGGGCCCGCGCGTCGCAAAGCCGAGTGTCACGTCCAGCGTGATGGCCGCGCAGGCGCTGTCGGCCTGCTGGCTGCCGGCGGCGAGCGCCACGGCACGGTAGCTCTCGGTGCTGCTGGTGGACAGGCTCAGCGTGTAGCGGCCTTGCGGGCTGGTGGGCTGCACGCCGCGCAGCGCGCTCAGGTTGCTGCTGTACAGGCCGTGCTGGGCGCGGTAGTTTTCCTGCTCCTCCTGCACCCGGGTCAGCGCCTGCACGGCGTCCAGCCGGGCCATGCGCAACTCGGGGTTGCGCAGGCCGGGCAGGCTCAGTCCGGCCAGGATGGCCACGACAGCTACCACGATCAGGCATTCGACCAGGGTGAAGCCGGAACGGCTGTGGCGGCTGTGGCGGCTGTGGCGCAGCATGGCGAGCAAGGCGAGCAAGGTCTTCAGCGTGGCGCCAGCAGGCGCTGACGCTGCTGGGCGCGGTCGATCCAGCGTTGCAGCACGCGCTCGGCGGGGCCCGGCAGGGCCAGCCATTCGCAGCCGATGCGCACGCCGGCCTGTACCCGGTTGTGCGTGTGGTCGTGTGTGTGGTCGGATGTGCGGACCGGCGCTTCGCTGCCGTGGCCGTACGACGTGACGTGCAGCAACGTGGCAGGCGCGCTGAAGCGCGCTTCAGCGTCCAGTTCCACCTGCAATTCGCCCAGCCGGGTGCCGGCCTGCAACGGCGGCACGTCACCCGGCAGCCACAGTGCGCAGCCGCCGATGCTCACGTCAAGCATGCGCAAGGCCAGCAGCATGTCGGGGAATGCCGGGTGGCGAAAGGTGGCCAGCGGGTCGGGTCGGCCACTGCTGCGCACGCGAAAGGCGTTGCGGCGCTGGAAGCGGTAGATCTCGCGGGGCAGTGCACAGTGCAGCGCGCTGCCGGTGGCGCCGTGGACCAGCACGAAGCCCTGCAGGTCGAACTGCAGCTTGACGTTTTCCAGGTAGGCCACGGCCGTGGCTTCATTGCCCTCGACCAGCCGGCTCAGGCCGCCAGCGTCGGTGTCGGCACTGAAGATCAGGCGCTGCGCCGCTGCGTCTGCGGCCCACAGCGTGGTCGGCAGGGCCGTGCCGTCGGGCAGGTTCAGCACCACCGGCACCAGGCCGTCACGCAATGCGTGCAGCAGTTGCAGGCACTCGGGGCCGTGTGTGATGCGGAAGTCGGCCCAGGGATCGGGCCCGGGGGCGTTCATGCGCGCGGGTCCGGCTCAGTGCAGCGTCTGGCGACGCCCGGCCAGCGCGTCGTCCAGGTCCGCCAGCCAGGGCTCGGCCAGGTGGCGGATTTCGGCATCGTTGACGAGGATGCGCTGCATGATGCGCGACTTGACCTTGGCCGCTTCGGGGCCGACCGGCAACGTGCAGGCCTGGCCTTCAGCCGGCTCGTCGTCGGTTTGTTGCGCAGCGTGCTTGAGCTGGCTGATCAGCAGCACGCAGGCGCCTTCCAGCTTGAGCACTTCGTCCCAATTGCCGTCGCGCGCGGCATGCAGCATGTCGGCGCTGGCGCGTTCGATCGCTTCGTAGTAGCTGAGCAATTGCGGGTCCATGTCTGAGGTCCTGGTGGGCAAGTGGCGCGTGGGGCTGCTGGGTGTGCAGGATGTGCAGGGTGTGCGGTGTCAGCGGCGCGAGGGGTCGTCGGGTGAAATGGCGGCCCAGGCTTCCTGCAGTGGGCGCATCAGGCGTTGGCACTCGTCCAGCGCGGTCTCGTCGTTGCGCAGGTTGGCCACGGTCAGGCGCATGGTCAGGTAGCCGTACAGCTCGTGCAGGTCGCTGGCCAGCGTGCCACCGGCCCGCAGGTCGAGCCCGGCGCGCAGGCCTTCGTCGATGATCCGGACGGCGCGACCGATGGCGTGGCATTTGCCGACCACGTCACCGCAGCGCAGGGCGCCGCGGGCTTGCGCGACGGCTTCCATCCAGCCGTCGAACAACATCGCGACCAGCGCGTGGGGTGTGGCGCCCGAGAGGCGGGTCTCGACGCCCACCTGCTGGTACAGATCGCTGCGCATGGCAGTGCGGGAAGGGCGGCTGGAAAAGGTGTTGGCAAACATCTGCGGCTGCGGGGTGCTGAATGGGCCTGTGATGCCCTTGTTATCGGCCTCCCATCGCGCCCACTTGAGACGGGAGATGTCCGCCGCGTAACGCCCTGTCTGTGCGCGATGCGCGCCTGCCGCTTCAGGCGCCCGACTTGTTCCAGTTCGTGATCTGCTGGGTCACGTAGGAGCTCAGCGAATTGAGTTTGGCCACGTTGGCATCCAGCGCCGTGTACTGCGCCACCAGGCGCGACTGGAAGGTTTCCACGCGGGCCAGTAGCGCGCTCTGGTCTTCGCCGTTCTTGGCGATCAGCTTTTGCAGGCCCGCCGTTCGGGTGCTGATGGTGCCCTCCACCCCCAACGCCTGCGTGGCCAGGTCGGCATACCGCCTGGCGAAGCCGTTGTTGCCGCTGTTGCCGAAGTCGTTGTTCGAAAACGCCTTCTTCAACTCGGGCAGCTTGGTGGTGGCGGCGTCGAGCTTGCTCTGGTTGACGGTCAGCGTGCCGTCGCGCTGCACTTGCAGGCCGATGTCCGACAGGCGCTCGAAGCTGCTGGACGCGCCGCTGGTGGCGCCCACCATGCTGCGCAGCCGGGCTTGCAAATTGGTGGCCGCACTGTCGCCCTGCAGCGTGCCGCCAGATTTGGACGTCGCGTCGTACTTGGTCTGGTTGCTCAGGTAGGACACCATGGCGTTGTAGGCCGAGGCGAAGGTCTTGATGGCGGTTTGCACACCAGCCGTGTCGGCGCTGGCCGTCAGGTTGACGGCCGTCGCGCTGACCTTGTTCAGGTTCAGCGTCAGACCGTCGATGACTCCTGTCAGCACATTGGAGGTGGACGTGACGGCAATGCCGTTGACCGTGGCCTTGGCGTCGGCAGAACCCTGCATCAGCCGCATCGCCGTGGCACCGTTGGGCGGGTCGAAGGCCATCACCGAAAGGCCCAGGCCGTCGCTGTTGTTGCCGTCGCTGTCGGCCGCGGTCATGCGAAAGCCGTTGGCCTCGCCAGTGGCGGTGGAGCGCAGCGACAGCCGCACGCCAGAAGCGTCGGTGATCAGCGACGCCGTCACGCCGGCACCCGCGCCGTTGATCTTCTCCACCACGTTGGCCAGGGTGTCGGTCGCAGCGATGGTGATGTCCACCGCGTTGCTGCCGCTCTTCGGGCTGAAGTTGGCCTGGCCGGTGTCCCACGAACCCAGCTGCAGCGTCAACTTGCCGCTGCCGGGCAGCGCGCCGCTGTCGCCAAAGGCGGTGGCCGAAGCCAGCGTCTGGCTGTTGGCGAGCGACTGCACGGTGACCGCGTAATTGCCAGCGCTGACGTTGCTGCTGGCCACGATCGAAACGGCACCGGGGTCGCTGGACGCCACCGTGGAGCCCGACCACAGCAAGGGGTTGGTCAGTGCATTGGCGGCGGTCTGCACGCCACTCATCAGGCTGCTGATCTGCCCGAATGACGAGACCTGAGTTTGCAGCTGGTTGGCTTTGGACTGCATCTGCCCGATGGGCTGACGCTCCAGCGCCACCAGTTTGGTGACGATGGTGTTCAGGTCCAGCCCGCTGCCGACGCCCAGAGAGGTGAATGTGGCCATGGTGTGCTCCTTCGAAAGGAAAGGTCAGTGGCCCCTCAATGCACCCAGGGCCCCAGGGACAGCGCGGAGCCGCCCCATGGAACCATTTATCGACCTGTCGCGAGCAGGCTTGAGGCCTAATTGTTCACGGCTGTATCTGCCGATAACTGCCGATAACTGCCGATGCCGGTCAGCCCTTCAACAGCGACAGCACCTGCTGTGGCAACTGGTTGGCCTGGGCCACCATGGCATTGCCGGCCTGCTGCAGGATGTTGGCTCGCGACAGCGCCGAAGTTTCGGCGGCGTAGTCGGCGTCCATGATCCGGCTGCGCGCGGCAGACTGGTTTTCCACCGCCACTTGCATGTTGTTGACGATGTTCTCGAAGCGGTTCTGCACGGCGCCGAAGTTGGCACGCTGGCTGTTGATTGCGTTGATGGCGGCGTCGATGGAGGTGATGGCCCCCTGCGCGGTGGGCGTGTCGGTGATTTGCACGGTCGGCAGGCTGGTGCCGCTGATGACGGCGCTGCCCAGCACGCTGCTGATGCTGGCGTTGGCTTCCCAGCTGAAGGCCGTCACCGTCAGGCGGTCGACGTCGCTGCTGCTGTTGGCGCCGATCTGGAACACCGCGTCGGTGGACGAGGACAGGATGCTCTGGCCGTTGAACTGCGTTCCGCCCAGCGTACGGGTGGCTTCCTGCGACAGCTGGATGAATTCCTGGTTCAGGCTGATGCGGTCTGAACTGGAATTGGTGCCGTTGGCCGATTGCACCGCCAGTTCACGCATGCGCTGGAAGAGGTTGCCGACGGCGCCCAACGCGCCTTCACCGACCTGCGCCATCGAGATGCCGTCGTTGGCGTTGCGCATGGCCACCGTCATGCCGCGCACTTGAGTGCTCATGCGTTCGGCGATGGCCAGGCCGGCGGCGTCGTCCTTCGCGCCGTTGACGCGCATGCCCGACGAAAGCCGCTGCATGGCGGTGCCCAGCTGAGACTGGCTCATGCTCAGGTTGCGCTGGGCATTGAGTGAGACAAGGTTGGTGTTGATGGTCTGGGGCACGGCGTGATCTCCTGGCGGGTCGGACGTTCTGTGGCTGACCGCAGCCACCTAAACAGTTCGATGCGATGGGTTGAAGATTACGGGCGATGGTCCTCAGGCATGCGTGGGAAAAAGGGGCTGTTGGCCTGCCATCAGTTCAGTTGCAAATGAAAAAGGGCCCGCCGTTGCCGGTGGGCCCTTGCGCTGCTTCGCGGTCCGTTGCCGGACCGCCGTGCACCCGTTACCTCAACAGCGACAGCACCTGCTGCGGCAGCTGGTTGGCCTGGGCCACCATCGCATTGCCGGCCTGCTGCAGAATGTTGGCCCGTGACAGGTTCGACGTTTCCACCGCGTAGTCGGCGTCCATGATGCGACTGCGCGCAGCGGTCTGGTTCTCGGAAGCGGTCTGCAGGTTGGACACCACGTTGCTGAAACGGTTCTGCACTGCACCGTAGTTGCCGCGCTGCGTGTTGACGGCGTTGATGGCCGCGTCCAGGCTGGTGATCACGGCCTTGGCGGCCGTTCCGTCGGTGCCGGCGATCGACAATGTCGGTGAGTTCGTCGCAATGGCCACGCCGCTGGTGTCTGACAGCGCACCCGACAGGATGGTCGAACCCAGGACTGCGGTGATGCTGGCATTCGCGCTCCAGCCGAAGCCTTCGACCGAGATCTGGTCGACACCCGCGGTGCTGTTGCCGGCCCCGATCTGGAACGACAGCGCAGCCGTGTTGGCCAGGATGCTCTGACCGTTGAACTGCGTGCCGCCCAAGGTGCGGGTGGCTTCCTGGGCCAGCTGGCCGAATTCCTGGTTCAGGCTGACCCGGTCGGATGACGAGTTGGTCGCGTTAGCCGATTGCACTGCCAGTTCACGCATGCGCTGGAACAGATTACCCACCGAACCCAGCGCACCTTCAGCGGTCTGGGCCAGTGAAATGGCGTCGTTGGCATTGCGGCCGGCCACGGCCATGCCGCGCACCTGCGACGACATGCGCTCGGCAATCGACAAGCCGGCCGCGTCGTCCGAGGCGCTGTTCACACGCAGGCCGGATGACAGCCTTTGCATGGAGGCGGCGAGCGAAGACTGACTCATGCTGAGGTTCTTCTGCGCGTTGAGGGAATTCAGATTCGTGTTGATGGTCTGGGGCATGGAAAATCTCCGTTCGGTTAATAACCACAGGCAAATGCCTGGCAGGCAACGCCGTTGTTGACAGCCCGTCGTGCGGTGCCTGCCTGCATATCCATGACAGCGGACTTTTCGGCCTGCTGTCACAAAGCTCGCCCGGGCTGCGTGTTGCCGGTCTGTCAGTGCCCCTGTCCTGCCGGGGTTCCTGTCAGCCGACCCCCTTGGGTCCGGACCCCGCACCCACTGAACGTCGGTGCGTTGATGCTGTTTTCGTCGCCACCCGCCAAACCTTTAGGCCTGACCGTAAAACTTCTGGTCCTGTTTCCAATGGCCGCAGGGCGAAAGGTAAGGGTCAGAGCGGGCTCAATTCCCGGGCTGGTGTGCCGACCCGGGCGCTGAAGATCGCGAAGCTGTACGGCGGGCTTGCCCGCAGTCCGGCGTGGGCGTCGAGATGATTTCGGCCGCCGCGCCGCCAACCTGAGTTCAAGGTCCCGACCATGCTTGCTGTTTTCCGCTCCGACGTCAGCCCAGCCCCCAGTGACCTGGCCCGCCCGCCCGCAGGCACGCCCAGGTCGGCCCGGACCCGGGCGCGGGCCCAGCGCGACTGGGAGCGCGGCCTGACCCACCTGCGCGAGCGCAACTGGACGCTGGCCGCGCAAGCCTTTGGCCGCGCCACCCGTGCGGCGCCGCAGGACGGGCTGTACTGGATCAACCTGGCCAACGCGCTGCGCCGGGCCGGCGAACTGGCGCCGGCGCTGGACGCGGCGCGCCAGGCCGTGCAACTGGACCCCGGCAACCCCGAGGCGCTGCGCCTGGTGGGTGACTGCTGCCTGGGCCTGCACCGCTACGCCGACGGCGCCCGGGCCCTGCAGGCTCTGGAGGCCGCCGGCCACACCGAGACCGACGCGATGCTGCAGCACGCATCCCTGCTGCACACGCTGTGCCGTTACGAGGAAGCCACGGCCGTGCTGCTGCGGGCCTTGTCAAAAGACCCGGCCCTGGTGCGCGGCCACGCCTTGCTGGGCGACATCTGCCGCGACCGCGGCCTGAAGCGCGAAGCGGTGGAATGCATCAAGACCGTGCTGGCCCTGGAGCCGGGCAACCTGGAAGCGCTGTCGCGCCTGTCGCTGGAAAAGCGCCACCTGTGCGACTGGGCCGACTTCGACGCCGACCTGCAGACCCTGCAGGCCAATCTGTCGGCGCAGCCGCCCGGCCGGCCGTTGATGGCCGCCAGCTTCAGCCTGCTGTCGCTGCCGCTGCCACCGGCCTTGCACCTGAAGGCGGCGCAGTGCGATGCGCAGGTGCTGTGCCACGGCGCGCAGCCGCTGCCCGCGGTGCTGCCAGCGCAGCGCACGGCACCGCGCATCCGCCTGGGTCTGGTGTCTTTCGATTTCCGCGACCATCCCGTTGCGCAACTGCTGTTGCCGGTGCTGGAACAGATCGACCACCAGCATTTCGAGTTACTGCTGTATTCCAGTGGCCCGAACGACGGCTCTGTGCTGCGCCAACGGGCGGTGCGCGCTGCCGACCAATTTGTCGAATTACACGGCTTGTCGGACGCCCAGGCCGCTGACCGCATCCGCGCCGACGGCGTCGATGTGCTGGTCGACCTGATGGGCCACACGCGCGGCGCGCGGGCTTCTATCTTCGCGCGCAAACCGGCCCCCGTGCAGGTCGCCTACCTGGGTTTTCCGGGCAGCACCGGCATGCCGAGCATCGACTACATCGTTGGCGATCCGTTGGTCACGCCGCTGGAATTGGCTGCGAACTTCAGCGAAAAGCTGGCCCAGCTGCCGTTGACGATGCAGCCCAATGGCGCAGAGCGCCCGCTGCCCGGGCCGATGACCCGCGCCCAGGCCGGGCTGCCGGAAGGCGCCTTCGTGATGTGCGCCTTCAACCACACCTACAAGATCGGGCCTGAGGCCTTCGACACCTGGTGCAGCCTGCTGCGCGAGTTGCCGCACGCGGTGCTGTGGCTGAAGGAAACCAACCCGCAGCTGCACGGCAATGTCTGGCGCGCAGCGGCGGAACGCGGGGTGCCGGCCGAGCGCATCGTGTTCGCGCCGCTGGTGTCCTATGCCGACCACTTTTCGCGTCTGGCGCTGGCCGATGTCTTCGTCGACACCTGGCCCTACAACGCCCACACCACCGCCAGCGACGCACTGTGGGCCGGCGTGCCGGTGTTGACACGCATCGGCAGCACGTTTGCGGGCCGCGTGGCGGCCAGTCTGCTGCACGCCATCGGCCTGCAGGAACTGGTCACGACGTCCATGGACGATTACGAAATGCTGGCGATGGCATTGGCGACTGATCGGCAACGGCTTGACTCGCTGAAAGCAAAACTCGCCCGCAACAGGAACACCTCGCCGCTGTTCGATACGCGGCGATTCTGCCGGCACATCGAAGCGGCCTACGAAACGATGTGGCAACGACACCAGCGCGGCGAGCCGCCAGCCGGTTTCAGCGTCGACCGCATCGACATCCACCGTTGAGCTTGCCGCCGATCACGGCGTGCGCCGTGCCATCGCTGGCGGGCATTCCGTAAACTGGCGCCCTTCGCCACCCCGAATCCCGACATGCCCAACAGCCGCAATACCGAGCCGCAAGCCGGCCGTGACGCCGAACGGAACTACCGGGAGGCCATTGCCCTGCACAAGCAGGG
>JAYSYH010000302.1:0-3488 GCA_043716645.1 Betaproteobacteria bacterium | reverse complement strand
TCTGTTGACGAAACGCCGCCGGATACGGCGGTTTGGGGGTTGGCATCTCGGACTCCTTCTTGAGTGAAAAAGTGTCCGCGAAATCGGGGGAACTTCAGCCAGTGAAGGCGCCAGCGGCCCAACGGCTGGCCCGGGGGGTGGCTACGGCGATCGGCACTTGGACGGTGATGGCGGTCATGTGAACTCCTGACAGTGACGCCCGACTGGGGCAACGGATGAGCCCGTTGGGGCTGCGATGGGAACAATATTAGGGTAACTACTAATACGAAGCTACTGAATATCCAACATGGTCAATATTTAATTCGCTCATATCACACGCACTCAACGCCTTAGCCATGCCGCCGAACTTCCGCACCCTGGACCTGAACCTGCTGCGCGTGCTCGACGCTGTGATGGCCGAGGGCAGCCTGACCCGCGCCGCCGGCGTGCTGGCGATGACGCAGCCAGCGGTCAGCCACGCGCTGCGCCGCTTGCGCCAGTCGCTGGGGCAAGAGCTGTTCGTCCGCACGGCCCATGGCATGCGCCCCACGCCGCAGGCTGAAGCACTGTGGCCGCAGGTGCGCATGGCTCTGGCCAGCCTGCGCCAGGTGCTGACGCCGGGCGACTTCGACCCGCAGCGCGACGCCGTGCAACTGCGCCTGGCGATGGCCGACGCCACCGCCGCGCTGCTGGCGCCGGGCCTGGTGGAACGCATCGAGCGTGACCACGCGCTGGTCAACCTGCGCCTGCTTCCGCTGACCACCCGCGACCCACGCCGCCTGCTGGAAGACGGCGAGGCCGACTTGGCCGTGGGCTTCTTTCCGGAAGTGGTCACCAACTTGGTCGCACAGGGCCCGGACAGCCACCTGCGCCATGCCCGGCTGTACGCCACGCGCTACGTTTGCGTGATGCGCAAAGACCACCCGCTGGCCGTCGCGCCGTTGACGCTGGACGCCTTCTGTGCCGCCCACCACCTGCTGGTCAGCTTCTCAGGCCGCCCGCACGGCTACGTCGACAAAGCCCTGACGGCGCTGGGCCGGCAGCGGCGCATCGTGTTGACCGTCAACCAGTTCTTCACCGCAGGGCGCGTGGTGGCCAGCTCCGACCTGCTGACGGTACTGCCCGAGCGCTTCCTGCTGGCCACCGGTGGCATGCAGAACCTGGTGGTGCGCGAATTGCCGCTGCTGCTGGAGCCGGTGTATGTGGAAATGCTCTGGCATCTGCGCAACGACGCAGCGCCCGAACACCAGTGGTTGCGCCAGCAGGTGCAGGCGGCCGCCGAACCCGCGCAGGCGCTGCCCTGACCGACCGGGTTACCGGGCTACCGGACTACCGGGCTACAGCACCGCGGCGATGGCCACCGCCGTGCGTTCGACGTTGCCCGTGTTCAGCCCGGCCACGCAGATGCGCCCCGAACGCACCAGGTAAACGCCGAATTCCTCGCGCAGGCGGTCGACCTGCGCAGCGCTCAGGCCGGTGTAGCTGAACATGCCGCGCTGGGTCAGGAAGTAGCCGAAATCGCGGCCCGGCAGCTTGCCGGCGAGCACGCCGTGCAGGCTGCGGCGCATGGCCTGGATGCGGTTGCGCATGCCGGCCACCTCGGCTTCCCACGTCGCGCGCAGCGCTGGGTCGGTCAGCACGCGGCTGACGATGCCGGCGGCATGGATGCCCGGGCTGGAATAGTTGCGCCGCACGGTGGCCTTCATCTGACCCAGCACCAGCTCGGCCTCGGCCGCGTCGGCGCAAACCACGCTGAGCGCGCCAGCGCGTTCGCCGTAGACGCTCATGCTCTTGGAAAACGAGTTGGCGACGAAGAAGCTCAGGCCGGCGGATGCCAGCGCGCGGATGGCGAAGGCATCCTGCTCGATGCCGTCGCCGTAGCCCTGGTAGGCCAGATCCAGGAAGGGCAACAGTTCGCGTTCGCGCAGCAGCGGGATCAGCGCGGCCCACTGTGCCGCGCTGAGGTCCACGCCGGTGGGGTTGTGGCAACAGGCGTGCAGCAACACCACGCTGCGCCGCGGCAGGGCCTGCAGCGCCGCCAGCATCGCGTCAAAGCGCAGGCCGCCTGCGGGCCTGGGTGGGTTCGCCGCGGCGTCCCCGGCGTCGTAGTACGGGTAGGTGCCCACCGCCAGGCCGGCGCCTTCGAAGATGGCGCGGTGGTTGTCCCAGCTCGGATCGCTGACCCACACGCCGCTGCCGGGCAGCCAGCGGTGAATGAAATCAGCGCCAACCTTCAGGCCACCGCTGGAGCCCACCGTCTGCAGCGTGGCCACGCGGCCGCTGGTGATGGCTGCGTGGTCGGCACCGAACAGCAAAGCCTGCACGGCGGCGCGCGCTGCGCCTGATCCTTCCATCGGCAGGTAGGGTTTGGGGCCGGCGGCGGCCAGCATCTGGGTTTCGGCCTGGCGCACGCTGCTCAGCACCGGGATCAGCCCGTCGTTGTCGAAGTAGATGCCGATCGACAGGTTGACCTTGTCCCCCCGCGGGTCCTTCTGATAGGCCTCGTTCAGGCTCAGGATGGGGTCGCCGGCATAGGCGTCGAGGTGGCTGAAAAAACTCATGCGGCCAGCGCCTTCTCGATGTCCTTGCGCAGCGCATCGGGCGCGTCGTTGGGTGCGTAGCGCCTGATGACCTGGCCGTCGCGACCGACCAGGAATTTGGTGAAGTTCCACTTGATGGCCTGGGTGCCCAGGATGCCCGGCGCTTCGCCTTTCAGCCATTGCCACAGCGGGTGGGCGTCGCTGCCGTTGACCTTGACCTTGGCCATCATCGGGAAGCTGACGCCATAGTTCAGCTGGCAGAACGAAGCGATCTCGTCGTTGCTGCCCGGGTCCTGCGCGCCGAACTCGTTGCTCGGAAAGCCGATGACCACCAGCCCCTTGGGTTCGTAGTCTTTCCACAGCTTTTCCAGCCCGGCAAACTGCGGTGTGTAGCCGCAGGCGCTGGCGGTGTTGACGACCAGCATCACCTTGCCGCGCTGCGCCGAAAAGTTGGCGGGTTGGCCAGCGATGGACGCGGCGTCGAAGTCGAAAATACGCGTGGCGGCCATGGGCGGGTCTCCGGGGTTGGGCAGGCGGCGGATGTTATCGCCGACCAATCTTTTCAGCCTGCACCGCGAGACGCCACCAAGCGGCCATGTCGGCGCCGTTGACAGCGGCCAGCGGGCGCCCCAGCATCGGCCGCCTGATGTCGACCCCACCCGTTCCACCAGCCCCCGCGCGCATCGCCTTCCTGGGCTTCAGCGATTTCGAGCGCAGTGCGCTGGCGTCCTGCTTTCGACTGGCCGCCCAGCGCGAGCCCCGTTTCGAGCTGGTCGTCACCCTGACCGACGCCGATTACCTGGTGGCCGATGCCGACCACCGGCCGTCGGTGCAATTGGTGGTGGTGACCGAAAGGCTGGCCGAAACCGTGTTCATCGGCTCGCACGCGCCTGAGGGCGCCGCCGCTTCGATCCGCCGCCCTATCGACGCGCTGCACGTGATGAAGGCACTGGACGTGCTGGTGCAAGT
>JAYSYH010000301.1:0-3498 GCA_043716645.1 Betaproteobacteria bacterium | reverse complement strand
GGTGCGGTTTGCACCGTGGCGGCCGTCGGTGTTTTTCTGAGTCTGGCCGAATACACCCGCAAAGCCACCGTGATGGGCGTGTTGACGCCTGACCGCGGCCTGATGCGCCTGATGCCGGCCGCTGCGGGTACGGTGGCGGAGCGTCGCGTGGCCGAAGGTCAGGCGGTGCAGGCGGGCGACGTGCTCTTTGTCGTCACTGTCGACAGGCCCTGGCTGGGCGCTGATGCGCAGGCCATGGTGCGGCGCAGCCTGGACGAGCGTCGCCGCAGTCTGGGCGATGCTGCGCGTGTGCAGCAGCAATTGGCATCGGCCCGCCTCGTGGCCCTGGACCGGCGCCTGGCTGCCATGCGGGCGGAGCTGGCCCAGTTGGACGCTGAAACCGCTCTGCAACAGCAGCGGCTGACGCTGGCGCAGCAGGCGTTGACGCGCCTGCAATCGCTGCAAGCCGATCAGTTCATCTCGGCCGCGCAGGTGCAGGCCAAATCGGAAGAAGTGCTGGGCTTGCGCGGTTCGGCAACAACCTTGGCCCGCCAGCGCGAAGTTTTGCTGCGCGACCGCGCCGAGATCGAAGGCGAACGGCAGGCGCTGCCGCTGGTGATGGGCAGCGCCGTTGGCGGCTTGGAGCGCGAACTGTCGCAGGCCAACCGCGACGCCGTCGAGCAAGATGCCGAACAGCGCCTGGTGGTGCGCGCGCCGCAGGCCGGCACCGTCAGCACGGTGCTGGCCGAGCCGGGGCAAAGCGTGTCGCCCGCGTCGGCGCTGGCCACCGTGGTGCCGGCTGGCGCAAGCCTGCAAGCGCAGTTGTATGCGCCATCCAGCGCGGTGGGTTTCGTGCAGGCCGGGCAAACGGTGCGGCTGCGCTACGAGGCCTTCCCGTACCAGAAGTTCGGCCAGCAGATCGGCCACGTCACCCAGGTGTCGCGCGCACCGTTGACGGTGGGTGAGCTGGCGGCGCTGGCGCTGCCAGCAGTGGGAGCTGGCGGTGAGCCGCTGTTCCGCATCACCGTGGCGCTCGATGCCCTGCCCGCAGGCATGCAACTGGCGGCCGGTATGCGCATGCAGGCCGACGTGCTGCTGGAAAGGCGACGCCTGATCGAATGGTTGTTCGAGCCGCTGCTGGGCTTGCGGCACCGCCTGTGACGACGGTGCCGACGGGCTTGCGCATGGGATGGGGCTTGGGCCGCCCACGCGTACCGGTGGTGCTGCAAACCGAGACCGCCGAATGTGGCCTGGCCTGCCTGGCAATGGTGGCGGCTGCACACGGGATGGACACCGATCTGCCGACGTTGCGCCAGCGCTTCGCGTTGTCGCTGAAAGGCGTGACTCTGGCCGACCTGGTGCGAATGGCCGACGGCCTGCTGCTTAACGCGCGGGCCCTGCGTGCTGAGCTGGGTGAACTGGACCAGATCGCCCTGCCCTGCGTGCTGCACTGGGACTTGAACCATTTCGTGGTACTGGTGGACTGGCAACACGGCGAGGCTTTGATTCACGATCCGGCGCGCGGTGCACGCCGCCTGTCGCGCGACGAGCTGTCGCGCCACTTCACCGGCGTTGCGCTGGAGCTGACGCCCGGCCCCGGTTTCACCCCTGCGCGGCAGCGGCGCGATGTCGGCTGGCGGCAACTGCTGGGGCCGGTCAGCGGCTTGAAGCGTTCGCTGACGCAGATTGCCGTGCTGGCCCTGGCGTTGGAAGTTTTCGTGCTGTTCAGCCCTTTTTTCATGCAATGGGTGGTGGACGGCGCCGTGCTCAGCGCCGACCGCGACCTGCTGTTGACCCTGGCCCTGGGTTTCGGCCTGCTGGTGCTGGTGCAGGTGGCCACCGCCGCTGCGCGGTCGTGGGCGGTGCTGGTGTTGTCGGGCTCGCTGAATCTGCAGTGGACGCTGAACGTCTTCGCCCATTTGTTGCGTCTGCCGCTGACCTGGTTCGAGAAGCGCCACATGGGCGACATCTGGTCACGCTTTGGTGCGGTGCAGCAAATTCAAAAAACGCTGACCACCAGTTTCATCGAAGCCGTGCTCGACGGCCTGATGGTGGTGCTGACGCTGGCGATGATGGCCGTCTACAGCCTGTCGTTGACGGCTGTGGCTGTGGTGGCGGTGGTGCTGTATGCGGGCTGGCGCCGGGTGCTGTTCGGCCGTCTGGCAGCGGCCAGCGAAGAGGCACTGGTGTTCGAAGCGCGGCAGTCCAGCCACTTTCTCGAAACGTTGCGCGGTGTGCAGGCCATCAAGCTGTTCAACGCCCAGGGCGACCGCCAGTCGCGTTTCGCGAGCTTGGTGGTGGACACGATGAATGCGCAAATCGGCGTGCGCAAGCTGGACCTGTGGACCAGCCTGGGCAACCGCCTGATCTTCGGCTTGGAGCGGGTGCTGGTCATCGCGTTGGGCGCGTTGCTGGTGATGGACGGCAAGCTGTCGGTCGGCATGCTGTTCGCTTTCGTTGCCTACAAGGAAACCTTTGCCGCGCGCGTAGGCGCGCTGATCGACAAGGCCGTGGATGTGAAGATGCTGCGTCTGCAGGCAGAACGGCTGGCCGACATCGTGCTGACCCCGCCGGAGCAAGCTGACGGCCATGGCGCGCTGCCGCAAGATGCGGGTGCGTTGCCTGCCACCCTGGAACTGCGCGACGTGTATTTTCGCTACGGCGATGGCGAGCCCGAGGTGCTGCGCGGCGTCAGCCTGCGCGTCGAACCCGGCGAGGCGGTGGCCATCGTCGGGCCGTCGGGCTGTGGCAAGACCACCTTGCTGAAGGTGATGCTGGGCATCCTGACGCCCACGTCAGGCCAGGTACTGATGGGCGGCGTGCCGGTCGGGGTGCTGGGCTTGCGCGCCTGCCGCGACCGCCTGGGCGTGGTGATGCAGGATGAGCCGCTGTTCTCGGGCTCCATCGCCGACAACATCAGCTTCTTCAGCGCCGAAATCGACACCGCGTGGGTCGAGCAGTGCGCGCACGTGGCGGCAGTGCACGACGAGATCGCCGCGATGCCGATGGGCTACCGCACCTTGATCGGCGACATGGGCGCCGCACTGTCGGGCGGGCAGAAGCAGCGCATCTTGCTGGCCCGCGCGTTGTACAGGCGGCCGGCGATTCTGCTGCTCGACGAAGCTACCAGTTCGCTGGACGTCGAGCGCGAGCGTACCGTCAACCAGGCCATTCGTCAGTTGGCACTGACCCGGGTCATCGTGGCACACCGGCCGGAAACCATCGCTTCGGCCGGGCGGGTGATTGCTTTGCACGACGGCCGGGTGGCGCAGGATCTGCGCAGCGTGGGGGGCGGCGCGCCGCCGCAATGAGCATCGGCCCAGGGCGACCGCAGAACCCCCGCTGACAGGGGCGGTCTCGTAAAATCAGGCCATGCTGCACCCTCAGGAATTTGACGTGATCGTGGTTGGTGGTGGCCATGCAGGTACAGAAGCGGCATTGGCCGCTGCGCGCATGGGCTGCACCACCCTGCTGCTGACCCACAACATCGAGACGCTGGGGCAGATGAGCTGCAACCCG
>JAYSYH010000031.1:0-22924 GCA_043716645.1 Betaproteobacteria bacterium | reverse complement strand
GTCCGCCGCACGTCCGGCAACGTGCTCAGCTCCGTCAGGCTCGGTCGAATGTGCGCGACCTGCGCGCCCAACTCGGCCGCAGCACGCCGAAACAGTGCCGCATCGCCACTGTCATCGGCCTCGCAGAGCAACCCGAGCTTACGACCTCGCAGTGACGCTGGAAGGTCGCCCGCCGCGGCGGCGCGCTGAATCGAACGGGCCTGATCCAGCACAAAAGCTGTATCGCGAGCCATGGGGTCGTGGTGGTCCAGGATGGAGTGCATGTTGGTTGTGCGCGCAGCACACATCGTCTTCGCACGTTGGAAGAAGTCTAAGGACCCGTTCCGCATCGGCCTTGATGCGTGTCAAAGGAGGCTCGTGATGCCTTTGGCGATGTGCCACGGCTCTTGACCGGCGATGCCGCGTCTGCTGGTTGTGTATCAAGTGGATCGAGGACAAGCGGGATGTCTTCATCGCCGAAAGCCGTGCTCAGACCAGGCGCGGCGTGCAGCCGAAGATACAAACGGTTCACACGATGTCACCGAGCGAGACGCGCCGTTGGCAGGGTGTTGTTCGCCGATTTTTAGCATTAACTCCTGTGGAAGCGCCACAAGCCAACGAGGAGTCCAACATGCTGAACATCGCCAACGCAGCCGCCGTCTCGAAATTCGCTCGCGCCCCCGCTGCGCGCTCTGCCGCCAGCTTCAAGACCGATACCGGCAGTTCCTGGCACATAGCCGATACGCTCATGTTTCTGAACGACTCGCTCGCGCCCCAGCGGCGCGTGGTGCACGCCGGTGATGTGATCTACCAGAGCGGTGAGCGCTTCGGAACGCTCTACATTCTGAACTCGGGACTTTTCAAGATCGTCAATCTGTCCGCCGACGGGCGCGAGCAGGTGGTGGGTCTCAAGTTCCGTGGCGACTGGTTGGGCTTCGACGGCATCGCCCGTCGGCAGTATTCGTGCGACGCGGTTGCGATGGACACAGGGGAAGTCTGGGCTGTTCCGTATGAAACGCTGATGGTTGCATGCGCCGATCAAGCGTCGCTGCTGACCGTGTTGCACGAGGCGATGAGTCGAGAAATCGCCCATGACCGCGACTGGCTGATGTCGGTGTGCACCTTGCCCGCCGATGCGCGTGTCGCCGACTTCCTGCGCTACTGGGCCGAGTCTCTCGCCGACCGGGGCATGCGCACCGACAGGTTCACCCTGCGCATGACGCGGGCCGAAATCGGCAATTACCTCGGCATGACGCTGGAAACGGTGAGCCGGGCGCTGTCGAGGCTGGCGCGCGACAAGATCATTGCGTTCACCGAGAAGGGCCGCCGCGACGTGAACATCCCAGATGTGAAGGCACTCTCGGCCTTCGTGCAGCGCTGCCTTGCACCGACGCCCACTCTCCAGTAATGCCAGCCCCTTCGCCCCTTCCCCCCTTCCCGATACCCGATACCCGATTCCCAATTCCCGACGGCTACTTTGGCGCGAGGACACGAGCGATGGCCCCGGCGAGTTCGTCGCGGGAATAGGGCTTGCGCAACAGTTCCCAGGTCGGTGGCGAATCCCGATCGGCGTCGAGAAGCTCGGAAGAGAAGCCTGACATCAGCAGCACCGCAAGCGCCGGGAATTGCTGCTGTGCATGCGATGCAAGTTGGGTGCCGCGCATGCCCGCGCCGAGCGCGATGTCGGTGAGCAGCAAGTCAAATGCTGTCTCTTGCCCGAGGGTGAGCAGGGCTTGCTCTGCGCTTGTGGCCAAGGTGACCTTGCAGCCTAGCGTGCCGAGAAAACTGTGCACGACCGCGCGCACCTCGGATTCGTCCTCCACCAACAGCACGTTCAGCCCGTCCGGCAGCGCCTGGTTGGCGCTTCCAACGTCGAGAAGCGCCGCGCCTGCGGCCTGCTGCCGCGGAATGAACAGCGTCAGCGTGGTGCCGGTTCCGGGCAGGCTTTCCAGCACGATCGCGCCTCTTGATTGTTTGACGAATCCGTAGACCGTACTCAGGCCCAGGCCCGTACCGCGGCCCGCCTCCTTGGTCGTGAAAAACGGTTCAAAGGCGCGTTCCTTCACTTCGTCGGGCATGCCCACGCCAGTGTCGGCGATGGAGATTGCCACGAACCCATCACCCTGCGCGCTGGGTGCATCGGGTTCGTTGCGGATCTCAGGGGGCAACTCGGCGCAGGGCTCGGCGCGAAACTGCAGCGTGCCGCCGTTAGGCATGGCATCGCGCGCATTGATCGCGATGTTGAGCAAGGCCGATTCGAGCTGCCCCGGATCGGCGAGCACCAGAGGGCATGACGGCGCCACCTCGACGTCGATGCGTATGTGCTGATCCACCGTGCGACGCAGCATGTCGGCCAGCGAGTTCAACAGCACCCCCAGGTCCACCGAATCCGGCTGCAGCACCTGCCGGCGTGAAAAGGCGAGCAGCTTGTTGGTCAGTTCGGCGCCGCGTTTGGTAGCGCGCGTCGCTGCGTCGACGAGATGCTGACCCCACGCGTCCTCGGCCAGCGAGGGCAGTTCTTCGAGCACCTGCAGGTTGCCCTGGATGATGGTCAGCAGGTTGTTGAAATCGTGTGCGATTCCCCCCGTCAGCTGACCCACGCTTTCCAGCCGCTGCGCGTGACTCAGCGCCTCCTCGGACTGGGCCCGCTGCAGGCTCGTGGCGAGCAGGTTGGAGAGCGACTCGAGGAATCGACGCTCATCGTCGCCAAAGCGTTTGGCCTGGTGCGACCGCACGGTCAACGCGCCGATAAGCTTGCCCCGGTCGGTCAGCGGCACCGCGAGGCCGCTGGCCAATCCCGCCGCCAGATAGGCCTGCGGCACCAGGAAGCGGCGTTCCGTGCGGTAGTCATCGACGATGACTGGCCGACCCTCAGCCAGCACGAAGCCTTGCGGCGTCTCGGGCCGGTTTGCGATCAGGCAACCCAGGGCCTCGCCAGCGATGTGTCCCACAGCACTGGCCACGCGGAAGTGCAGACGATCAGCTTCGAGCAGGAACACCATGGCCACTGCGACCTCCAGTGCCTGCGCGGCGATCGTGGGCACCTGATCGAGCAGGACTTGTGGGTCGCGCGAGTCGACCGCGAGGCGACCGAGTTGCGCCAGGTGTTTGCCGTAGCGGGCGCGCTGCAAGGCCTGCTTGACGCGGGGGTAGGACCCGATTCCGCGGATGGCCGCCACGACCAGCGGCAGGCCGTGGCTTTGCAGAGGGCTGAGCGCGATCTCAACCACCACCTCGGAGCCGTCGCGGCGCTTGGCCACGAGTTCTATCCCGGTCCCCATAGGCCGCGGTTGCGGGCTGTGTGCGTAGGCGCCGCGGTAGGCCGCGTGGCGCGGGCGGATCGCGTCGGGCACCAGCACGTCGACATTCAGCCCCACCAACTCGGCGACGCTGTAGCCGAGCAAGCGGGCAGCCGCTGGATTTGCAAGCACGATCGTGCCGAGGGCGTCGGCCACGACCAATGCATCGGGATTCGCTGCGAACAGCGTGCGAAACACACTGTCTTCGTCGATGCCTTGAGACAAAGAAGCGGCTTGCACAGGCGTTGACTGCACAGGCTGCGAGCCCAGGGCAGCGGGCCTCACGCGGTAGCGACCGGCGGCACCATGATGTAGCCGGCGCCGCGCACCGACTTGATGATCCTTGGGTCGTCGGCGTCGACCTCCAGCTTCTTGCGCAGACGTCCCACTTGCACGTCGATCGTGCGGTCGAAGGGACCGGCCTCGCGGCCGCGCGTCGTCTCGAGCAGGAAGTCGCGCGACAAGACCCGACCGGCGTGCTCCGCGAAGGCGCGCAGCAGATCGAATTCACCGCTCGTCAACGTCACATCGATTCCTTGCGGGTTGACAAGGCTGCGGGCCGCAGTGTCAAGCTCCCATCCCGCGAAACGCAGTGTGTCGCGCGAGGCCGGGGATGCGGACAGACCCAGCGCGTGCCGTTCATCTAGAGCATGCACTGGCAGGGCATCGGGCGCGACCCGCCGCAGCACGGCTTTGATGCGTGCGAGCAGTTCGCGCAGGTCGAACGGCTTTGTGACGTAGTCGTCCGCACCCACTTCAAGGCCGACGATCTTGTCGACAGAATCGCCTCGACCAGTCACGATAACGAGGCCGCAACGCCAATGCTCACGCAGTTGACGTGCGATCGCGAACCCGTCTTCGCCCGGCAGACCCAGGTCCAGCAGCACGAGAGCCGGCGGGTCGATGGGCATCAGCGTCATCAGCGAACCGCCGTCATGCAGCGGCGTCACACGATAGCCTTGCCCGCGCAAGTAGTTTGCGAGCAACTGCGTGATGTCGACTTCATCGTCGAGGACTGCGAGGTGCAGGGCAGGGTTCACTTCGGCCAAAAAACTAAACGGGGTTCAGGCCGCAGGCAAAAAGCGGACGGACGTCAGGGTATCAGCTTTGCGGGGCGGCCCGAATCTGCCAAACCCGCCAATGGGCCTTGCCCGATGGATGGGGGCCTGCGCCAAGCCCGATGGTTGCAGGTACGAGGTTGTCGATGCGCGTGAAGATTCCGCGGCAGTCGGCTTCGAGCACATGACCTTTCCCGGCCAGCGAGTCGCGATTCGCGCCGAAATCCTGGTCAATCTCTGCGCCTTCTTTGTCCGTCAGCGACTGTTGGGCGAGTGGGAGGATGTGCTGTCTGTCGCGAGTTCTATGCCTTGCGCGATCAGGCAGCGGTCCGGGCTCCCGTCAACGCACCGCGGCCGCGCGTGCACGTCCTTCGCCATCGACGCACCCTTCAGGCCTTGTCGCGCTGGTACCGTACGCCCCGGCGTGACGCCCAAGATCGCGCGGCATGATCCCATGGACGAAGCACGGCCTCATGCCGTCACCAGCGCTGGCAGAGCTCCCGCAATGGTTTCATTTGGTAGATCGGCGGGGGTTATGTTCTGCGCGAGGCTGCCCTTGGGGCCCTGCACCAACTCGTAAGTGACCCGGCCACCCTGCTTCAGAGTGCGAAAGCCCTCCATCTGGATCGCCGAGAAGTGGGCGAAGACATCCGCACCACCGCCCTCAGGTTCGATAAATCCGAAGCCCTTGGCATCGTTGAACCACTTGACCATTCCAAAAACCATGGCGTGCACCTTTTTTTTCCTGGACTGCCTGCGAAATTCTCCCCCTGGCCGCGCGGGAGTGTCAAGGCTTCGACTCTTGCAGTAGCCAGGTTTTAGTGGACAAGCCCTTGGCAATTGACGTGTTGAGGGAACGTCACAGGCAGGCAGACCTTTCGGGTTCAACTGCGGACTTGAACTGCGCGCCGCTGGGTCAATATGCCGCTAGTCGCCGGGGTCCATGCCCTACGCCGTGCGCACACAGACCAACTCGATAGAATCCAGCATGCCTGAGGAAAACCCACCGCTGCCGCCGACGACGCCGCCAGTACCGAGACGCGAAGGCGGCCAAGGTGCGGTGGTGGCCGAACGCAAGGCCGCGAAGACGAAGCCACCCCAGCCTTTCCAGGTGGTGTTGATCAATGATGACTACACACCGATGGAGTTCGTCGTGATGGTGTTACAACAGTATTTCCAGCGTGATCCCGACACGGCCACGTTGATCATGCTGAAGATTCACCACGAGGGACGCGCCATTTGCGGCGTCTACACGAAAGACGTCGCCGCGACGAAAGTCGAATTGGTGCTTAACGCGGCCCGCCGCGATGGGCATCCGCTGCAATGCATGATGGAGGCCGCATGATCGCCCAAGAGCTTGAAGTTAGCCTGCATATGGCGTTTGTCGAAGCGCGCCAGCAGCGGCACGAATTCATCACCGTCGAGCACTTGCTCATGGCGCTGTTGGACAACCCGTCAGCCGCCGAGGTGCTGCGCGCCTGCGCGGCCAACATCGAGGACCTGCGCAAGAGCTTGTCCACGTTTATCAAGGAAAATACACCCACCGTCGGCGGCAGCGAAGAGGTGGACACCCAGCCCACCCTGGGCTTCCAGCGTGTCATCCAGCGCGCCATCATGCATGTGCAGAGCACAGGCAGCGGCAAGAAGGAAGTTACCGGCGCGAATGTGTTGGTGGCCATCTTTGGTGAAAAGGATTCGCACGCCGTCTATTACCTGCACCAGCAAGGCGTGACGCGCCTGGATGTTGTGAACTTCATCGCCCACGGCATCAAGAAGTCCGACCCGCCCGAGCCTGCCAAGGGCAACGACGCGCCAAATGGCAGCAACGAGGCTGAGAAGGAGGAGAGCGGCGACGCGAAGGGCACGCCGCTGGACCAGTTCACGCAAAACCTGAACCAATTGGCGCTGCAAGGCAAGATCGACCCGCTGATTGGTCGTGAACATGAAGTTGAGCGCGTCATCCAAGTGCTTTGCCGGCGGCGCAAGAACAATCCCTTGTTGGTGGGCGAGGCCGGTGTTGGCAAGACGGCCATAGCCGAGGGCTTGGCTTGGCGCATTACCGAAAAAGATGTCCCCGAAGTTCTGGCCGATGCCATCGTTTATTCGCTCGACATGGGTGCGCTGCTGGCAGGTACCAAGTACCGGGGCGACTTCGAACAACGTCTGAAGGGCGTGCTGAAGCAGCTGAAAGATCAGCCCAATGCCATCCTGTTCATCGACGAGATTCACACCTTGATCGGCGCGGGTGCGGCGTCGGGTGGAACGCTAGACGCATCGAACTTACTCAAGCCGGCGCTCAGCAGCGGCGCGATGAAGTGCATCGGTGCCACTACTTTCACCGAATACCGCGGTATTTTCGAGAAAGATGCTGCGCTGTCTCGCCGCTTCCAGAAGGTCGATGTGGTCGAGCCTTCGGTCGAGCAGACCATCGAAATTCTGAAGGGCTTGAAGAGCCGTTTCGAAGAGCACCACAGTGTGAAGTACGCCGTCGGAGCGCTGCAGGCGGCGGCTGAGTTATCGGCCAAATTCATCAACGACCGTCACCTGCCGGACAAGGCCATTGATGTGATCGATGAAGCGGGTGCCGCGCAGCGCATCCTGCCCGCCAACAAGCGCAAGAAGACGATCACGCGCGCCGAAGTCGAAGACATCGTGGCCAAGATCGCGCGCATCCCGCCGGCCTCGGTTTCCAGCGACGACCGCAGCAAGTTGAAGACGTTAGACCGTGATTTGAAGAGCGTTGTGTTCGGGCAGGAGCCGGCCATCGACGCGCTGGCAGCCTCCATCAAAATGGCACGTTCGGGCCTGGGCAAGGGTGACAAGCCCATCGGTTCATTCCTGTTCAGCGGGCCGACGGGCGTCGGCAAGACGGAAGTCGCCAAGCAGCTGGCCTACGTGCTGGGCATCGACCTGATTCGCTTCGACATGTCGGAATACATGGAGCGCCACGCGGTCAGCCGCCTGATCGGCGCGCCTCCGGGTTACGTCGGTTTTGACCAGGGCGGCCTGCTGACCGAGGCTGTCACCAAGAAGCCGCATTCGGTGCTGCTGATGGACGAGATCGAGAAGGCGCACCCTGATGTCTTCAACGTGTTGCTGCAAGTGATGGACCACGGCACGCTGACCGACAACAATGGGCGCAAGGCTGACTTCCGTAACGTCATCATCATCATGACGACGAATGCGGGCGCCGAAACGATGAACAAGGCGACTATCGGTTTCCTGAACAAGCGCGAGCAAGGCGATGAGATGGCTGACATCAAGCGCCTGTTCACGCCGGAGTTCCGCAACCGGCTGGACGCTATTGTCAATTTCCGCGCTTTGGACGAGGACATCATCTTGCGCGTGGTCGACAAGTTCCTATTGCAACTAGAAGCGCAGTTGGCCGAGAAAAAGGTCGATGTTACGTTTTCGGATGCGCTGCGCAAGCATCTGGCCAAGAAGGGTTTCGATCCGTTAATGGGAGCGAGGCCGATGCAGCGCTTGATCCAAGACACCATTCGTCGTGCCCTGGCCGATGAACTGCTGTTCGGCCGTTTGGTGGATGGCGGCCGCCTCAGCGTGGATATGGACGACAAGGACGAAGTGGTGCTGGATATACAGCCGCCGAAGAAGAGCGACAAACCGCGCGCTGAGGCTGCAGCCGCCTAGGCTCGGCGTTTCACGTCCGGTTGTTCGACAACCGGGTCTTGCCGGTAGCAGCGCACGAGCATCCCGTACAATGCGGGATGTTCGTTTTGCATTTCGGCTGGCGTGACGAAGAAGGCTTCACTGGCGACCGCAAAAAACTCGGCCAGGGATTCAGCACCGTAGCCATCGACAGCCGTCATTTCGCTAGCACCCACGCGGCGGCAATGCGCCTCGAAGCTGCTGGTCAGCACGGCACGCCAGTCTGCCGGCTGCAGGTCGGCAGGCAGTTGCGGCTGCCCGCCGGCGTCGCCTAACGCCAAGTCCAGCACATGGGCGAATTCGTGGATCACCACGTTGTAGGCGCAACCATCCTGCCGACCGGCCGCGCGCACATCGCGCCAGGACAACATTACCGGCCCGCCTTGCACGGCCTCACCGGACAGCACTTCTTCATACATGTGCACGATGCCGTCTTCATCGGTCACCTCGCGTGGTGCCCGGACTTGGTCAGCGTGTACGACGAGGCCCACGAATCCGTCGTAGTGGTGAAGGCCCAGGCGCAGCACGGGCAGCACGGCCTGCGCGGCGATGGCCACCACCATAGCGTCGCTCAGGCGCAGGTCACCAACGGCGCTGAATTCCTTGCCATCGAGGAACAGGCTGGTCATGCGACGCAAATCAGCGGCGCCCGGGTCGTCGCGCCGCCGCAGAAAGGGGTAGCGCACCAGCGTGCGTTTCCACAGGTCATTTGGGATTGCCCGCCGCTGCACCGCGGCATTCTCGCGACGCTGACGCCAGGTTTCCAGCCAACGGCCAAACAGGCCCGAACATGCCATGTTTCAAGGCCCCGCGGATGGCGCAACGCGCACGAAGCCGTCACGCCCCAGGCGCAGCACTTCGGCGCGCTGTCCGGTGTCGAGGTCCCAGTCGCTCAATACATGACGTTTGAAACCGGGGGCCAGTACCTCGCTCCTCGGTCGGTGGGTGTGGCCATGCACCAGTTCAGCAACGCCCATGGCGTGCATCCAGCGCACCGCTTCGGCTGTATCGACGTCGATATCGGCATTGCCTTCGAAGCGTGATCGGGTGGCACTTGCGCGGCGGATGTCGCGCGCAATGGCCAGGCGCCCGTCGAGCGGCCTGGCCAGAAAGTCAGCCTGCCACTGCGGGGTGCGCACTTCGCGCCTGAAGGCCTGATAGGGTAGGTCGTCCAGGCACAGAGCATCGCCGTGGCTGAGCAGCACGCGATGACCCCAGCCTTGTAGCACCGTAGGGTCGGGCAACGCCATCACGCCACTGTCGCGCAACAAGGCCGTGCCGACCAGAAAATCGCGGTTGCCGGCCATGAAGGCCATTTGCTTGCAGCTGGCAGACTGCGCCAGGACGTCCACGCAACGCTGCTGGAAAGGCAGTTTGCGCATGTCGTCGCCCACCCAGACCTCGAACAGGTCACCCAGCATGAAGACCGCGTCGGCCGGCGTGTGGCGCAGGTGTGCCGACCACGCGTCGAAAGTGCGCGGCATGGACTCGCACAGGTGCAAATCGGAAATGAAATCGATGCATTGCCAAGCCGGCGGCACTTGCAGTTCAAAGTATGCGGGCAGGGCCGGGGCTGCCAGCGGCGGCGTGGCCGCCGACGCCGGCATGGTGCCTGTGCCCGTTGCCGCCATCAGGCCAGCTCGGTCATGCTTTCAATGACCACGTCCTCCAACGGCACGTCGTCGTGGCCACCCTTGCGACCTGTGGCGACTTTCTCGATGGCCTGGACGACGTCCATGCCCTCCACCACCCGACCGAAAACGGCGTAGCCCCAGCCTTGGGCGTTCTCGGCGCGGAAGTCGAGGAAGCCGTTGTCGACAGTGTTGATGAAAAATTGCGCGGTGGCCGAATGAGGGTCGCTGGTACGCGCCATGGCCAGCGTGTAGCGCTTATTCTTCAAACCGTTGTTGGCTTCGTTGGCGATGGCATCCATCACAGGCTTCTGTTTCATCCCGGCCTCGAAGCCGCCACCTTGCAACATGAAACCCTTGATGACACGGTGGAACACGGTGCCGTCGTAGTGCCCGCTGGCGACGTAGGCCAGGAAGTTGGACACCGACTTGGGTGCCTTCTCGTCGTCGAGTTCGATGCGCAGCGTGCCGGCGCTGGTCTTCATTTGCACGGACTTGGTCATGTCATTTCTCCAGGGTGGCTTTTTTGATGGTGATGGCCGTTTCAGGCAGGTTGCCATGCACGCCTGCCGAACGGGTGGGCACGGCTCGTATTTGGTCGACGACGTCCAGGCCTTCGACAACCTTGCCGAAGACGGCATAGCCGCCACCGGCGTCGTCGAGCCGCCGGTTGTCGGCGACATTGATGAAGAACTGCGAGGTGGCCGAGTTGGGGTCGCCCGTGCGCGCCATGGCCACGCTGCCACGCACGTTGGACAAGCCGCGACCGACCTCCAGAGGTATCGGCGCGCGCGTGGGCTTTTCGCTCAGGTCAGGCTTGTAGCCGCCGGTCTGGATCATGAAGTTGCCGATGACGCGGTGGAAGATCACGCCGTCGTAGTGGCCGGCTTTCACGTAACGCAGAAAATTGTCGGCAGACTTTGGCGCTTTTTCGGTATCCACTTCGATCACGATGTCGCCGGCGCTGGTGGCCAGCCGCACCTTCTGTTGCGCGTGCGCGATCACGGGTGCTGCGCATGCCAGCGCGGTAACCGCGGTAGCAAGCGCCAAACTGAAAAGCATTTTCACGGAACGGTCTCCTGAATGTTTGAGTCTTCCTGTGCAGACCCGGCCGAAGTCTAGCGGCCAGGAATGGCTGCGGGGTTGACGGGCGCCTGCAGGGCACCGACCGTGAGCAGCGCGCGGGCGCCATTCAGCTTGCGCTGAACCGTCAGGTCGACCGGGCCACTGCTGCCCAGCTGTTCCCATGCCTTGACCGCCAACATCAGGTGCACCTGACCCAGGTTGGCGAGCGCGGTGCGGTGGCCGGGGTCGCAGCGCAGCGCTTCCTGCAGCGCTGCCAGGGCGGCTTCGGGTCGACCGACGCGCGCTTGCAGCAAACCGATGTTGTTGTAAGGGTCGGGCAGGTCAGGGTGTTCCTGCGTAAGCCGCGTGAAAACATCCAGCGCTTCGGCGTTGCGCGCCAAGTCCATCAGCGCCACACCGCGCAGGAAACGCAACGCGGCGTCTCGCGGTTGTGCGGCGATGGCCTTGTCGGCGCGCAGCATGGCCTCAGACAGATCGCCCCGCGAGATGAGGGCTCGCACCTCCGCCGCTTCGTCGGCGCGGACGTTCGACATCAACAGCAGCCCGATCAGGGTCAGCACGGCGGGCCCATGCCACGCCCCAAGCCGCACGGCGGGCGAGGCGAACGGCGAGCAGGGCATTGAGTGGCGGTGCGGCATGGTGAATTTGGGGGGGGCTGCAGATGCCGGTTCTGCCCGCGCACCGCCGCTATACTGAAATTGATTCTATCGACGCCCAGCACAGGCGCGCTCGACACCCGCCGCGCCGCTAGCAGTCTGGCCCGCTGAGCACACCACTTCATCCGGCCTATCCCCGCCTCGCATGAGCCTACGCATCCACAACACTCTGACGCGACGCCTGGAAGTGTTCGTTCCGCTGCAAGCCGGCATGGTGCGGATGTATGTCTGCGGCATTACCGTCTATGACCAGTGCCACATGGGGCACGCGCGCATGGTGCTGTCTTTCGATACTGTCTACCGTTGGCTGCTGGCCAGCGGCTATGCGGTGAATTACGTCCGCAATGTCACCGACATCGAGGACAAGATCATCAAGCGCGCGGTAGAGCGCGGCATCACCATTCGCGCGTTGACTGACGAAATGATCGCCGGCATGCACCGCGACTTCGCGGCCCTGGGCGCCGCCTTGCCCACGCACGAGCCGCGGGCCACCGATTACGTTCCGCAGATGTTGTCGTTGATCGACCAATTGATAGAGAAGGGCCTGGCGTATCAAAGTGCCGGCGGCGACGTCAATTACGCCGTCAGACGTTTCGCGAGCTACGGCAAGTTGTCCGGGAAATCACTCGACGAATTGCGTGCTGGTGAACGTGTGGCCGTGTTGGGCGATAAGGAAGATCCGCTCGATTTCGTGCTGTGGAAAGCTGCGAAAGACAGTGAACCTGAAGAGGCGAAGTGGCCCAGCCGCTACGGCTCCGGGCGGCCGGGCTGGCACATCGAATGCTCGGCAATGAGTTGCGCGTTGTTGGGCGAGCCGTTCGACATTCACGGTGGCGGCATGGACCTGCAGTTCCCCCACCACGAAAACGAAATCGCACAAAGCGAAGGGGCGAGCGGCGATGAATTCGTGCGCACCTGGATGCACAACGGCTTTCTCAATGTCGACAACACCAAGATGTCGAAGTCGCTGGGTAACTTCTTCACCATCGCCGACGTGCTGAAACAGTTCGACGGCGAAACGCTGCGTTTCTTCATGCTGCGCACGCATTACCGCAGCCCTTTCAATTTCAGCGGTCGGGCACTCGAAGAAACGCGCACTTCCTTGAAGCGGCTGTACACGGCCCTCGAGACTGCGGACGATGCGCCCCCACTGCCGGTGATCAACTGGACTGAGCCACGCTGCGCCGCTTTCAAACTGGCCATGGACGACGACTTCAACACGCCCGGCGCGGTTGCCGTGCTGTTCGACTTGGCGGCCGCGATCAACCGCGGCCAGACCGCTGACGCCGCGCTGCTAAAGGCACTCGGCGGTGTATTGGGCATGTTGCAACAAGCGCCGCGCGACTTTCTGCAGGGCGGTGTGCAAAACGGCGCCGGCGGTTGGAACACCGACGTCATCGAAAGACAGATTGCCGCCCGAACAGCTGCAAAGGCCGCACACGATTTCGCACTGGCCGACGGCATTCGGCAAGACTTGTTGACGCAGGGCATCGCCCTCAAGGACACGCCACAAGGCACCACATGGGTTAGGGATTGATCCATGCCTGATACGCCCTTGGTGCCCTTGGTGCCCTTGGATCCCTGGGTAGCAGCGGCTGCATTGGACACTGCAAATGCAGTCACAACCACAGCCTGCCTTGACGACAGCACGCCCGGCTATTGGGACGAGGCTTGCAAACACCTGTCGCGTCGCGATCGGATGATGAAGAAGCTCATTCCGCGCTTCGGCGAAGCCCGCCTGAAGACACGCGGCGACGCCTACACCACGCTGGCGAGGTCCATCGTCGGCCAGCAGATTTCGGTCAAAGCCGCACAGTCGGTGTGGGACCGCTTCGTGGCCGTGGTGGGTGGCGCCAGCCTGCATCTGCAGCCGCCCGATGTGCTGGCGCTGGTCGTGCCGCAAATGCGCGAAGCCGGCTTGTCGGCGCGCAAGTGCGAATACCTGCTGGACCTGTCACGCCATTTCGACGAACGCCAGGTGCACGTCGACGAATGGCAGTCGATGGACGACGAGGCCATCATCACCGAGCTGATCGCCATCCGCGGCATCGGCCGCTGGACGGCCGAAATGTTCCTGATCTTCCATCTGATGCGCCCCAACGTGCTGCCGCTGGACGACTTGGGCTTGATCAAGGGCATCAGCCTGAATTATTTCAGCGGCGAGCCGGTGTCGCGGGCCGAAGCCCGAGAACTGGGCGAGGCCTGGGCGCCTTTCCGCTCGGTGGCCACTTGGTATATTTGGCGCAGCCTGGACCCCGTTCCCGTGGAGTATTGACCTGTGAGCAAACGCCACTTTCTCGAATTCGAACTTCCTATCGCCGACCTCGAGTCCAAGATCGACGAACTTCGCTATGTGCAGAACGAGTCTGCGGTCGACATCAGCGACGAGATCCAGCGCCTGAGTCAGAAAAGCCAGCAGCTGACGCGCGACATCTACTCGAACCTGACCCCATGGCAGGTCACGCAAATTGCTCGGCATGCGCAGCGGCCTTACACGCTGGACTACGTCAACGAAATCTTCACCGAATTCCAGGAATTGCACGGTGACCGACATTACGCCGACGACTTGTCCATCGTGGGCGGTCTGGCTCGTTTCAACGGTCAGGCTTGCATGGTGCTTGGCCATCAGAAGGGCCGCGACACGAAAGAGCGTACGCTGCGTAATTTCGGCATGTCGCGCCCCGAGGGTTACCGCAAGGCGCTGCGCTTGATGAAGCTGGCCGAGAAGTTCTGCCTGCCTGTCTTCACCTTTGTGGATACGCCCGGCGCCTACCCCGGCATCGGTGCCGAGGAGCGTGGGCAGTCGGAGGCCATCGGCCGCAACATCTTCGAGATGGCACAGCTGGAAGTGCCCATCGTCAGCACCATCATTGGCGAGGGTGGTTCCGGCGGCGCGCTGGCCATCAGCGTGGCCGACCAGGTGCTGATGCTGCAGTATTCGGTCTACTCTGTAATTTCGCCCGAAGGCTGTGCATCGATTCTGTGGAAGACATCCGAACGCGCCCCCGATGCGGCCGAGGCGCTGGGTATCACTGCCCACCGGCTGAAGGCACTTGGCGTGATCGACAAGATCGTCAATGAACCGGTGGGCGGTGCCCACCGTGACATCCCCTGGATGGCTGCCCAACTCAAGCGTGGGTTGGCGGATGCGCTGCGTCAGAGCGCCGATCTCAAGCCCAAGGAATTGCTTGAGAGGCGCTACCAGCGCCTGCGCGCGTACGGGCGATTTACCGACACGAAAGAGCGCTGAAGCGGTGCGCGCCGTCGCGGTGGCCACCAGCGGCGGCCGCGATTCAACGGCTTTGCTGCACAGCACGGTGCGGGCGGCCGAGCCACTGGGCATTCGCGTGGTGGCGCTTCACGTGCACCACGGCTTGCAAACGTCGGCTGATGACTGGCTGGCCCATGTGAAGACGCAGGCCCGGCGCTGGGGCGCGGACTTCGACAGTCGGCGTATCGCTGGTTTGCCTGCAGCCGGCGAGAGCGTGGAGGCCTGGGCCCGGCGCGTGCGTTACGCCGCACTGACCGAGATGGCGCAAAGCGCCGGTTGTGGTTTCGTTCTGTTGGCCCAACATCGCCGTGACCAAGCCGAAACCTGGCTGCTGCAGGCCTTGCGCGGCGGGGGACCCGCGGGACTTTCTGCGATGCCCAGGCAGATCGAGCGTGATGGCATAGGCTGGTGTCGGCCCTGGCTGGATATGCCGCGACAGGCCATTGAAAGTTACGTGCAGCGCCACCGCTTGCGCTTTGTCGAAGACCCCAGCAACAGCGATTCACGGCATGCCCGAAACCGACTTCGCAGCGCCGTCTGGCCGGCTTTGCTGACGGCGTTTCCGCAGGCGGAAAGCGCGCTCACGGCGGCGGCTGCCCATGCACAAGCCGCCACCGCGCTGGCTGCTGAAGTGCTGGCGCAAGACCTGCCGTTGCTGACCGACTTCGCGGACGGCTTGTTAATCCAAGCCTGGCTGAGCCTCGCGCCCGCACGGCGGCGCAACGCGCTGCAAGGCTGGCTGCGCAAAGTGCTGGGACGCGGCGCTCCTGAAGCGCTGCTGACGCGTTTGCAGGCTGAACTGCAGGGCACCAAGTCCGCGATGTGGCAAGCGCCGGGCGCAACCCTGCGGCTGTACCGCGGCGTCTTGCGGGCGGCCGATTCGGCTGCTGTGCATGCTGTATCAGCAACTGCGCCGACTGCCCTTTCAAGCACTCTGGATTTATCCGCACCCGGGCGCTACCCGACACCTGAATGGGGCGGCTGCTGGCTGGTCAACGCCGCAGCGAACAGCGGACTGCCCGCTTCGCTGCTGAAGGCCGTGCGGATAAGCCACCGCAGCGGGAGCGAGCAATTCGCCCTGGCGCCCGGCGGCGCCGCGCGCAGCCTCAAAAAGCAGTTTCAGGCATTGGGCATTGCAGCATGGCAGCGCAGCGGGCCGTTGCTGTACGACGCCGATGGCCGTTTGATCTGGGTGCCTGGGCTGGGGGCCGACGCGCGGTTGCAAGCCCATGCGGGCACGCCACAACTGCAGGTGGCCTGGATCCCCGACCCCACCGGGCCGACAGGACAGCGTCAGCGCGCTGGTTAAAATCTGCAGGCTTCGTTGTACCAGTCCGTGCACCGGACCCCACTTCCCGCATCCCCTACCCAAGCCGGCGCTGACCGGACCGCAACGATGGCCTTGATCGTCCATAAATACGGCGGCACTTCGATGGGCTCGACCGAGCGCATACGCGCCGTCGCCCAGCGCGTGGCCAAGTGGGTGCGCGCCGGCCACCAATTGGTGGTCGTTCCTTCCGCGATGGGTGGCGAGACCAATCGCTTGTTGGGCCTGGCCAAAGACCTGCTGCCCGACGCCAATACGCCCGAAGCGCTGCGTGAACTGGACGCCATTGCTGCTACGGGCGAACAGGTGTCGGTCGGCCTGCTGGCGCTGGCGCTGCAGGCACAGGGGCTGCAGGCCGTCAGCTACGGCGGCTGGCAAGTGCCCATAGCCACCGATTCGGCCTACTCGAAAGCGCGCATTTCCAGCATCGACGACACCCGCGTGCGTGCCGACCTGGCGGCGGGCAAGGTGGTGGTCATCACGGGGTTTCAGGGCGTCGACCCCGAGGGGAACATCACGACGCTGGGCCGCGGTGGCAGCGACACCTCGGCGGTGGCAGTGGCTGCCGCGATGAAGGCCGCCGAGTGCCTGATTTACACCGACGTGGACGGTGTCTACACCACCGACCCGCGGATCGTGCCTGAAGCGCGGCGTCTGAAGACCATCAGCTTTGAAGAAATGCTGGAGATGGCCAGCTTGGGCAGCAAGGTGCTGCAGATCAGATCGGTGGAATTTGCAGGCAAGTACCGGGTGCCCGTGCGCGTGCTGTCCAGCTTCACGCCCTGGGACATCCCGTTGGAAGAAGAAGCCGTTTCCGGCACCCTGATCACATTCGAGGAAGACGAAAAAATGGAACAAGCCGTTGTCGCCGGTATCGCGTTCAACCGCGACGAGGCCAAGATCAGCGTCATCGGCGTACCCGACAAGCCGGGCATCGCGCACATGATCCTGGGCCCTGTGGCCGATGCCAACATCGACATCGACGTGATCATCCAGAACGTCTCGCACGACGGCCGCACCGACTTCAGCTTCACTGTGCACCGCAACGACTACGCGCGAACCATGCACGTGTTGCAGCATCAGGTAATGCCCGCTACTGGCGCTGCGCGGCTGTTGGGCGACGCCAAGATCTGCAAGGTGTCCATCGTGGGTATCGGCATGCGCAGCCATGTGGGTGTGGCCAGCACCATGTTTCGCACGCTGTCGGAAGAGGGCATCAACATCCAGATGATTACTACCAGCGAAATCAAGACCAGCGTGGTCATCGACGAAAAGTACATGGAATTGGCGGTGCGCGCGCTGCACAAGGCCTTCGACCTGGACCAGTCGGCCGTCACCGCCGAATGAACTTTGCTCCGGGGTAAAGAATCGGTACGCCGTGCCGCTACAATTCGGTGCTTCGCCGGAGTCGTGACCGAGTGGCCGAAGGTGCTCCCCTGCTAAGGGAGTATTCGTCAAAAGCGAATCGAGGGTTCGAATCCCTCCGACTCCGCCAGCGAATTTGCACAGCCTTTGCGCTGCGCACGACAACAAGCCCCGCCTGTCGGGGCTTCGTCGTTTCTGAACGCTCGACATGGCCAACAACACCGCGCGCCCTTACCGCACCGAAGCCTAGCGGTCGGGGATGTTGATCAGCGAGCCGCGTCGCCGGCGTGGTCGACGAACAGCTTCTCGCCGGCGATGTGGACCTGACGCATGGAGCGCTGCTGGGCCTTGGCGAACTACCCGCAATCCGGACCCGAATCGCCAGAGCGGCAGCCATTCCGGTCCGAACGCGTTACCGTTTGCGAGCAGCTTTTTCGCGCAATGGGCAAGAATCATTAGACGCCGGTGGGCCCCGCAAGCGCCCGCGGAATCGGCACGCCGATTCGACTGCCACCAAAGTCTGCCAGCACACAGACACCCGACCCAGGTCGGAATCATCCTCAGCAGACATTGACTTGAAGTCCATGATCCTGGAAGGTCTCATGTCTGATTCCCTGACCCCTGACGCCCTGCACAAGATCGACGCCTACTGGCGTGCTGCGAACTACCTGTCGGTCGGCCAGATCTACCTGCGGGACAACCCGTTGCTGGAGCGCCCGCTCACGCTGGCAGACATCAAGCCGCGCCTGCTCGGCCATTGGGGCACGACGCCGGGTTTGAACCTGCTGTACGTTCACCTGAACCGGCTGATCAAAGAGCACGACCTGAACATGATCTACATCATGGGCCCGGGACACGGCGGGCCCGGCATCGTGGCCAACAGTTATTTGGAAGGGTCGTACACCGAACACTACCCGGCCATCGAGCGCAGCCGCAACGGCTTGCAACGGCTGTTCCGGCAGTTCTCGTGGCCGCAGGGCATTCCCAGCCACGTGTCGCCCGAGGTGCCGGGATCGATCCATGAAGGGGGTGAATTGGGCTACTCGTTGGCCCATGCTTATGGCGCTGCATTCGACAACCCCGATCTCATCGTTGCTTGCGTGGTGGGTGACGGCGAGGCCGAGACCGGTGCGCTGGCGGCGAGCTGGCATTCCAACAAGTTTCTGAACCCTGCGCGCGACGGCGCGGTGCTGCCGATCCTGCACCTCAACGGCTACAAGATCGCCAACCCCACGCTGCTGGCGCGCATCAGCCGCGAAGAGCTGACCGACCTGATGCGCGGCTACGGCCACGAGCCGCACTTCGTCGAAGGCGACGACCCGGTGCTGGTGCACCAGGCTTTGGCCGGCACGCTGGATGCGGTGCTGGCGCAGATACGCGGGTTTCAGCAGCAGGCGCGAGCGCTTGACCCAGCTCAACCGCCGGCGCGGCCACGCTGGCCGATGATCATCTTGCGCACGCCCAAAGGCTGGACTGGGCCAAAGCGCGTTGACGGCAAGCAGGTCGAAGGCAGCTGGCGGTCGCACCAGGTGCCGATTGCCGAGTTCAAGACCGGCGGGCATGTGCAGCAGCTCGAATGCTGGCTAAAAAGTTACCGGCCCGAAGAACTGTTCGATGCGGACGGTCGGTTCCTCGACGAGTTGGCCGCGCTGGCACCGACGGGCCAGCGCCGCATGGGCTGCAATCCGCACGCCAACGGCGGTGCGCTGCTGAAGCCGCTGGACATGCCTTCCTTCCGCACCTACGCCGTTGCGGTGCCCGTGCCCGGTGCCGTGGACGCAGAGGCCACCCGCGTGCTTGGCAGGTTTTTGCGCGACGTGATGCGGCTGAACCTGAATGCGGCCAACTTCCGCATCTTCGGCCCGGATGAGACGGCGTCGAACCGGTTGGATGCGGTGTTCGAAGTCACCGACAAGGTGTGGCTGGACGGTGCGGGTGTTGACGGGAACGAGGAAAACGACAACCACCTCAGCGCCAACGGCCGCGTGATGGAAGTGTTGAGCGAGCACCTGTGCGAAGGCTGGCTCGAAGGCTACCTGCTGACCGGCCGCCACGGCCTGTTCTCTTGCTACGAGGCCTTCATCCACATCATCGATTCGATGTTCAACCAGCACGCCAAGTGGCTGAAGGTCTGCAACCAGATCCCTTGGCGCAAGCCCATCGCGTCGCTGAACTACCTGCTCACCTCGCATGTCTGGCGGCAGGACCACAACGGCTTTTCGCACCAGGACCCCGGCTTCATCGACCACGTGGCCAGCAAGAAGGCCGACGTGGTGCGCATCTACCTGCCGCCCGACGCCAACACGCTGCTGTCGGTGGCGGACCATTGCCTGCGCAGCCGCAACTACGTCAATCTGATCATCGCCGGCAAGCAGCCGGCACCGCAGTGGCTGGACATGGACGCGGCCGTGCGCCACTGCGCGGCCGGCGCAGGGGTGTGGGAATGGGCCAGCCGTGACGCGGGTGTCGGGCAGGTCGACCCCGACGTCGTGATGGCCTGCGCCGGCGACGTGCCGACGCTGGAGGCATTGGCCGCCGTGACGCTGTTGCGCGGCTATGTGCCCGACATCCGCATCCGCTTCGTCAATGTCGTCGACCTGATGGTGTTGCAGCCGCCGTCAGAACACCCCCACGGTCTGGCCGACCACGAGTTCGATGCGCTGTTCACCACCGACACACCAGTGATCTTCGCCTTCCACGGTTACCCCGCGATCATGCACAAGCTGACCTATCGGCGGCACAACCACGCCAACATCCATGTGCGCGGCTACAAGGAAGAGGGCACCACCACGACGCCGTTCGACATGGTGGTGCTGAACAACCTCGACCGCTATCAACTGGCACTGGACGCGATCAGCCGCATCCCGAGATTGGCTGGGCAAGTCGAGGCCGAGACCGCCCGCTTCAACGCGACGATGCAGCGCCACAAGCGCTACATCAACGAGCATGGCGACGACATGCCCGAGATACTGAACTGGCGTTGGACGGCAGATTGGACGGCATGAGCCCCTGTGGATGGGCGCGCTGAACGTTCTGGCCCTGAACAGCGGCTCGTCGTCGCTCAAGTTCGGTTTGTACCGCGTTGACTCAAGCGGTGCCGAAAGGTTGTTCGGCGAAAGCGTCGACACCGCCGCGCAGCCTGATGCCATCACGCAGGTCACCCACGTCACGCGTGTTCTCGCAAACGCAGGGATGCCGCCACCCCAGGCCATCGGGCACCGCATCGTGCATGGCGGGCCGGCGTTGCGGCAGCACTGCCGCATTGACGATGCGGTGCTGCAGCAACTGCAAGCCGCAGCGGCCTTTGCGCCGCTGCACACGCCGGCGGCGCTGGCGCTCATCCGCTTCGGGCAGCAGCACTTTCCCGGTCTGCCGCAGGTGGCGTGTCTGGACACCCAGTTCCATGCCGGTCTGCCCGATGTCGCACGCGTGCTGCCTATCGCGAAGGAACTGCAAGCGCAGGGCATCCAGCGCTATGGATTCCACGGCCTGTCGATCGAATCGACCGTGCGGCAACTGGGCAGCGCGGTGCCCGAGCGCCTGGTCGTCGCCCACCTGGGCAACGGTGCCAGCGTCACCGCGCTGAAGGCCGGCCTGTCGATCGACACCAGCATGGGCATGACGCCCAGTGGCGGCGTCATCATGGGCACGCGCAGCGGCGATATCGACCCCGGTGTGCTGGTGTACCTGGTGCGCGAGCAGCAGTTCGATGCCGCCAGGCTCGCGGCGCTGATGGATCACGGCTCGGGCCTGCTGGGGATTTCTGGCCTTAGCGGCGACATGCGGATGCTGCATGCGGCCGCCGCATCGAACCGCGATGCACGCCTGGCCATCGAGATGTTCTGCTATTCGGTGCGCAAACAGGTGGCCGCAATGTCGGCAGTGCTGGGGGGCCTGGACATGCTCGTCTTCACCGGCGGCATCGGCGAAAACGACGCGCAGGTGCGTGCCGAGATCTGCACCGGTCTGGCCTGGATGGGCGTCAATCTTGACGCGTCACGCAACCCTTCCATCGGCCCTTCGGGCGGCCTCGTCAGTTGTGGCGCGTCGCTTTGCCCGGTGCTGGTGCTCGCGTCGCAAGAAGACGAACAGATCGCCCGCCATGCCTGGGCACTGCTCGCATGACAGCGGCAAATGCGCTGAATGAAGCCCGCAGTGAAGTCGAAGACCCGTCGGTCATGGACGCCGACGCGGTGGCAGCGGCATGCGGTGTGGATGTCGCAACCGGCCTGAGCGCGCCGGATGCTGCGAGCCGGCTGGCGCAAAACGGGCCCAATGCGCTGCGCGCGGCACCGCAGGCACCGGCCTGGCGGCGCGTGCTGGCGCAATTTCAGGACCCGCTGATTTACCTGTTGCTGGCGGCCGTGGCCGTGGCGCTGGTGGCGTGGTGGGTAGAAGGTGCCCACGCCCAGGGGCGAGGCTGGCCGGTAGACGCCATCGTCATCGCCGCCGTCGTGCTGCTGAACGCCGCGATCGGCCATGTGCAGGAAGCGAAAGCCCAGAACGCGGTGGCAGCGCTGGCCAAACTGACGGCTGCCACGGCGGCCGTGCTGCGTGACGGCAAGCCGCAGCGCGTGCCCAGCGCCGATCTGGTGCGCGGCGACGTGCTGGTGCTGGCCGAAGGCGACGCCGTGGGCGCCGACGCGCGCCTGCTTCAGGCCACCAGCTTGCGCGTCCAAGAAGCCGCACTGACGGGTGAAAGTGAAGCGGTGCTCAAGGCCGTCGCCACGCTGCCCGGGCCGGCACCGCTGGGCGACCAGCTCGACATGGTCTTCAAGGGCACCGCCGTGGCGCAAGGCACGGGCCGGGCCGTCGTCACCGCCACCGGCATGGACACCCAGATGGGCAAGGTTGCGGCGCTGCTGGAGGCGACCGCGCTGGAACCCACGCCGCTGGAAAAGGAAGTCGCGCGCATCGGGCGCACGCTGGGCCTGGCGGTGGTGGCCATCGCCGTCGTGGTGGTGGGCACCATCCTGTTCATCTCAGAGATACGCAACGCTGCCGATGTCGTGCGCGTGCTGCTGCTCGGCGTGTCGCTGGCGGTGGCTGCGGTGCCCGAAGGGCTGCCCGCCATCCTGGCCGTGGTGCTGGCACTCGGCGTGCAGCGCATGGCCAGACACCAGGCCATCGTCAAGAACCTGTCGTCGGTGGAAACACTCGGTTCGGCCTCGGTGATCTGCTCTGACAAGACTGGCACCCTGACCCGCTCCGAGATGACCATCGAGCGCGTCATGACGGCCTCGGGCGACACGCGCATCAGCGGCGTGGGCTACGCGCCGCAGGGCGAGGCCCGGCACGACGGTGCAGCACTGGCCGCCGGGCCGCTGCGCGATGAGACCATCGTGGTGCTCAGCGGCGGCAGCCTGGCTGGCAATGCCGACCTGCGCCAGACTGATGGTGGCAACTGGGAAATCCACGGCGACCCGACCGAAGCCGCGTTCCTGGTGGCCGAACGCAAGCTGGGCCAAGGCGCAGTCACGCAGCGGCGCGAACGGCGCTTCGAGCGTGTCGCAGAAATTCCGTTCACGTCCGAGCGCAAGCTGATGACGACGATCGAACGTGACCACGAACACGGCGACGAGC
>JAYSYH010000004.1:0-2641 GCA_043716645.1 Betaproteobacteria bacterium | reverse complement strand
TTCCTCGTCAGATTGCGCGTGCCTCGGCCGTCTTCAGCAACTTGGCGAACATCGCAGCTGATTCGGCTGGTTTCTCCAGCGTTGGCAAATGCCCGCATTCGGGCAGGACTTCGTACTGCGCATGCGGCAGCGCTGCGGCCAGCGCTTGACCGACCGCCACCGGCACCAGCGCGTCCTGCGCGCCCCACAGCACCAGCGTCGGCATCGTCAGTGCGCCCAGCCGGGACGTGGCCTCCTGGCGTACGGTCAGCGCGCGTGCCTGTGCGGCACCGGCCCGGCCGCCCACGCGCTGGGCCATCGCCTTGAATGTCGCGGCCTGAGACACGGCGTCCTTGTGCACCACCAGCCCCGCCAGCATGTCGAACACGGCATCGGGCGTGGCCTCCAGGCCGCCTGCCAGGTCGGGGCCGCCCGGCTGCGGCGCGGCCGGGTTGCAGCCCATCAGCCAGAGTGCCGTCACGCGCTGCGGTGCCGCCAGCGCCACTTCCATGGCCAGGTTGCCGCCGTAGGAAGTGCCGACCAGCGCGAAACGTGCGGGGGCGCGCGCGAGGATGTCGGCGACGCTTTCTTCCAACCTGGGCTTGGGCGACAGGAGCACGTGCGGCTCGATGGCCTGGCCCAGTGCCGCGATCACGTCGCGGTACAGCTGCTCGTCACACAGCAGGGCGGGGATGAAGACGACCGGCATGGTCTGGGATGGCGTGTTCACGGGTGTTTCCTCTTCGATGTCTTGGACTTCGTTGACTTGGATAGCGTCGGACTTGGAATCAAATGCTCAGCCTGGGTCAGCAGGCCCGTCAGCTGCGACGGCGCCACGCCCGTCTTGCGCAGCGTCGTGACACCCATGACCAGCGCCAACAACGCGCCAGCACGATTTGACGCTTCGGGCTCGGCGCAACCCAGACGCCGCAGCGTGGCCGTCATCAACGCACCGACGCGCTCGGTGTGCGCTTGCGCCAAGGCCACCAGTTCGGCGTCGCCCGGCGCCAGTTCGCTGACAGCATTGACGAACAGGCAGCCGCGGGTGCCGCCATCGACATCCGCGATCACCGCCAGCATGGCGCGCACCGCTTCCCGAGGATCGGCACAGGCCGCAACGCGTTCGGTCAGGATCGCGTAGCGCTCGTCGGCATAGCGCTGCACTGCCGCCATCAGCAGCGCGTGCTTCGAGCCGAAGCAGGCATAGAAACTCGACCGGCTGAGACCCATCGCGTGGCTGAGGGCTTCCAGCGAGGTGGCCTCATAGCCTTGCTGCCAGAACACGTCCACCGCCATGCGCAGAGCCGCCTGCGCATCGAAGCCGCGGGGACGGCCCAGAGGTGCTTTCGCGACGGCAAGCTTTTCGGACATGCGCTACATTGTGGACCAGTTTGTTCAGAAACCGCCAAGGACACCCGATGACCGACTCCCCCCGCTTCGAGCTCTTTTCGTTCTGGCGCACCTCCGCGACCTACCGCGTGCGTGTCGCCTTCAACCTGAAGGGCGTTTCGCCACAGGAGCACAACGTCAATCTCGACGCCGGTGAGCAGCGCGGTGAAGCCTTCCTGAAGATCAACCCGATGGGCGCGATCCCGGCGCTGGTGGACCACGGCCCCGGTCAGCCGAGCACGCCGCTGACGCAGTCGATGGCGATCCTGGAGTTCATCGACGAGAGCTTCCCGACACCCGCGCTGCTGCCCACCGATGCACACGGTCGCGCCCGTGTGCGCTCGCTGGCCGCGATGTTGGCCGCTGACACGCACCCGCTGATCACGCCTCGGGTGAAGAAGTACCTGACCACCACTGGCGGCTTCGACGACGCCGCTTGGCGCGCCTGGCAGATCCACTGGTTCACGACGGGTTTGCAGGCGCTGGAGCAGCGGCTGCTGAACGAACCCGCCAGCGGCACCTTCTGCCACGGTGAGACACCCACCATCGCCGACATCTGCCTGGCCAGCATCATCGTGGTGATGCGCATCTTCAAGATCGAGGTGCATGGCATCCCGACGGTGCTGCGCGTCATGGCGGCATGCGAGCAACTCGATGCTTTCGCCAAGGCGGACCCGAGCCGTCAGGTGGGCGCGCCGCAGGCCTGACCCACCCCTTCCCGACCTCCCCACCCGTTCACATGAAGCTCATGCACCAGACACCCACCCCACGCATCGCCAGGCCCGACTTGCGTGCCGCGCTGATCACCCTCGCGCTTGCCACAGGTGCGCCGGCCTCATGGGCCGCGGACAACACCGCAGCGGCGACGAAGCCCTTGCCTGCGGCCATCGTGGACACGCTCAACGCCTTGTCAGGCGGCCCGCATGCAGGCTACCGCGCCAACCACGCCAAGGGCGTGCTGGTCACCGGCGAGTTCACGCCGGCGCCGTCGGCCAAGGGCCTGAGCAAGGCGGCGCACTTGGGCAAGCGCGTTCCGCTGCTGGTGCGTTTCTCGAACGGCACGGGCGTGCCCACGCTGCCCGACGCCGACGGCAACGCCAGCCCGCACGGCATGGCTATCCGCTTCCAGTTGCCGGGCGGTGTCAACACCGACATCGTCAGCATCTCGGCCAACGGTTTCCCGGTGGCGACGCCGGAAGAGTTCCTTGAACTTCTGCAGGCCGTGGCCGCCAGCGGCCCGACCGCCGCCAAGCCGACGCCCATCGAACAGTTC
>JAYSYH010000300.1:0-3514 GCA_043716645.1 Betaproteobacteria bacterium | reverse complement strand
GCACCAGGATCTGGTCGGCCCCCGCAAAGTGCATGGCGGCCACGATGGCCGGGTGCGGTGCGCCCTGGTAGGGCGGCGCGGTGGCGACGATGCGCTTGACGCCGGCCACCTTGGCCGTCAGCACGCTCATGTGGGCGGATGCGATCAACGGGTACTTGCCGCCCGGCACGTAGCAACCCACGGCGTTGACGGGGATGTGCTTGTGGCCCAGCACCACGCCGGGGAGCGTTTCGACCTCGACATCGCGCATGGAATCGCGCTGGATCTGCGCAAAGCCGCGCACCTGCGTCTGGGCGAAACGGATGTCTTCGACCTCGCGCGCCGAGAGCTGTTTTACGGCGGCTTCGATGGCGGCTTGAGACAGCGTGAAGTCGGCCGGGTCCCACTGGTCGAACTGGCGCGAGTAGTGGCGCACGGCGTCGTCGCCACGCGCTTCGATGTCTTTGAGGATGCCTTCGACGGTGGTCCGCACTTTGGCGTCGGCGTCGGCATGGGCGGCGGCACTTTGGCCGCGTTTGAGGTGGCGGATCACGGGGGTTTCCTTGTGTTCAACGACGCAGTGGGCGGTGCGTACAGCCGCAGCGTATGGCAGATGGGGGTGCGTGCATGGGCACTCATCCGGGCCACCTTTTCAGACCCGGGTCGACGATGTAGCGAAGGTCGTCGAGCACATCCAGGCCGGTCTGCTGAAGGATGTGCAGCACATCGATCATCACCCAGTTGTCGATGATCTTGCCGTCGCGATCGGTGCGGTACCAGTCGGCCACGCGCATCTCGACGCGGCGACCGGAGGGCGGCAAACCCAGCCATTGCCCGCCCAGGTGCGTGCCGTAGAGCGAGGGCCAACCGGCAGTGACAGCAAAGCGGCCATCCCCCAGGCGGATGTAGTGGCCCGGGGCGTCTTCGGGGCCGGCGTGGTCGCGCACGATGCCTTCGCGGTCCGGGAAAGCCTGGATGAACAGCGCACCGTGGAAGTCAAGAAAACCGCGCTGCCCGCGGCTGCTGCCAATGCCAGCCGGGCCGTACCACATCATGTTCTGGTGCCAATGCGGGCTGTGCTTGTTGCGCGTGGCGGCCAGATTCTTCAGCTCATCGCCTTTGGCCAGACCCATTTGCATTTCGCGCACCGCCGCCAGCGTGGTGGCGCCGAGTTCGGCGTCCACGCTCTCTGCGGTGGCACCGCTGTCACACGGCGGGAAGGCCCAGGCTTCGGCCGAGCCCGGCATGCGGCGAAAGGGGTAGAAGCCGGCCTGGCGCATGAGATCGACGATGTCCAGCAGCACGTAGACCTTCGCGATTCGTCCTTCGCGAAAGACGGCGTTGATGCCCAACCGCAGTGTGCACAGGCCGTGTGTGGGCGCGATGCCCAGCCAGGGCGCGGCCAGGTTGCCCATCAACACGCCCCAGGTGCTGACGCACTCGCGGCCTTCGTACTCGCCGCCCAGCATGCAGGCCATGCGGGCTTCCCAGTCGGGAAAGGCATCGCGCAGCGGCGCCCACAGCCGCGCGGCGGCCTCGGCATTGCCCTGCAGATCGTTGATGGGGTGAAAGACGCGCCAGACAGCGTCGGGGTGGCAATAAGCGGCCAGCGTCTGGTCGATGGCCGCGCCATCTGATTCAGACAGGCGGTGCAGGAGCTCGGCCAGTTGGCGCTTGTTGGCGGCGTGGTGGTTCATGGGATCAACGGGTGCTGGATTGAATTGAGGGTGAGGGTGCGGGTGTGGCTGCGCCTGCGACCGCGCCTGCGCCTGCGGCCCGCCGCTTCTGCGCGTCGATGGCGGCCCGGGTGGCGTCATGCGTAGCGCGGGTGACGTTGAGCATGCCGTAGAAGATGGCCGCTATCAGCCCCGGTATCACCGACAGCACCCAGGCGGCTGCCAGGCCCATCAGCACGGCTTCGGGCACCTGGCCCGGCGTGGCCTTGGCCGGGAAGGCGACGATGGCCAGCACCCAGCCGGCCAGCGCCGTGCCCAACGCCTGGTCGACGCGGGCGAAGAACGTGCGGGTGGCAAACAGCGCGCCTTCCTGGCGCAGGCCGTACTTCAGTTCGTTCTCGTCGGCGATGTCGGCCAGCGCCGAATAGACCGTCGTCGTCATGATGCTGTAGGGCGCGTGCTGCAACAGCGAAAACGCGATCAGGATGGCCAGCAGGTAGGGCGTCTGTGCCGACAGGATGCCCACGTAGCCCAGCGCCAGGGGAATCGCCGGGCCGACGCAATACACGATGAGCGCCAACGTTCCCGTCCAGCGCTTCTCGAACCGATGGTGCAGCCGGGTGACGATGTACGAGCCGAACACATAGCCGAACAAGCTGCCGATGGAGAAGAACGCCAACTGGTCGTTGCGCAGTTGCCAGAAGTAGGTGACCGAGTAGATCCACAAACCGCCGCGAACGCCGGTCATCAACGACAGAAAGAAGAAGCCGACCAAGAGCACCAGATAGTTGCGGTTGCGCAGCACACGCCCCATATCGCGCGCCCATTCACGCGCGCTGAAGCCTGGTGTGGAGCTGGCCGGCTGCAACAGGTACGGAATGCGCCGCTTCGTGACCTGGCTGGAAATGAACAGGCAAACCAGCACGATGCAGGCGATGGTGATGGAGAACAGCGGCCAACGCGAAGGGTCGAGCGCGCCGTTGGGGAAGGCCTGCGTGGCGCGAAAGAACACCAGAAAACACAACTGCCAGCCCAGGGTGTCGCCTATCCACAGGAAGAAGGTGTTCACGCTCATGATGCTGGAGCGTTCGAGATAGTCCTTCGACATCTCGCCACCCAGCGCCAGGTGCGGCGTGTGGAACACCGTCATGGCCTGCAGCAGCAGCACGTTCAGGGTTGCCAGCCACACGAGCTGCCCGGTCGAACCCAAATCTGCGGGTGGGTTGAACAAGCCCCAGAACAGCAGCGCTGCCGGCAGGATGGACGCGAACATGAACGGGTGCCTGCGCCCCCAGCGCGTGCGCGTGCGGTCGGACCACGAACCGATGAGCGGGTCGAACACGGCGTTGACGATCAGCCCGAGGGCCAGCGCGATACCGATTGCAGCCGGGTCGAGCCCGCGAACCTGGTTGTAGAACAACATCAGGAATGCGCTCGTCGTGGTGATGACGATGGCCTCGGCCGAGCTGCCGAGGCCAAAGGCCCATTTCATGCGCCAGCTGACGGGCGGTATCGGCGTGGCTGGGGTGGTTGTGGTGGCGAGGGCCGACATGGCGGCAGGTGGCGTCATGTCTTGCGTCACGGGGCAGTGAAGAACACCGCAGCGGGGACGGGCAGCGGGTCCGAGAGGGCCAGCCTGCTGTGCACCAAGGCACCGGCCGGGTCACAGCGCGCAGTGGCCAGAGCCAGCCTGCGGTGGGCGCGGCGGGGCACGCCGTGCTCTTGCAGGCGCAGGCTGTACAACGCGGCGATCAGGCCGTCGGAGCCGCCGCTACCGCCGCTACCGCCGCTACCGCCGCTACCGCCGCTACCGCCGCTACCGCCGCTACCGCCGCTACCGCCGCTACCGCCGCTACCGC
>JAYSYH010000299.1:0-10635 GCA_043716645.1 Betaproteobacteria bacterium | reverse complement strand
GTGCCCAGCGCATCGAACCGTTCTATGTGATGGAGGTGGCCAAGGCCGCCTCGCAGCTGGCGCGCGAGTTCGCGCATGGCCAGCGCCCGATGATCTTCCTGAACATCGGCGAGCCGGACTTCACCGCGCCGCCACTGGTGCAGGAAGCGGCGGCGAAAGCCATCCGTGACGGCGCGACCCAATACACGCAGGCCACCGGACTGGAGAGCCTGCGCGAGCGCATCAGCGGCTGGTATGCGGATCGCTTCAGGGTGCAGGTTCCGGCCCGGCGCATCGTCGTCACGGCCGGCGCATCGGCCGCGCTGCAACTCGCCTGCCTGGCCCTGATCGATGCGGGCGACGAGATCCTGATGCCGGACCCGAGCTATCCATGCAACCGCCACTTCGTCAGCGCCGCCGATGGCCGAGCGGTGCTGCTGCCCACAACGGCGCAGGAACGCTTCCAGCTCAGCGCCGCGAAAGTGCAGGAGGCGTGGGGCGAGCACACCAGAGGCGTGTTGCTGGCCTCGCCCTCCAATCCCACCGGAACTTCAATCCATCCGGACGAACTGCGCCGCATTCACGAATTCGTGCGCGGCAAGGGCGGCATCACGTTGCTCGACGAGATTTATCTCGGCCTCAGCTACGACGACGCCTTCAGCCACACCGGCCTTGCGATCGACGACGACGTCATCAGCATCAACAGCTTCTCCAAGTACTTCAGCATGACCGGCTGGCGCCTGGGCTGGATGGTGGTTCCCGATGCGCTGGTGCCGGTGGTGGAGCGGCTGGCGCAGAACCTGTTCATCTGCCCCAGCACCGTCGCGCAGCACGCGGCGCTGGCCTGCTTCGAGCCGCACAGCATCGCCGAATATGAGCGGCGACGGGGCGAGTTCAAAGCCCGCCGCGACTGGTTCATCCCTGCACTCGATGCGATTGGCCTGAAGGTGCCGGTGATGCCGGATGGCGCCTTTTATGCGTGGGCCGACTGCTCGCAGCTGTGCCGGAAACTGGGCGTTCCCGGCAGCTGGGAGCTGGCGTTCGAGCTGATGAAGCGGGCCCACGTCGCGGTCACGCCGGGTCGCGATTTCGGCTCGGCCGGGACCGCCAACTTCATCCGCTTTTCCACCGCCAACTCGATGGAGCAGCTGCAGGAAGCGGCGGCGCGGCTGAAGGCGCTGGCGGGCTGATGCATGGCGTTTGAACATCCCGTGCGCGTCTACTGGGAAGACACCGACGCGGGCGGCATCGTCTTCTACGCCAATTACCTGAAGTTCTTCGAGCGCGCGCGCACCGAGTGGCTGCGCTCGCTGGGCCTCGAGCAGAGCGTGCTGCGCCAGACCACCGGCGGCTTCTTCGTGGTCAGCGAAACCTCGCTGCGCTACCTGCTGCCGGCGCGCCTGGACGATGAACTTCTGGTTACCGCACGGCTCCAAGAAGCGGGCCGGGCATCTCTCATAATCTCGCAGCAGGCCAGATTGAAGCGCAGCGGCGCGCTGCTCTGCGAGGGAACGATCCGCATCGGCTGGGTCGACGCCGAGCGTCTGCGACCCGCAAGAATTCCGCTCATCATCCTGGAAGGCCTCGAACAATGAACCAAGACCTGTCGATCCTCCAACTCGTGCTGGGCGCCAGCTGGGTGGTGCAGGCGGTGATGCTGCTGCTGGTGGCGGTGTCGGTCGCCAGCTGGGCGGCGATCTTCCGCAAACTGTTCGCACTCGGCCGCATCAAGTCGCTCAACGACAACTTCGAGAAGGAGTTCTGGTCCGGCACCAGCCTGAACGACCTGTTCGCGGCCGCGGCGCAGAACGCCCGCATGGCCGGCCCGATGGAGCGGATCTTTGCCAGTGGCATGCGTGAGTACCAAAAGCTGCGCGAACGGCGCATCCAGGACGCCGGCACGCTGCTTGACGGCGCGCGCCGCGCCATGCGCGCCAGTTACCAGCGCGAACTCGATGCGGTGGAAACCAACCTGTCATTCCTGGCATCCGTCGGTTCGGTTTCGCCTTACGTCGGTTTGTTCGGGACGGTGTGGGGCATCATGCACGCCTTCACCGGCCTGGCCAGCCTGCAGACGGTGACGCTGGCCACCGTGGCGCCCGGCATCGCCGAAGCGCTGGTCGCAACCGCCATCGGCCTGTTCGCCGCGATCCCTGCCGTGGTGGCCTATAACCGATTCGCCCGCGACATCGATCGCGTCGCCATCAAGCTGGAAACCTTCATCGAGGAATTCTCCAACATCCTGCAGCGCAACCTCGGCGCGCACTCCCCCACGCCCTCGGGTCACTGAACGCCCATGCCATCCACCGCCTCCCGCGGCCGGGGCCGCCGCACCATCAGCGAGATCAACATGGTCCCGTTCATCGACGTGATGCTGGTGCTGCTGATCATCTTCATGGTCACCGCACCCTTGATCACCACAGGCATGGTCGACCTGCCTTCGGTGGGCAAGAGCGCGCAGCGGCCCAGCAAGGTCATCGAGGTCATCGTCGGCACCGATGAGAAGCTGCGCGTGCGCGTCGACCAGCAAGAGCCGGTGGGGCTGGCCTTGAACCAACTGGCGGCCAGCGTGCGCAAGCAGCAGGGCGGCAACGCCGAGGTGCCGGTGGTCATCAGCGCCGACAAGAGCGTGCGCTACGAAAGCGTGGTGCGCGTGATGGACACGCTGCAGCGCGCCGGCGTGCGGCGGGTCGGCTTGTCGGTGAAACAGGGCCCGGCCAACTGAACACCATGGCTGCGGCCAGCCCGCTTTCACCCACGCTGGCCCTGGCGCACGACGCCCTGCTGCCCCGCGCGCCGGGTGGCATGCGCACCGGTGCCGCGCTGGCGCTGGTGGTGCATCTGGGCCTGGTTGCGGCACTGACCTCGGCGGTGGACTGGCGCACCGAGACGCCGCCGCCGGTCAGCGCTGAACTGTGGGCCAGCGTGCCGCAAAGCGCGCCATTGACCGAGGTGTCGGCGCCCTCGCCACCGCCCGTGCTGCTCACGCCTGCTCCGGTGCCGGTGCCGGTGCCCGTGCCCGTGCCGGTGCCGGTGCCTGCGCCACCCGCTGTGAAAGCGTTCGAGCCCGACATCGCCATTGAAAAAGCCGCGCGCGAGAAAGCCGCAAAAGCCGCGAATGCCGCGAATGCGGATCTGGCCAGGAAGAAGCTGGAAGCCGGCGCGCTGGTTGAACGCGAACGCGCGGCCACGGAGAAACGGCAACGCGCAGAGGCCGAGAAAGTCCAGGCCGAGAAGCTGAAAGCCGAGAAAGTCGAAAGAGCCAAGGCCGACAAACTGAAGGCCGACAAGGAAGCGAAGGCCGCCGTCGAGAAAGACGCACGCAACGCCGCCGCCGAAGATGCGCGCTTGGCTAAACAGCGCGAAGAAAATATTAAACGCATGATGGGCCAGGCCGGCGGCGCCACCGGCCGCGGCGGCAGCGCCACGCAGGACGCGGCGCCGTCTGGCGCCTACGCCGGCAAGGTGGCCGCGCGCATCCGCCGCGAGCTGGTCTTCACCGGCAACGTGCCGGAAACTGCCGAGGCCGAAGTCTTCGTGGCCTCGACGGCCAGCGGCACCATCCTGAACAAGCGCATTACCAAGTCCAGCGGCTACAAGGATTGGGACGAAGCCGTGCTGCGCGCGGTGGACAAGACCGGCACGCTGCCGCGCGATGTGGATGGCCGCGTGCCCAGGGAAATGACGCTGGTCTTCAGCCGGCGCGACCGCTAGCGGTCAGGCTGCGTTCTTGCTGGCTTTACGCCGCCTGCACGCCGCCTGCACGCCGCCTGCACGCCACGTTCAGGCATACCGCGCGATGAAAGCGCGGTCGATGCGGTCTTTCCAGCGCCACACCCAGCGGCCCTCGGCCGACCAGGGGCCCCAGCTGGCGATGGCGGTCTTCTCGCCGCAGGCCATCAAGTTCAGCGCGCGGTGTTGCGGCCGGTGCGGCAGCAGCACGCCACCGGCCAGCCAGCGGCGCAAATTCAGCGCCAGCGGCGGCCCCGCGCGCACGGCATAAACGCCGCTGCGCGGGTGCGACGCGTCGCCGCGTGTGGCCACGTCGCCCACGGCAAACACCGCGGGGTGTGAACGGCTCTGCAGGGTCGGCCCGGTCAGCACGAAGCCTTGCGGGTCCACGGCCAGCCCGCTGGCGCGCAGCCAGCCGGGCGCTTCGGCACCGGTCACCACCAGCGGCACGTCACAGGCCAGACGCGCGCCGTTGGCCAGCACGGCGGCGTCGGCTTCCAGCGCGATGCAGGCCAGCCGGTGCACCGCAATGCCGTGCGCTGCCAACGCCCGCAACACCCGCCGCTGAACGGCCGGCGGGTGGCCGGCCACGGGCTCGGGCCCGCCGGTGAGCAGCGCCACCTGCGAGCCGGGCGCAAGCCCCGCCGCCTGCAGCCGGAACTGCAGCGCCAGCGCCAGTTCGACACCGGCCGCGCCAGCGCCCAGCACCACCACGTTCAAGGCCCGCGTGGCAGCCAGTTCCAACAGGGCGGGCAGCAAGTGCACGAAGTGGTCCATCGGCCGCACGAACATCGCGTGCTCACGCGCGCCAGGCAAGCGGTCGCGGTCCATCACGCCACCGATGTCCATCGACAGCAGGTCGTAGCTCAGGCTGTGGCCGTCAGTCAGCAGCACGCGGCGCCGCGCCGGGTCGATGGCGACGGCACTGGCCAGCATCAACTGCACCCCGGCAGCGGCGGCCAGCGGGGCCAGTGGCATGCGGCATTGCGCCGCGGTGTAGTGGCCGGCCACCAGCCCTGGCACCATGCCTGAATACAGTTGCTCGGCGTGCGGCGTGACCAGCACCAGTTCGGCGCCGCGCACCCGTTCGCGCGCGAAGGCTTGCAGCACGTGCAGATGGGCGTGGCCGCCACCCAGCAGCAGCAGGCGTTTGCTCATGGCCAAACCGAACGGTTACAGCGGCTGACACTGGCGCAACCCGCAGCGCAACGCGTCACGGCTCGAAGCGCAGCGCGCTGAGGTGAGCCACCGTGTGCAGCCCGGTGTTGTCGGCGTCGCCACCGACGATGACCGCCAACAGCGGCGGCACCTTCGTCGCCGCCGACGGGCTTTCATCGCCAAAGGCCCGCAGGAAGTCGACGGCCAGATCGCGGCTTTCGTCCAGCCAGGCAGCGATGCCGTCGCCGGCATTGCGCAGCACGATGTAGCGCACCCGGTGGGTGAACGCGTTGTCGATCAACGCGCCGCGCGGTTCGGCACCGGCCCAGACGTAGCACAGGGTTGCGGCCGGCAAGGGCTGGCCACTGCTGGCGCGGGCCAGGCGCAGCAACTGGCGCTCGGCGAAGGGCACGCTGTCCAGCGGCAGGTCAAAGGCGACGCAGACCTTCACGGCTGCGTCGTCGCCGGCCCGCTGGTGCAGGTCGGCCGCGGGATTGGGCACCTGCATGCGCCAGCTCCAGCGCAGGCGCTGCGGCAGCGGGCCCGGTGGCGTGTCGAAGACCAGATTGCCGTAGCTGTGGTCGGCGTCCACGCGCAAAGCCAAGCGGCCGTCGACGCGTTCAGCACTGAAGCGGGTGACCGGCTTGCTGCCTTGCTGCGGCAGCGTGACCACGTGCCAGGCTGACGTGACGTGGTCGCCGTCGACCAAGGGTGGCAAGGTGGCCGCGCCGGCCGCGCCTATCAGCAGCAGCAGGCTGAATGCGCAGGCGCACCGCCTGCTGGGCGCGGTCACGGCGCGCGGCTCGCGGGGCTTACCCACGGCGCCAGGCATGAAAGCGCTCCGCCCAGCGCAGCAGGGACTGCGGCGCGTGCGCGCGCTTCCAGGCGCCCGCGGCATTGCGGTTGGCCTCGGCCATCGTCGGGTAGCTGTGAATGGCGCCCAGGATCTTGTTCAGCCCCAGGCCGTTCTTCATCGCCAGCACGTACTCCGCCAATGCGTCGCCGGCGTGCGCGCCAACGATGGTCACGCCCAGGATGCGGTCCTGCCCAGGCGCTGTCAGCACCTGCACCCAGCCCTGCGTGCGGCCGTCGGCCATGGCGCGGTCAAGATCGTTCATCGCGTAGCGCGTGACCTCGTGCGCCACGCCCTGGGCCACCGCGTCCTGCACATTCAGGCCGACGCGGGCGACCTCGGGCGCGGTGAAGGTGCAGCAGGGCATCACGCGGTGGTCGACCTTGAATGTCTTGAAGCTGCCGAACAGGCCGTTGATGGCCGCGTACCCCGCCTGGTAAGACGCGGCGTGGGTGAACTGCCATGGCCCGGCCACATCGCCGGCGGCCAGGATGTTGGGGTAGACCGTGCGCAGCGCTTCGTCGGTGAGCACCGTGCGCGCCACCGGGACACCCAGCTCTTCGAGCCCGAAGCCTTCCAGCCGGGCCACGCGGCCGACGGCGCACAGCAACTCGTCGAAGTCGATCGACACCTCGACGCCACCTCGCTCGGCAACCAGCGTTTTCACATCGCCCACCTGCGTGCAGCGCAGCGCCGTGTGCCCGGTGCGCACCGTCACGCCGTCGGCTTGCAGCGCCTGCTGCACCAGCGCCGACACATCGGCATCTTCGCGCACCAGCAGCCGTTCGCCCTGCTCCACCAGCGTGACCTGCGAGCCGAGTCGCGCGAACGATTGAGCCAGTTCGCAACCGATGGGCCCGCCGCCCAGCACCAGCAAGCGGGGCGGCAGTTCGCGCAGGCCCCACAGCGTTTCGCTGGTCAGGCAGCCAACCTCGGCCAGACCCGGCAGCGGCGGCAGGACAGGCCGCGCGCCGGTGGCGATGACGATGCTGCGCGTGGACAGCATCTGCTGCGTGCCGTCGGCCGCGGTGATCTGGACATGCCAGGGGTCGACGATGCGCGCCGCGCCGAGTTGCACGTCGACGCCTAAAGCGGTGTAGCGGGCGACCGAGTCGTGCGGCTCGATGGCGCGGATGACACCCTCCAGGCGCGCCATCACCTGCGGGAAATCGACCTGCACCGCCACCGGCAAAAGGCCCACTTCGGCGCACCGCCGCATCTGCTGCGCCACGCTGGCGGCGTGGATCAGCGCCTTGCTGGGCACGCAGCCGGTGTTCAGGCAGTCGCCGCCCATCTGGTGGCGTTCGACCAGCGTGACTTTGGCCTTCACGGCCGCCGCGACGTAGGCCGTGACCAGCCCGGCCGCACCGGCGCCGATGACCACCAGGTTGCGGTCGTAGCGCTTGGGCTTGCATCCCGCCCAACGGGCGTAGACGCGGCGCGCCTTCAGCGCGTCGACCACTTTCTTGGTCAGCAGCGGGAACAGGCCCAGCAGCACCAGCGAGCCGAACATCGCCGGGCTCAGGATGCCGCGCGCCGATTCCAGCTTCGCCAGCTGCGTGCCGGCGTTCACGTAGACCAGCGTGCCGGCCAGCATGCCGACCTGGCTGACCGCATAAAAGGTGGCGGTGCGCATCGCCGTCAAGCCGAACAGCACGCTCAGCAGCGCCGGCGGAAAAACCGGGATCAAGCGCAGCGTGAACAGGTAGTAGGCGCCTTCACGCGCAACGCCTTTGTCGACTTCGGCCAGTTTGGCGCCAAAGCGCTGGCGGGCGGCGTCGCCCAGCAGGTAGCGCGCGCCCAGGAAGGCCAGCGTGGCGCCGATGGTGGACGCGAAAGACACCACCACCACCCCCAGGCCAAAGCCGAACATCGCGCCGCCGGCCAGCGTCAGCACCGAGCCCACCGGCAAGGCCAACGCGAACAGCGCGATGTACACCGCGGCATAAAGCGCGATAACGCGCGCCGGGTTTTCGGCGTAGGCACGGGCCAGTTCAGCCTGCACCGCCTGCAATTGGCTAAAGCTGAAATAGCGGCCCAGGTCAAGCGCGAAGAAGGCCACCACGGCGGCCAGCACAGCCAGCAGCAGCAGCAACTTGTTGCGGTTCTCAGCGATCAGCGTGCGCTCCGGTGGTGGCTGGACATTCTTGCATCGCGGGTGACAGCGTTCTGTGCGCTGGCCGCCACGTGCGGCCGCCCGCCGCAGGCTTGTCTAGACCAGTTACTTCAGCAGCCAGGCAGACAGGCAGACAGGCAGACAGGCAGCCAGGCATCTAGCGACCAGCGACCCGGCCCCCACCACAGCCAGCCGATCAACAAGCCGCCCCAGCAAGCCAGCGGCAGGCGCATTTGCAACGCGATGGTCACCCTGTCGCCGCGACCGTGTGCGGGCCCGCGGGCTCGACAGCCGCCAGGCGCTGCTGCTGCAGCGCCGCGACAAGCCAGGCTTGGAAATCGAACGCCTCGCCAGTGGCGGCCGGTGCCGATGGGGAAGCCGGATGGCAGCCGTCCCCTAGCGCGTCCCCCAGCGAACGGCCAGCCAGCACCGCCTGCGTGAAGCGCGCCTCGGCCGGTGGCAGCGCGCGGACCGTGGCGCGCCAGCCGTCGCGGGCGACCAGGGCGCATACGCCGGCACCGGCCTGGAAGGCCGCACGCACCGGTGCGAAGCGGTCGGCGGCGGTACTGCGGTGGGCCTGCCAGATGGTGACGATGGGGTGGCGGGAAACGACCACCGCAGTGCCCGGCGCCAGGCGTAGGACCAGCGCAGCCGGGTCGTCGCTGCCCAGGCGTTCCAGGCCCTGCGCGGGCACCGCATCGGCGGCGCGTTCAGCCTCGTGCACCGCCCATTCCAGGTGCGCCACATCCGCCAGATACGGTTCGTCCACCAGCGTTTCGGCGTCGGCGATGAAGGCCGGCAACATCGCGCCCCACAAGCCCAGGTCACCGGCCGTGGGCGGGTGGCGCAGCCAGCAGGCGCGGGCCAGCGCAGCGAAAGCGTCGTCGCCCATCAGTTGCTGCAGCGTGGGGTAGGCCGCCGCCAGCGCCCGTTCGGCCGCAGCGCTCGCATTCGCGCGGTAGACGGCCAGGCCCCGTGCAATGCTTCCCCCGCGCGGGCCGTCACGCAGCCAGCCGGCCACCACACCCGGGCGGGCGTCGCCCCACAGTGCGCGCAACAGCATCTGCTGGCGCAGGGCTTCCTTGTCGCAGGCCGTTTTGATGCGGTTCATGCGGTTCATGCCGTGAATGATGGAAGGCCTGCGGTCAACAGGCGCTCGGCCTTCGCGGCCTCGTCCAGCAGCACGGCCAGTTCGGGCAGGGCGGTGTCCCATTCGATCAGCGTCGGCCGCGGCCCCAGACGCTGCACGGTGTGGCGCAAGACCTGCCACACCGGCGCGTGCACGCGGCTGCCGTGGTCGTCGATGACGAGGTCGCCGTTGTCGCCGCTGTCGTCATAGCCGGCCAGGTGCAGTTCGCCCACCGCCGCCGGGTTGATCGCATCGACCCAGGCGCAGGCCGCCGCCACCGCACGGGCGGGGTCGGTGCCTGCCCCGCCCTGCTCGTTCAACATGTTGACCACGATGTTGTTGACGTCCAGCAGCAGGCCGCAGCCGCTGCGCTGCGCCAGCGCGTTGAAGAAGGCCGGCGCGGCCAGCGTGTCGTCGGCCCAGTGCAGATAGGCCGACAGGTTTTCCACCAGGATGGGCCGGCGCAGGCGGTCTTGCACGCGCTGCACATTAGCCACCAGGATGTCCAGCGCCGCGGGGGTGAACGCCAGCGGCAGCAGGTCGTTGCCATGCACCACCGGCCCGCCGTTGCGGCGCGGGGCACGGGCAAAAGATGCGTGGTCGCTGACGCGCAGCGGATCGACGCGCTGCACCAGCGCGGCCAGTTGTTCGAGGTGCGCGGTGTCGACACCGGCGGCCGAACCCAGGGCCAGGCCGACGCCGTGCAGGCTGACCGGCCAGTGGCCGCGCGCTGCCTCCAGCACACCCAAGGCAGCGCCTCCGCCGGCAAAGTAGTTTTCGGCGTGAACCTCCACGAAGCCCAGGGCCGGTGGCGCCGCCAACAGCGCCGCCGCGTGCGGCTGGCGCAGGCCGATGCCGGTGTGTTCAAGCATGTCCTGATCGAGGGCGGCGGGCTGCGGCTGGCGGCTGTAGGGACGGCTGCACTTACTTTTTTGCCTTGGCCTTGGCCTCTTCGGCCGTCATGCCCTTCATCTCCTTGCAGGTGCCCTTGGCCACGTACTTCCATTCATCGGCGCCCAGGTCGGCCTTGGATTGGCCGGCGCAAGAATGCGTGCCCGACAAATTGGCGCAGTCGTTGGCTCCGGCCTTGGCAATGCCAAAGCACTTTTCCTTGTTGCCCTTGTCTTTGGGCATGTCCTGCGCGCCAGCCTGACTGACAAGGCCCAGCGCGAAGACGGAAGCGAGGGCGGAAGCGACGAGTTGGCGTTGGTTCATGGTGGTGACTCCAGTTGGAAAGTAAAACCGTGGAACAGATTGCCGCCGGGCGGCTGGCACCGGCTTGCAGGGATGAAGTCGCCGCCAGCCGGCGAGCATTACAAAATACTGCGCGCTGCTTCAGGATTCCGCACCACCGCTGGTGCGCAGGTCGAAGCGGTTGGCCAGCGCGGTCTGCAAAGCCAGCCGCACCCCGGCAGTTTGCGCGTCCAGCGACAAGCTCGGCTGGCCGGCCCGCGCTGCTGCTTGCTCAGGCAGCCAGGGCAGGTGCATGAAGCCGGCGCGCACGCTGCGGCGGCGGCGCAGGCTGTGCATCAAGCCGTAGAAAACATGGTTGCAGACATACGTGCCGGCGGTCTGCGACACGGCAGCCGGCCAGCCCGCCTGCTGCAACGCTGCCACCATGGCCTTGATCGGCAAGGTCGCGAAATAGGCCGTCGGGGCGCCCGCCAC
>JAYSYH010000298.1:0-3524 GCA_043716645.1 Betaproteobacteria bacterium | reverse complement strand
TCACACAGGCCACCGGCTACACCAGCCCCGCGGGAGCAGCGCAGCGCAAGGTTTTCCTGATCGAGCGCGCTGCTTCGTTGATCCTGGCCACGCAGCCGCAGTGGCGCAGCCGCGCCTACAACCCCTACGGCTTCGGCTGGAGCACGTCGCGTTTTCGGGAACACCCCACCGAGGCGTACATCAGCGACGCGCTGAAGATGGCCTGGCGCGACCAGCGTTACCCGCAGTACATGCAGGCCTTCATGGCCGTGCGCGAACGCTTCAGGAACGGCACGCTGCCGCGCTGACGCCGGGTCAGGCAGCCGGCTGGTCGCCTCTGGCGTCGAACGTGGTCAGCCGGCACTACGCACCTGGTGAAGTCGCCGCTGGAAGCAGCTGACGGCGCTGGTGCCCATGCCCCATGCCCCATGCCCTATGCCCTATGCCCCATGCCCCATGCCCCAGGCTGCACCTGATTCGCTTCCACGGCGTGCCGGCACGCAACGCCCGAGCTGCGCGCGCTGGTCGCGCCGCAAGAGCCCCAGCCGCCGACGCAGGCCACACCACCGTCCTGGTGCGAGGTGATCTGTGCGCATCACCACCCGGTGCGGCTGAGCTGGGCCAAGCTGCTCAAGCGCGTGTTCGAGATCGACATCGAGCATTGCCTGGTCAGGTCTTGCAAGGGGCCTGACGCTGCCCGCTGCCCAACCGTGACCTTGACCTTGACCTTGACCGTGACCGTGACCGTGACCGTGACCGTGACCGTGACCGTGCCGTCTGCGGCGAACCCGACTTGGCCGCGTTGGCCGGCAGTCACGGATTGGGGCTGGCCAAGAACCATGTGTTCGTCGACGGCAACAAGCGCGCCGCATTCCTGGCGGTGGGTCTGTTTCTGGCGCGCAAAGGGCACCGCCTGAAAGCCGCGCAGCCCGCTGACCGGCAGTCCATCACGAATCCAACACCGGCTGGATCTAACTGCTGCCGACAACCTACAGGTGAGAGTGTCGGCTCAAGCTCGAGCCGACCGCCCTGGAGGTCGCTTTGGAAAACCGCAGTAAAAGCCGCTGTAAAAGCCGCTGTAAAAGCCGTCGTGAAAGCTGCAGAACATGACGCCCGCAGCCCTGCCCCCTGACGAAGCCGCGCGCCTGGCGGCACTCCGGGCGCTGAACGTGCTCGACTCCCCCGCCGAGGCCGAGTTCGACGCCTTGGTGCAGGCCGCCTCGACGGTCTGCGGGACGCCGATCTCGCTGATCAGTCTGGTCGACACCGACCGCCAGTGGTTCAAGGCCAACCACGGCCTGTGCGAAACGACACAGGCGCCACGCGACCTGGCCTTCTGCGCGCACGCCATCCTGGGCGATGAACTGTTCGTGGTGGGCGACGCCACGGCCGACGAACGTTTCGCCGACAACCCGCTGGTGACCGGCGCGCCCGACATCCGCTTCTATGCCGGCGCGCCGGTGCGCTTGTCCGACGGGCAACGGGTCGGCACCCTGTGCGTCATCGACCGGCGTCCACGGCAGCTCGACGAAACCCAGCGGGCTGTGCTGATCAGCCTGTCGAAGGCGGTGTCGCGGGCGCTGGAAGGCCGCCAGGCAGCGCGGCAGCTGCGCGTGGCGATGGACGCCCTGGAAGCCCGCCGCCAGATGCTGGACGCCACGCTGCGCTCGATCAAGGACGCCGTGCTGGCGACTGACGCCGACGAGCGTATCTGCTGGGCCAACCCGGCGGCAGAGCGGCTGCTGGGCCGCTCCGCCCATCGGCTTCAAGGCCGCCTGCTGCAACGTGCAGTCAAGTTGCGCAGCAGCAGCAACCGCCGCGGCATCAAGGCGGTGCTGTCGGCCGCGGCCGCCGGACAGTCCGCCGCGCTGCCGGCCGATGCGGTGCTGCACACCGCAGCCGGACAGGTCGTCGCGGTCGAGGGCGTGGCCTCGGCGCTGCGCACGGGCGACGGCGTGACGGGCGACGGCGTAATGGGCAACGGCGCAACGGGCAACGGCGCAACGAGCAACGGCGCAATGGGCGCCGTGCTGGTGCTGCGCAACGTCGGCGACAAGCGGCGCGCCAGCGCCGAAGTGAGCTTTCGCGCCAGCCACGACGCGCTGACCGGCCTGGTCAACCGCGGTGAGTTCGAGCACCGCCTGCGCGGCATGCTGGCGCGCGGCGAGCGCGGCGCGCTGTTGTTCATCGATCTGGACCACTTCAAGATGGTCAACGACCGCTGCGGCCACGCCGCCGGCGATGAAGTGCTGCGGCAGGTCGCCAGCATCCTGCGCACCATGACGCGCAATGCCGACACCGTGGCCCGCCTGGGCGGTGACGAGTTTGCGGTCCTGCTCCCGGGTTGCTCGCTGGCCACGGCGCAGCGCAAGGGGCAGACCTTGTGCGAGCGCCTGGAAATCGAGAGGTTCGCGCACGGCGAGCAGCGCTTTCGCATCGGCGCCAGCATCGGGCTGGCACCCGTGGGTGACGGCCAGCTCGCCGACCTGCAGTCCGTCCTGCAAGCCGCCGACGGCTGCGCCTACGCCGCCAAGGACGCCGGCCGCAACCGCGTGGTCACCTGGTGCGACGGCCGCGACGCGGGCGAGTTGCATGCCGACGGACGCTGGGTCGAGCGCATCCAGCGCGCGCTCGACAACGACGGCTTCGAGCTGTACGGGCAGCGGGTGGTGCCCCTGCGGCCGGACGCCGGGATGCTCAAGGTCGAAGTGCTGCTGCGCATGCGCAACGACGACGGCTCGCTGATCGCGCCCGGGGTCTTCATGCCCGCAGCCGAGCGCTACCACCTGATGGCTCGCGTCGACCGCTGGGTGCTGCGGCGCACGCTGGCGTGGATGTCTGGCAAGCGCTTTGACGGGCCACTGCAGCGCGTCGGCGTGAACCTGTCCGGCCAGTCCGTGGCAGACCCGACCTTTCGCGCCTGGGCCTTGCAGTCGCTCGAGGCAGCGGGGCCCGCGCTGTGCGACAGGCTGGTTTTGGAGATCACCGAGACGGTGGCCATCGCACGGCTTGAAGAGGCGGCGGCATTCGTGCGCGCAGTGCAGAGCACAGGGGCGCGCGTCGCCCTGGACGACTTCGGCGCCGGCGCATCGACCTTCGGCTACCTGAAGAGCCTGCCGGTGAACTATCTGAAGATCGACGGCCAGTTCATCCGCCATCTGCTGACCGACCCGCTCGACCAGGCTGCCGTGAAGTGCTTCGTGGACGTCGCGCGCGCCGTCGGCGTCAAGACGGTGGCCGAGTACGTCGAGACCGACGCGGTGCTGACGCGCCTGCGCGAACTCGGCGTCGACTTTGCGCAGGGCTACCTGCTGCACCGCCCGGAACCGCTGGACGCTGCCAGCCAGCCCGAAGCCGACGCCAGCGCTGACTTCGGTGCCGGTGCCAGTGCCGGTGCCGGTGCCGGTGCCGGTGCCTCCACGCAGCAGGCCGAACCCATCGGATTGGTCGTTGGAGAACTCGCATGAACGCCGCACTGCAAGTCGACTTCGACGCCGCCGACACGGCCCCGCGGCTGCAGGCGCTGGACGACGACTAACTCGACG
>JAYSYH010000297.1:0-10710 GCA_043716645.1 Betaproteobacteria bacterium | reverse complement strand
TCTCGGCGGCGATGCGTTTCACCAGTGCCGGCGGCACCCTGGCCGGCAGCATCACCGAAAAAGCCGTGAAGGCCTTGATGCCGGCATAGCCGGCCTCGGCGAAAGTCGGCACCGCGGGCAGCAGAGCGCTTTTTTCGGTGATGGACAGGACCAGCAGTTTGCCGGCGTCGATGTAAGGGCGCACGCTGGCCAGATCGGTCAGCATGAACTGCAGGCGGCCGGCCAGCAGATCTTGATAAGCCGGGGCCACGCCTTTGTAGGGCACGTGGCTGAAGCGCGCGCCAGTGGCTTCTTCCAGCATCCGCACGCCGATGTACAGCGGGCTGCCCACGCCAGCGGTGCCGTAGAACAGGCCCTGCGGTTCGCGCTTGCCGGCCTCGACCAGGTCGCGCAGGGTCTTCAGTTTCGCGGCTGGATGGGCCACGATAACCATCGGCGCGATGACGCCGCGCGTGACGGGCGCGAAGTCGCGCGCTACGTCGTAGGTCAGCGTCTTGTACAGCGCCGGGTTGATGCCCAGCGACGAGTTGCTGGCCACCAGCATCGTGTAGCCGTCGGCTGCCGCACCGGCCACCGCCGTGGCACCGATGGCGCCGCTGGCACCGGGCTTGTTTTCGACGATGAAGGCCTGCTTCAGCTGCTCGGTCAGCGCTTGCGCCAGCAAGCGGCCGTAGGTGTCGGTGCCGCCGCCAGGCGACGAGGGCACGACCACCGTCACCGGCCTGGCCGGCCAGTCGGTCTGGGCGGCAGCCCCCATCGACCCCGCTGCGGCAGCCAGCCACAACAACGCCGCGCGCGCAGACTTCCAGTCCATCGTCAACTCCATCCAAAAGGTGCGCGAGGGTAGTCGCTCGGCGGCCGACGTGACAAGTCGAGATACCCTGAAAATCGGCATTTGCGGCCAGCTGCAACACACCCCCATGAGCCCATCGCCCACTTCACCTGACGCCGTCGCTGCGCTGATCCAAGACCTCGTCGATGCCAACCGCATCCTCTTCCACCAGCGCATCGTCGACGCCTTCGGCCACGTCAGCGCGCGCCACCCCGAACGCGCCGACCGCTTCCTGATGGCCCGCAACGTGGCGCCCGGCCAGGTTGTGGCCGGCGACGTCGTCGAATACGACTGCGCCACCGGCGAAGCGGTGGCCGCCGACCCGCCGCGGCTGTACTTGGAACGCTACATCCACAGCGAGATCTATCGAGCCCGACCCGACGTGATGGCCGTGGTGCACAACCACTCGCCCTCCGTGCTGCCGTTCACCCTTGCGAAGGGCGCGCGCTTCCGGCCGGTGTGCCACATGTGCGGCTTTCTGGGCGACGCCGACAACCTCGGCGCGCCGCTGTTCGAGGTGCGCGATACCGCCGGCACGGGCAGCGATCTGCTGATCCGCAACCGCGAGCTCGGCGCCGCGCTGGCGTCGACACTGGGCCGTGCCAGTTTCGTGCTGATGCGCGGCCACGGCTGCACGGTGGTGGCAGGGTCGGTCCGCGTGGCCGTCTACCGTGCGGTCTATGCCGAGGTCAACGCGCAACTGCTGCTGCAGAGCCTGCCCCTGGGCCCGCCCGAGTACCTGACACCGGCCGAGGCCGAGGCCGCGCGCATCACTTGCGAGGGCCAGATCGACAGGCCTTGGAACCTGTGGAAACAGCAAGCCGAGGCGGCATCCGCATGAGCACGGACCTGAACCCTGCCATGCCCACCGCCACCACGCCACCACGCCGCCTCGCCGCCTCGCCGCCAGTTCGGTTCCGCGAACGGGGAATAACTTAGGGCGCTAAGTTTATAGTCGCGCTCCACTGTTCAGCCGTTCCCCAGCCCTCGCAGGAAGGCCGCATGTCCAAGCTTCAACTCTCCATCGCCCTGGGCGATTACGACCGCACCCGCGCGTTGCTGGACGGCAGCGTGCAGATCGATGGCGTCGACCCGATCTGCATGACGCTGTCGCCCGAAGAGACTTTCTTCCGCGCCTTTCGCGGGCTGGAATTCGACATCAGCGAGCTGTCGTTCAGCAGCTACCTGGTCAAGCATTCGCGCGGTGAGTGCCCCTACATCGCCGTGCCGGTCTTCCTGTCGCGCGCCTTCCGCCACACCAGCATCTACGTGCGCAAAGACCGCATCAGGAAGCCGGCTGATCTGAAGGGCAAGCGCATCGGACTGCCCGAATACCAGTTGACGGCCCACGTCTGGGCGCGCGCGGTGCTGGAAGACGATTTCGGCGTCAAGCCTTCGGATGTGCAGTGGGTGCGCGGCGGCATTGACACGCCCGGCCGGCCCGAGAAGATCAAGCTGCAATTGCCGCCCGACGTGCGTTTGGAAAACGCGCCCGAAGGCGTGACGATTTCCGAGATGCTGGACCGCGGCGACATCGACGGCTTCATCGCCCCCCGCCCGCCTAGCGGCGCGGCGTTGAAGAACCCCAACGTGGGCTGGCTGTTCGACGACCCCACGGCCACGGCCAAGGACTACTACCGCCGCACCGGCGTCTTCCCCATCATGCATGTGGTCGGCATCAAGAAGGGTCTCGCCGCGCAGCACCCGTGGCTGCCCGGCGCGGTGCTCAAGGCCTTCACACAGGCCAAGGCCTTGGCACTGGAAAAGCTGGCCGACACCTCGGCCACCAAGGTGACGCTGCCCTTCGTGGAAGAGCAATTGAAAGCCGCGCGCGACGCGATGGGCGAGGACTACTGGAGCTACGGTGTGGCCGCCAACACGCGCACGCTGGAAACCTTCGTGCGCCACCACCACAGCCAGGGCTTGTCGGGCCGCTTGATGAAGGTGGATGAACTGTTCCACCCGGCCAGCTACGAGAGCTACAGCATTTGAATACCGGCCTGAGCCTGCTCGGCGTCAGCGCCACGATGCTGGCTTTGGGTGCGCTGATCTTCATCGCCGGCGGCCTCGTCAAGGGCATGCTGGGCATCGGCCTGCCGCTGGTGCTGGTGCCCTTGCTGTCGCTGGGCATGCCGGCCACGCGGGCTATCGCCACGGTGGCCGTGCCGGTGCTGCTGAGCAACGGCTGGCAGGCTTACGACACCGGTTTTTCCTGGGCTGGCGTGCGGCGCTTTCTGCCGCTGATCGCCACGCTGTTCGTCGCCACGCTGATCACCGTGCCGATGACGCTGGCGATGTCCGAAAGCGCGCTGCGCACCGCGATGGCCGTGGTGCTGCTGATCGCCGTAACGCTGATCGCGCTGCCGCTGCACCTGCGCGTGCCACCGTCGCAAGAACGCTGGTGGAGTGCCGGCGTGGGCGCGCTGTCGGGGCTGATGGGCGGCGTGTCGTCGCTGACCGGGCCCATCATCATCAGCTACCTGGTCAGCCTGCGGCTGCCGCGCGATGTCTTCGTCGGCACCATCAGCGTGATTTACCTGGCCGGCGCGATACCGCTGTACGGTTCGATGGCCGCGCACGGTCGCATCGAAGGGCACGACGTGGCCCTGTCGGCGCTGGCCCTGCTGCCGATGGCGCTGGGCCTGCACTGGGGAAAATGGCTGCGCGGCAAACTCAGCGAGGTGCTGTTCCGCCGCGTGCTGCTGGGCTTTCTGGTGCTGGTGGCGTTGACGCTGATCTACAAGTGACGTAACCGGAATCCGACCATGTTCGACAGCAACGACAACCCGCAGAACGAAGGCTTGAAGGCGGCCCTGGCCCGCAACGTGCGCGACGCGCTGAAGGAAGACATCGGCCGCGGCGACTGGACCGCCCGGCTGGTGCCGGCCAACCACCGCGTCACCGGCCGCGTCATCGCCAAGGAAGCCGCCGTCATCTGCGGCCGGCCGTGGTTCGACGCCTGCGTGCTGGCGCTGGACGCGACGGCCCGCATCACCTGGGCCGTTGCCGAAGGCACCGAAGTGGCGGTCGGCACCGAGGTCTGCCGCATCGAAGGCGACGCCCGCGCGCTGCTCAGCGCCGAGCGGCCGGCGCTGAACTTCCTGCAAACGCTGTCGGCCGTGGCCACCGTGACGCGGCAGTACGTGGACGCCATCGCCGGCCTGTCGCCCAACCCCCAGGGCTGTGCCGTGCTGGACACCCGCAAGACCCTGCCCGGCCTGCGCCAGGCGCAGAAATACGCGGTGCGCACTGGCGGCGGCAAGAACCACCGCATGGCGCTGTGGGACGGCATCCTGATCAAGGAAAACCACATCGCCGCCGCGGGCGGCATCGCGCCGGCGCTGGCTGCCGCCTTCGCTTTGAACTCGGGCGTCATCGTACAAATCGAAGTCGAAAGCGTCGAAGAAATGAGCACCGCACTGGCCGCCGGCGCCGAGCACATCCTGCTCGACGACTTCACGCTGGCCGCCATGCACCGCGCCTTCGCCGTGAACGCGGCGTACGCCAGGCCGGCCGTGCTGGAGGTCTCGGGTGGTGTGAACCTGGACAGCATCCGCGAGATCGCGAAAACGGGCGTCGACCGCATCAGCGTCGGCAAGTTGACCAAGGACGTGCGCGCCGTCGATCTGTCCTGGCGCATCAGCGGCTGATCGGCCGAACCGTAGAACCGCTCAACCGAAGAACCGCTGAACCGCTGAACGCCATGGCCACCCGGCGCCTGCCCGCCGCCGAACGCGAAGTAGAGATCGCGCAACGCGTGCTGCGCCACTGGCGCGAAGCGGTGCCGGGCGACCGCATGGCCCACCTGGTGAAAGACGCGATGCGCGGCCTGCACCGCGCGCTGCAGGCGCGGCTGGCGCAACACGGCGTGCAGCCGGGGCACTGGGTTTTCCTGCGCGTGCTGTGGCTGCGCGACGGCCTCACGCAGCGCGAACTGAGCATCGAAGCCGGCGTGATGGAACCCACCACCGCGGTGGCCTTGCGCACGATGGAAGCGCTGGGTTACGTGACCCTGGAACAGCGCGAGGGCAACCGCAAGAACCGCTACGTTACGCTGACGCCGCTGGGCCGCGACCTGCGGCAGACGCTGGTGCCGCTGGCCGAAGGAGTCAACGCGCTGGCGCTGCGGGGTTTAAGCGTCGCCGATGTGGCCGCCACCCGGCGCACGCTACTGGCGATGATCGACAACCTGGCGCAAGACGCCACCTGAGCCTGGAGCCACCCGATGGACGACACCGACCGCGACCTGATCGCCCTGCTGCGCAAGGACGCGCGCACCAACGTGGCCACGCTGGCGGCCAAGCTGGGGGTGTCGCGCGGCACCGTCACCAACCGCATGCGCAGGCTGGAAGACGAGCACGTCATCGTCGGCTACAGCGTGCGCCTGCGGCCGGACGCCGAGCCCGACCGCATCCGTGCCTGGATGGGCGTGCTGGTCGACGGCAACCAGACCGGTGCCGTGAAGGCCAGCCTGCTGGGCGAACCCGGCGTGGCGGCGCTGCACGACACCAACGGGCGGTGGGACCTGCTGGCCGAATTGCAGGCCGGCTCGAACGCTGAGCTGTCGGCGTTGCTGGAACGGGTGCGGCTGATCAAGGGCATCGCCAACACCGAGACCAGCATCCTGCTGGCGACTTACCGCTAGCGCTCCCCGGCCGGCCACGATGCGTGTTTTCGATGCCGAGCAGACCGCGGCAGCCCTGCCCTTCGAACGGCTGATCCCCGCCCTGCGCGCGCGCTTCGCGGCCGGCTGCGAGGTGCCGACGCGTGGCGTGCACGAGATCCCCTGCGCAGACGGCAGTGTCGTCACCTCGCTGCTGATGCCGGCCTGGGTGCCGGGGCGCTGCTACGGTGTGAAGGTCATCAACATCGCGCCCGGCAACGCGGCGCGTGGGCTGCCCGGCCTGCACGCGACTTACCTGCTGCACGACGCCGACACCGGGGTGCCGCTGGCGCTGCTGGACGGCAACGTGATCACCGCGCGGCGCACGGCCGCTGCATCGGCGCTGGCCGCTTCGATGCTGGCGCGCGATGACGCCGGGCACCTGCTGGTGCTGGGCGCCGGCCGCGTGGCCAGCCTGCTGCCGGCGGCCTACCGCTGCGTGCGTGACATCACCCGCGTCAGTGTGTGGACGCGCCGCCCGGCGCAGGCCCAGGCGCTGGTCGTGCAGTTGCGTGTCGACGGCTTCAACGCGCAGGCTGTGACCGACTTGCCCGCCGCTGTCGCCGCGGCTGACATCACCAGTTGCGCCACGCTGGCCACCGAGCCCGTCGTGCAGGGCGCCTGGCTGCGCCCAGGCAGCCACCTCGACCTGATCGGCAGCTTCACCCCCGCGATGCGCGAGGCCGACGACGCCTGCTTTGCCGGCGCGTCGCTGTATGTCGACACCGCAGAAGCGCTGGCAAAAAGCGGCGAACTGCTGGGCCCGCTGGCCCGCGGCGTGATCACCGCCGCCTGCGTGCGCGGCACGCTGACCACGCTGTCGCGCGGCGAGGTGCCCTGGCGCGTCTCACTCGATCAGCGCACCGTGTTCAAGGCCGTCGGCACAGCGCTCGAAGACCTGGCGGCAGCCATGCTGGCCTTGGGCCTGAACGGCGACACCGCCGGCTGACGCCGCCGCGCCAGCACCGGCCAACAGACCGAACAGGTTCTTCGGGTCGGCCGACGCCGGCACCAGGTCGATGACGCTGCCGATGCCCAGTTCAGCCGCCACGTCGCGCAGGAACGTGAGTGCCGAATGGTCTTCCAGTGCGAAGCCGACCGAGTCGAACAGCGTCACTTCCTGCGCGTTGGTGCGGCCCAGTGCAGCACCAGTCAGCACGCGCCAGAACTCGGTGACGGGGAAGTCGGCAGGCATCTGCTGGATCTCGCCTTCGACGCGCGTCTGCGGTTCGTATTCGACGAACACCGCCGCGCCGTCGAGCACGCCGGGGTGCAGCTCGGTCTTGCCGGGGCAATCGCCGCCCACCGCGTTCAGGTGCATGCCGGGCTCGATCATCCCGGGCGTCAAGATGGTGGCGTTGGTCTTGTCGGCGGTGACGGTGGTGACGATGTCGGCGCCGCGCACCGCTTCGGCGGTGCTGGCGCAGATGCGCACCTGCAGGCCCTGGCCTGCCAGGTTGGCGGCCAGTTTGCGGCTGGCAGCGGCGTCGGTGTCGAACAGGCGCAATTCGCGGATGCCGACGAGGTCGCGAAAGGCCAGCGCCTGGAATTCGCTCTGCGCGCCGTTGCCGATCAGTGCCATGCTGCGGCTGCCCGGGCGCGCCAGCACGCGGGCGGCCAGCGCCGACATCGCGGCGGTGCGGATGGCGGTGGTCAAGGTCAGTTCCGACAGCAGGCACGGTGCGCCGGTGGCCACGTCGGCCAGCACGCCGAAAGCCATCACCGTGGGCAGGCCGCGCAGCGGATTGCCGGGGTGCCCGTTGACGTACTTGAATGCGAAGTGCGCGGCGTCGGCCGTCGGCATCAGCTCGATCACGCCGAGCGCGGAGTAGCAGGCCACGCGGGCGGATTTGTCGAATTCGTGCCAGCGCCGGTAGTCGGCCTCGATGCGCGACGCAACGCCCGCAATGCAGGCCGACAGGCCCTTGCGGCGTGCGATCTCCACGAGGTCGGCCACGCTGAGGTAGACGGTCTGGGCAGTGTGGCTTGGTGGCATGGTGGGCTCCGGGCGGGGTGGGGTCAGAATGAACTGGCGCCAGTCTGCGCAAACGCCGCGTCAAGCGATAGCGACAGCTTCGTCACGAACGAAGCTGCCCTTGGCATATCGTCAGCCCCCGCTGCCGCAATGCAGAGATTTGCCGCCCACCCAAGGCCCGAAGCGGTCTTGCCACCAGAAAGATTTCATGGCACTCAATTCCACTGTCAAGGCCGACGCCAACGCCCCGGCCATCACCGAACTGCTGGCGCGTTTCGTCTCCAGCCACCCCAGCCGGGGCTGGAGCGACGCGGTGGACCTGGAGGCCCACCGCACTTTTGCCAACTGGGTGGGTTGCGCCATCGGGCCGTCAGCGCAAGAGACGGTGCAAGCCGCGCTGGCCGCCGTGCAGGAATTGCAGCCGGCGCCGCAGGCCAGCCTGCTGGGCCGCTGCGAGAAGGTCGACATGGCCAGCGCGGCGCTGGTCAACGGCATCAGTTCGCACACCTGGGACTTCGACGACACCCACCTGAAAACCATCATCCACCCCGCCGGCCCGGTGGCACCGGCCGCGCTGGCGCTGGCCCAGCACCTGGGGCTTGGAGGGCGCGACCTGGTCGACGCGCTGGTGCTGGGCGTGGAGGTGTCGTGCCGCGTCGGCAACGCCATTTACCCTGACCATTACGACCGCGGCTGGCACATCACCGGCACCACCGGCATGCTGGGCAGCGCCGCCGCCTGTTCGCGCCTGCTGGGCCTGGACGCCGCGCGCACGCAGATGGCGCTGGGCATCGCCGCTTCGCAACCGATCGGCCTGCGCGAGCAGTTCGGCACGATGACCAAACCTTTCCATCCGGGCGGCGCGGCGCGCGTGGGTCTGATGTCGGCGTTGATGGCCAAGCACGGCTACACCGCGTCGCGTCGCGCGCTGGAAGCACCGCGCGGTTTGATGCAGGTATTCAGCGACAAGACCGACTGGTCGGAAGTGACCGACCGACTGGGCAGCAGCTGGGAGATCGCGCTCAACACCTACAAGCCTTACGCCTGCGGCATCGTCATCCACCCCAGCATCGACGGCTGCGTGCAGCTGCGTGAGGCCCATGCTTTGACGGCAGACCAGGTCGCATCGATCACGCTGCGTGTGCACGCGCTGGTGCTGGAGCTGACCGGCAAGAAGACGCCGGCCGACGGCCTGCAAAGCAAGTTCAGCGTCTACCACTCGTGCGCCGTGGGGCTGATCCATGGCCGCGCCGGAGAACACGAATACACCGACGCGGTCGTCAACCGCGCCGACGTGCTGGCGCTGCGCGCCAAGGTCAGCGCAACAGTCGACGACAGCATCAGCGAAGCGTCGGCCGACGTGACCATCCGCACCACCGACGGCCGCACGCTGCACATCTTCGTAGAGCACGCCATCGGCAGCGTCGAACGGCCAATGACGAGCGAGCTGTTGCTGGCCAAGTTCACGGGCCAGGCCGAGCCGGTGTTGGGTACGGACAAGACCGCCAAGGCCTGGGCGCTGTCGCTGGGCATCGCGCAGTGCGCGGACCTGGGCGACTTCTTCGCGTCGACCACGCCGCAAGCCGCACGCTGATCCGCCCCGGCAGACCCGCATGCGCAGCCCTGACCCTGCCACCGCCACCGCCACCGCCACCGCCGACTCGACTTACGCCTGGTCACGGCTGGCCGTGACGCTGGCGCTGATGACCATCGGCAGCGGTTCGATGTACATCATGGCCGTGGTGCTGCCCACGGTGCAGATCGAATTTGGCGTAGCCCGCGCCGGGGCTTCGTTCCCCTACACGCTGATGATGATCGGCTCCGGCGTGGGCGGCATTGCGATGGGCAGGCTGGCCGACCGCTGCGGGCTGTTCACGGTTTTGCTGCTGGGCGCCGCAGGGCTGGGCGCCGGCTTCATTGCCGCCGGCTTGTCGGACAGCCTGATGGCTTTCGCGCTGGCACATGGCGTTCTGATCGGCGCACTGGGCAGCAGCGCCACCTTCGCGCCGCTGGTCGCCGACACCTCGTTGTGGTTCGTCAAGCGGCGCGGCATTGCGGTGGCCATCTGCGCCAGCGGCAACTACGTGGCCGGCGCGGTGTGGCCGCCGATCGTGCAGCACTTCGTTGCCAGCCACGGTTGGCGTGCCACCTACATTGGCCTGGGTGTGTTCAGCGCGGTGACCATCCCGCTGCTGGCGTTGTTGATGCGACCACGGCCGCCGGCTGCGGTGGCCGCACCGGCCCGCCGTGGCGACGCCGCAGTGCCGTCCGGTTGCCCGTCCGGTCGCCCGTTCGGCCGCCCGTTCGGCCGCCCGTTCGGCCTGAGCCTGAACCATGCGCAGGCCCTGCTGTGCGTGGCCGGTGTGGCCTGCTGCGTGGCCATGGCCATGCCCCAGGTGCACATCGTGGCCTATTGCGGCGACCTGGGCTACGGCGTGGCGCGCGGCGCCGAAATGCTGTCGCTGATGCTGGCCTGCGGCATCGTCAGCCGCATCGTGTCGGGGCTGATCTGCGACCGCATCGGCGGGCTGCGCACGCTGCTGCTGGGCTCGGTGCTGCAGGGCTTGGCGCTGCTGCTGTTCCTGCCTTTCGACGGGCTGGTGTCGCTGTACGTCGTGTCGGCGCTGTTCGGTCTGTTCCAGGGCGGCATCGTGCCCAGCTACGCCATCATCGTGCGCGAACATTTCCCGCCTGAAGAAGCCGGCACCCGCGTCGGCACGGTGCTGATGGCCACGCTGTTCGGCATGGCGCTGGGCGGCTGGATGTCGGGCAAGGTGTTCGACCTGACCGGTTCCTATCACGCGGCGTTTTTAAACGGGCTGGCCTTCAACGCGCTCAACCTGGCCATCGTCGGTTACCTGCTGTTCAGGGTGGCACGGCCCAAGGCCGCGCGAGGGGCTCGCCGATGAACAGCCCCTGCCCTGGCGCCTGCACCGACTTCCAGTACGCCTCGATCAGCGTTTCACCGCGCCGGTAGCGCGCTGCCAGCACCGTGGCGCGCGGGAATTTTTCGGTGTAGTTGCAGGGCTCCTCCTGGGTGCCGTAGCTGCCGGTCAGGCCGGCCTGCAGCCAGCGGGTGATGGGCATCTGGCCTTGTCCGTCGGGCAGGAAGCCGGCGAAGCTGGTCAGGCTGTCGCCCAGCGCGCCGGGCAGGTAGGCGTTGGTGGCCACCTGGCGCACGACCTCCAGACCCGTCAGGTAGAACATCACGTTGGCTTGGCCACTGATTTCGTCGGCCCC
>JAYSYH010000296.1:0-10714 GCA_043716645.1 Betaproteobacteria bacterium | reverse complement strand
TCCAAGCGCTGAACATGGCGCTCATCACGCGCAAGCCGCAGGGCGTAATCCACCATTCGAGGGCTGGTGCAACCCGCGCCGCCGGCACAGCGGCATCGATCAGCAATCCCCCATCAACTTCGAAAAGGAACTGCGAGATAAAGCCAACGCCACCACGCCCGTCATCGCCGAGCTGACCTCAGCAGGCGAACTGAAAATCTAGTCCAGCCGTGTCCGTGAGATCAGGGTAAGTCCACCTTGAGGGATAGTCCACGGCCTTGATCGTCGCAGCAACGCAGCGGCCGTTCTCCAGGTAGTGCTCGACGGCCAGCTCCTTGTGCGCCTGCGTGTACCTCGGCTGGCGCACGTAGCCGGCTGGTAAGTCAAGGCGCTGCTCGTACTCCAGATGCCAGCTCTTCAGCGCGTTCTTCATCGGGTAGCCCAGCTGACGTATGGCCAAGCCGACCCGTTTGCCCAGCTTGATGCAGAGCCGCACGGCTCGAAGCCGGTCCTCGTATGAATACATGAACTACCTTCCAGGTAGTCCAAGAATTCGTCCACACCGCCGGTGGGTCAGATTTCGGTCGGCGTCAACATACCGGGAGGACCAAAACGAGCAGAAAGGTGCGCCGCGCCTGGGTTGGCTCATCGAAAGTGCGTCGCGGTTTATGCGTTCAGAGTTGCAGATCATTCGCTCTTCGACATCTACGCCGATGAGGCGACTCCCCGAACTCTCTTCAACTCCCACTTGATTTTTTACTTCGACAGCAGCGGCAGACGCTGGCCCGACATCCCCGAAGATTTCCAAGCACGCTGGCTGAGGCGGATTTTCGGCCGGGTGCGCTTCATTGGGGGCTTGACGCAACCGCTACAGGCGCAGGACGCCTCGGACGCAGCTTGCGACCACGCAGAGCAGCCGTTGCTTGCCTACGTTTTCGGCAAGTTCAGGGAGACAGGCCTCCATTCCAAACGCGTCGGGTGCCGTGTTCGGGGTCAGCCGGCACCGAAAAAGGCATTCAAAAAGCCTATCCTCCAGGCTGATATCGAACCACAAAGCGGGGGCGCGGGCCCTGCCGCCCGACACCGCCGCGGCGCTTCCGAACCACCATCGAGGAGTTGCAGTGAACGAATGTCGCAGAACGATCTTGGTCGGCATCGCGGCCAGCGGACTCGGCGCCATGAATCTGGCCATTGCCCAGCAAAAAGTACTGCGGATGGTCGTGCCGGTGACGCCCGGCACCACCCCCGACACGATCGCGCGCGCGATCGGCCCGGCGTTGCAGACGCAGCTAAGCATTGGTTACGTGGTCGACAACCGCACCGGCGCGTCGGGAATGATCGGGATGAGCTATGTAGCGAAATCGAGCGACCTCGCCACGCTGATGATCGTGCCGGCGACGACGCTGACGCTGCCGCTGTTCTACAAGCAGGTCGACTTCGACGTCATCGACGGCTTCTCGCCGATCACCCAGGTGTGCTCGACGTCGTTCGCGTTGGTGGTGCATAAGGACGTGCCGGCCAGCAACGTCAGCGAATTCGTTGCTTGGGCCAAGGCCAGCAAGGGCCGCTTCTACGCATCGCCGGGCCAGGGCACGCACCACCATCTGTGCATGGAGCTGTTCAAGCAGCAGATGAACATTTCGCTTGAGCACGCGGCCTACAAAGGTTCGGCCCCGGCAGTCACCGACGTGCTGGGTGGGCAGGTGCCGACGATGTTCATGCCGATACAGACTGCTGTGGCACAGGTCAATGCCGGTCGCATCAAGATCATCGGCGGTTCGCTGCGCGATCGTCATCCGGACTTCAAGGACATTCCCAGCCTGCACGAACAGGGGGCGACCAATTTCCAAGTTGATCCCTGGTACGCCATCTGGGGCCCGCCCAAGATGCCGACTGCGCTGGTGCAGCAGTACCGGCAGGCCATCATTGCCGCACTCAACGATCCTGCCGTGAAGGAAAGCTTTCAGCAGCAGGGCCTGATCGTGAAGACCGGGACGCCCGCGGAACTGCTCGTACTGGCCAGGGCCGAATCGCAGCTATGGACGCGCGTGGTGCGCGAGGCCAACATGAAACCAGAATGACGATCCGGTACGTGGCCTTCCGTAGACCGAAACAAGGTCGTTACTTGACAACTAGAGACATTGCAAGCGTGTGCCCACGCCGATCCAAAACGCAAATGCGAGAAGCGATTGCAAGATCACCGTACGGCCGCAGTGCCGCTCTACGCGGTGCGAAATCGGCCATCATGCCGACCCCTTTCAAACCACCGCGCGAAGCTACACACCATGCCATTCACACACCCAGGTCGCCGCATGAACCTCTGGCTGAAACGTTGGGGCGCGGCGACGCTGCTGCTCGCGGCGACCGTGGCCGGTGCGCACTCGCCCACCCAGTCACCGCACCAGTTGTTCAACGAAGGTGAGTTGAAACTTGAAGGCGGCGCAGTCATCCGGGATTTCTCGATCTCTTACGTCACCCACGGCACGCTCAACGCCACCAAGTCGAACGCGATCCTCGTCGTCACTGCCGTGGGCGGCAATCACCACCGCATCGACTTCATGGTCGGGCCCGGCAAGGCGCTGGACACCGATAAGTATTTCGTCATTGCCACCGACGCGATTGCCAACGGTCTGACCACGTCGCCCAGCAACTCGAACCTGCAACCGCGCATGGCCTTTCCGCGTTTCGGCATCCGCGATATGGTGCATTCGCAGTACCGCCTGCTGAAAGAAAAGTTCGGCATCGATCATCTGGTCGCGGTGGTCGGCCCCTCGATGGGCGGCATGCAGACGTTGCAGTGGGGCGTGAGCCACCCCGACATGATGGACGGTCTGGTGGCGATGGTGCCACTGACGAAGACACCGGCCTGGACGGTGGCGGTGTTGGAGGCCACGCGCAAGGCGATCATGCTCGACCCGGTCTGGAAGGGCGGCGACTACACCGCCGTGCCTGAACAAGGCGTGCGCCTGTGGCGCGACATTCTGAACATGCTGGCGGCCCGGACGCCCGACATGTACAGCGACCAGTTCGCTAACGGCCTGGACGTGCTGCCCTTTCTGAAGGCGCAGGAAGACGCCGTGCTGAAGGCTTTCGACGCCAACGACTGGCTGTACCAGACCTGGGCCTATGAAAGCCACGACATCGGTGCCACGCCGGGCTACAACGGCGAGATGGTCAAGGCCATGCGCGCCATCAAGGCCAAGACGCTGATCCTGGTCGGCACCAAAGATCTGCTGAACCCCGAGTACGAAGCTCGCGAATCTGCTCGCTACATCCGCGATGTGCGGGTGCAGACCATTTCGCCCGGCACCGTGACCGGCCACGCCGCCGCCGGCGGCGGCATGCCGGCCGACGTCGATTACCTGAACCGACAGACGGGCGATTTCCTGCAGTTGCTGGCACCGCGCGGCAGCGCAGCGCGCTGAAAGCGCGGCGGCTTCGGCCTTCGCCAAAGGCGGTTCGCCTCAACCTGGCTGTTGCTTCGACGGGATCGGCGCCAACGTCGGCTTCAGCAGCCGCGTGATCTCACCGCTGCATACGCTGTGATTCCTGGCGTATTCCCCGGGGCTGTCGAACAGCGTCTGCGCCTGCATCAGGCGGTCGAGTTCCTGTTTCGCGTAGGCCAGGATGGCGGCGCTGCCGCCGCTGACGCCCCAGGGGTAGTCCAGCTCGCGGAACTGGTGCCCGATGTCACGATAGATGCGCACATGCGTTTGCTCGTGGTTCATCACCCGCGCATAAGCACAGCCACCCGGCGGGATCTCGTCGGCGCCCGTGCCCAGCGTCGTCAGTTCCGCGGCCAGCTTGGCGTTGTCCACTTCGGGGTCGGCGAACCAAGCTGCACTGAAACGCACTGCCTTGTCGCAGGGCGGCAAATTGGCGGCAAGCGCCGACAAGCAGGCGCTGGTCAGCATCAGGGCAAGCAGGCTTTTCATCGTGGGCCTGCTGGTTGTCGGCAAGGTTGCACCCGGGCTGAAGTCGGGGCCCCAATCTGACCTTGGCCTTCCACTATGCCTTGCCGCCAGCGGGTTGAGCGGCCACGCGTATCAGCTTCTTGTTGACGAATTCCTGTATCCCGGCGCGGGACAGTTCCCGGCCGTAGCCGGAGTTCTTCACGCCGCCAAAGGGCAACTCCGGCAGTGAAACGGCGGAGGCGTCGATGAACACCATGCCGGTGTCCGGTCCGCCAGCGCCTCGACGACCACGAAGCGCCTCGACGCGGTCCAGGCCTGTCCGGAATTTCCCATGCGCCCGCTGACCGCGTGCTTTACGGCTTTGTCCGGATCGGCGTCTTCCAGCACGATGAAGGCATTGTTGCCGCCCAGTTCGAGAGTGGACTTCTTCAGACTCTTCCCCGCCTGGGCCGCCACCACGGCCCCGGCAGCCTCGCTGCCGGTCAGGGCCACGCCGCGGATGCGCTCATCGGCGATCACCCGAGCCACCTGGTCCTTGGAAACGAACAGGTTCGTGTGGGCCCCGACCGGTGCGCCGGCATCGGTCAGCAGACGCTCGAACGCGAGGGCACACTGGGGCACACTGGGGCACATTGGAGGCGTGTTTGACCATCACCACGTTGCCCGCCATCAGGTTCGGTGCGGCGAAGCGGGCCACTTGGTAGTAAGGGTAGTTCCAGGGCTCCACGCCGAAGACCACGCCGACCGGACAGCTTTCCACCAGAGCCTGCGCGTTGGGCGTGTCGAGCGTTTCGGGCGCGAGAAAGACCTCGGCATGCTCGGCGTAATAGTCCAGGATGGCCGCACTCAGCGCCACTTCGCCCAGGCTTTGCTGGGTCAGCTTGCCCATCTTCGCGGGTGGCCAGTTCCGCGAGCTGCGGCGCGCGTTCACGCATCAGTGCTGCCGCGCGCGTCAACACGCCCTTGCGTGCCGCGAAACTGCGTTGGGACCAGTCGGTGGCGAAGCAGGCCTGCGCCGTCTCCAGCTTTTCTTCGAGCTGGGCATCGGTGATTTCATCGAAGCGGTGGGTGATCTGGCCGTCGCCGCAGACGATGCCGGGTCCTGACCCGTGATGGGCTTTCCGTCGGTCACGACGTGGGGCTGCCAGTCCGGCTCGTTGCTGTATTGCCCACCGTTTTCGACCAGCATGTCCTGCACCAAAAAGGGGACGACCTCGGTGAGCTGGGCGGTCTCTTCTTCGCTGTTGGTAAAGCCCGTGACGTGGCGCCCGTGCACGAGTGGCTGGCCATTGCTCGCCCGGGTGTGGCGGAACACCGCCGGTGCGTGGCACACCGCAGCCACCGTCTTGCCGGCTGAAGCCATCGTCTCGATCAACTTGATCCAATAAGTGTCTTCGGCCAGATCCCACAAAGGGCCGTGGCCACCCGGGTAGAACACGGCGTCGAAGGCGTCGCCCGACACCTCGGCGAGCCGAGCCGTGTGGGCCAGCGCAGACTGCGCGAGGTCGTCGTCACCGTGGCGCCCGCATCCTTGAACACGTAGTAAGGCGCGGCGAACTCCTCTAGCCAGAAGCCCGTGCTCTTGCCCGTGGTGCCCAATTGGCTGTGCGAGGTCAAAACCATCAAGATATTCAAGACGTGTCCTTCAAGTGGCGGTTTCGAAAAACCGGTATGCGGCCCGTAGTCGGGTGATTTCGGCGCTGAACTGGGTATTTGCTTCGTCGGCTTCCACGCTCGTCCCTGCGTGTGTGTGCAGGCTGCCGTTGCGCTGAGATAGGCAGCCGTCAAACCACGACCGAAGGCATAGTCGTGGCAGGCGTCTGTTCCCTGTCGTACGCAGGTAGGGGGGAAAGCGCCATGTGTTCGTGCCATCCCGCAATGGGAACCCGCTGTGCCAGCGCAGCTGGCGGTCAGCGGCCGTGCTCAACTGCGACGTGCATCGGTCATCTGCTTGCGGCGCACCTCGCCCTGCCGCTCGAACATCCAGCCCGGGTACTCGGCGGGCAGGCTGCTCACGGCATCCAGTGATTTCAGTTCGTCGGCGCTCAGGCTGACCTTGGTAGCCGCCAAGTTGTCGGTCAGTTGTTCCGGCCGCTTGGCACCGACGATCACGCTGGTGACCTGCGGCTGATGCAGCAGCCACGCCAGCGCAACCTGCGCCACCGACACGCCCTTGTTTTGCGCGATCGGTCGCATGGCGTCGATGCAGTCGTAAGCCCGCTCACGATCAACCGGGGGGAAGTCAAAGGTGGTGCGGCGGTTGCCGGCCTGGCCTTGCTGATCCCTAGCGAACTTGCCACTGAGCAGGCCGCCGGCCAGCGGGCTCCAGACCATCAGACCAAGACCTTCGCTGGACAGCATCGGCACCAACTCGCGTTCCAGATCACGTCCTGCAACCGTGTAGTACGCCTGCAGCGACTCGAAACGCGACAGGCCCAGCCGCTCGGCGATGCCCAGCGCCTTGACGATCTGCCAGGCCGCCCAGTTCGAGACGCCGACGTACCGCACATGGCCGTGGCGCACCAGTTGATCCAGCGCACGCACCGTCTCTTCAATCGGTGTGGCTGGGTCGAAGCCGTGGATTTGGTACAGGTCGATGTGGTCGAGCTGCAGGCGCTTCAGGCTGGCCTTGACGCCGTCCAGGATGTGGGACCGCGTGTTGCCGCGGGTGTTCGCGCCTGTGCCGGTGTCGCCGAAGACTTTGGTGGCCACCACGACGTTTTCGCGCGGCACCTTCAGGTTCTTGAGCGCCTGGCCGGTGATTTGTTCCGACGCCCCGCCGGCGTAGACGTCGGCGGTGTCGATGAAGTTGATGCCCGCGTCGATGGCCTGGCCGATCAGGCGTTCGGCGTCGGCCTGCTGCAGGTCACCGATCTGGGCCCACATGCCCGTGCTGCCGCCGAACGTCATCGTGCCCAGGCAGAGTTCTGAAACGAAGAGGCCAGTTCGGCCGAGGGGTTTGTTGCGCATGGCGAGTCCTGTGTGGGTTTGCGCGGGCAGAAGCTGCCGCGCGGGTGGCGGTGCCGGCCGGGCTGTCGGCGATCAGCGAGCATGCCACTTCGCCCTTGCCCTCAGATGCCCCACCAGGCTGGCAACAAGGCCGAGACGTCGCGCCGCCCCCGTACCACTCATCGAGCCACCACAGCCACCCTCGGTCTTCTGGCGTACGCAACACCCTTCCGGCAGCAGCAATCCTTTGCCAATCCGGATTTGGCGCCGGAAAGCTGACCTTCCAGGCAGCGGGTAGCCAATCGCTACCGCAATGCTTGCGTGCCTTAAAGGTCGGTCGCTTCGGCGGCCGGTGACGTCGGGACAGGTCCGTGCGAATGACGCCTGCCAGTCCCTGGTAGGCGTGGGCCGCGCCGAACAGCAGCGCCGACGCCACTGCCGCGAGCCACAGGCCGACAAGCGGCTGCAGCACCCACATCAGGAAGCCCCGGAACAGCAGTTCGTCGCAGAAGCCGGCGGTGAGCGAAACGCCGAAGAACGCCGGCAACTCTGATGCTGCGCGCGGACAAATTGCAGCCACGCACCCCTAGTTGAGCACGCAGCTTTTCGCTTGGCGCCGGAAGACGCGCGACCTTGATCGGGCTTGAGGTCTGCAGCGAGGCGAAGGCAATGGTGGCGGCGAGCGGCACCCACAGGCGCCAGCCTTCTGGAGGGCTGAAACCGACAGAGGCCATTGGCACGCCAGTGGCGGCCCACAACCACATCACCAACGTCGAGGCGGCCCAAATCAGCAATCCGCCACGCAGCCAGAGCATGTGCCGGGCATGGGTCGCGTCCACTTTCGACTGCCGGGTGAAAGCTCGCCACACGATGCAGGATGGTCACGGGCAGCGCGCCGCATATCGTGGCGGTCAACATCGGTGCGGTGGTCTCGGTGGCCCTTTGCTCGCTGCCGCACAGACTGTAGAAGGAACGTTTTCTAACGTCCCGCATGGGCCGCTTTTCGATGAACAGGTCGCTCTTCGCCCAATGCGATCGGGTGCGCCGGTTCATCGGCGGTCGTCGGTAGCAGACTGCTCAACCACCGAGCGAACTGAATTTGTCGCCGTCATCCATGAAAGAGGATCTCCTGATGCCTGTCCCCAACGAACTTCTCAGCGGCACCTGTCAGCAACCCCTGTTCAGCCCCAAAGGAGGCATCGAAGGCGCGCTGATGAAGGTCAAAGGCGCTGTGTTGCAACTGTCGATGCAAGCCGATGTCGGCGCCGCGTACGCCCGCAGCACCGGGCCCGGAAAACGCCTGCGCGTGTTGGCGGTCGCCGACCATTCGACGAAGACGAAAGACGGCGTCCACCCGGTCTATGGCTCAGGTCGGCCTGGGCGTCGGCACCAAGAGCAGCGAAGTGCGCATGACGGGGCTGGGCACGCGTGTGCTGGAAGCGCGAGAAGTCAACCGCATCGAACTCGGTTGAACCAGGCCCCTGCAGGAAGTACCCATCATCAATGCCATCGAAAGGCTTCTTTATGAGCACCCGCCGACGTTTCATTGCGATCCTTCCCTTGTCTGGCCTGTCAATGTTGTCTGCATGCGGCGAAAAACCGGCTCCGCTGGCAGCTGGCCCGACAGCGGCCCCCGCTGCAGCGCCAGCACCGGCACAGGCGCCGCCTCCGGCCATTGTTGCCACGGGCGTGTTGGTGGATCCGGCCGACGCCGGCGCCGTGGCTCTGGGCTATGTGGCCGATGCGAATAGCGCCAAAGACGCCAAGCACACCGCTGGCGCGGCCTGTTCCAACTGCGCGCTATTCGGCGGCAAGGCGGGCGACACCGTTGGGCCTTGCCCGCTTTTTGCCGGCAAGCAGGTGGCGGCCAAGGCCTGGTGTACGGGATACGCGAAGAAGGCCTGACACCGGTTTCTTCGCCGTTCTGCGGCCGAGATCGAACCGCATGGCGAGGCTGCACATTCTTCTTCGTTGGCGATGGGTAGGCTTGCGCGGATGACGTCGCCGACACCACCCCCAAGACCCTGGCTGCAAGCGGCGCGCGAGCAATGGACCTGGCGCGGCCAGGCACGTCCGTTCTTTGCTTCCGACCCCGGGCCGGGCCAGACTTCGGTCTGGGATTTCCCCCGCCCGCCGCGATTGGCGCCCGAGCCGCGCGAGGTGCGCATCGTCTGGGGCGGCGTGCCGGTGGCGTGCAGCACGCGCGCGGTGCGCGTCCTGGAGACCGCGCACCCGCCTACGTACTACATTCCCTGGGCCGATATCTCGCGCCATCTGCTTCAGCCGGTCCCGGGCGGATCGTTCTGCGAATGGAAGGGCCCGGCGCGCTACTGGAGCTTGGTCGACGGCGACCGCAAACTGCCATCGCACGCCTGGAGCTACCCACAGCCGCTGGCCGGCGCCGAGGCGCTGGCCGACTGTGTGGCCTTCTATGCCCGCGACCTGGCGTGCAGCGTTGGCGGCCTGCCGGCCACGCCGCAGCCTGGCGGTTTCTACGGCGGCTGGGTCACTCCCGACCTGGCGGGGCCTTTTAAGGGTGAAGCGGGCAGCGAAACCTGGTGAGGGTGGGCGTCAGCAGCCGTCGCACAGGTCGAAGGACAGCTTCGCGGCGCAGGTAATAGTCCGGCTAAGGAATCGCCGATCAATTGCTGACCGGTGGATTCTCAACCGACCGGCCAGTACGGCACGCCCTACAGCGTCGACTTCCAAAGTGTCAACCAGCTGGGTGCGGGGCGCTATTTCAGTGGCTTTGCACCGACCTGTGCAGCGGCCGAGGACTTCAGCGTGGCGCAGGGGTCCGGCGCATAGCCACTGCTGACAGCCGCTGTGTGCGCAGACTGCAGAATTCGGCCGACCGCATGGTGTTAAGTGTTAGGGCTGCCGCTGCTGGAACGCGCTGAGAGCGAAACACCGGCCAAGCCGCGCACGCTGGATGAACAGCTTAATGTCTTCGAGCGGCGTCTGATGCAGGAGGCTGGCATCTGTTACCGGCAACGCGTCCACCTTTCCCGCTAGCCTGTCGGTGGCATTTACCGCCGTCAACGGCGTCCCTTTGCTGGTGTACGCAGAACTGTCCGTGTACGACGTCGCTGTCGGCAGTGCGGCTGAACTGGGGCAGTTCAATATCGTCGCACCAGCTGGTGCGACCTACAGCAGCGCGTCTGGCGTTTTCAGCAGCGACTCCGCTGTACCCGAGCCCGCAAATTCCGCTTTGACTCTTGCCGGACTTGGGGTTGTTGGTGGCTTGAGGTTGCGTCGTCGCCAACGCGTCCGATTCACGCGTGTTGCACACATGGAATTTAATTTCAAGGATGTAAAGCAGGTTTACGGCTCATAGGCGTTGGCCAGGCTGGCGCCAGTGAAGCTGCCGCCGGCCAGTTGCAGTGGCGAGCCCAGGGCATCGGTGAAGCTGCCCGTCGACGTGAAGGTGCTGGACGCGCCGACCCGCACCACGCCGGCGTTGCTGAAGGCCCCGGCCGTCGTGAAGTTGCGGCCGTTCTGGATCGTGAAGCTACCGGCCGCCGTGTTGGTGGCGAAGTTGACCAGTGCATCGCCGTTGGTACTCTCATTGAGGATGGCCGAGCCAGCGGAGTCCAACACGATGGTCGCCGCATTGGTCACGATGTTGGCTTGCAAAGAAACTCTCAGCCATGGCGTTGTCGTACGCATCACCCACGCTGCCCATCGACGGCCGCACACCCATCTCCTTGCAGTGCTTGCCGAAGTCCAGGTCGGGCTGGCTGCCGTGGTCGGAATGGTGGATCACGCCCCGTGGCTTGCGCGTGATGAGCGCCATGTTCAGCGCTTGGATCACGAGATCTGCCGTCTGCTGTTGGCCGAACGCCCAGCCCACCACCTTGCGGCTGTAGACA
>JAYSYH010000295.1:0-10716 GCA_043716645.1 Betaproteobacteria bacterium | reverse complement strand
GCAAATCGAAACTACCGCAAGCTCTGGGAAGAGCGGGCGGCGGGCCGGGGGCAGCTGATTCGGCAGCGTCCGGCGCAGCGGACGAGCGCCCGGGCGCTGGTGGTTCGGGCCGAAGCGATCAAGGCTTGGGAGCAGATCGCGGTTGCCCTGGCCAAGTCTAAGGACCCCGAGGATGTTCGGCTTGCGATGGAAGCCGTTCGATACCTGAGCGAGGTCGCGCCAGAAGGACAGGAGGCGGCGCGGCTTGCTGCCCGATCCGCCCAGCAACACGAGGACGAACGCTTCAAAGGGGAACGCGCTGCACCTACCGCCAAGCGAGATCGAGCTCGCTAGCCGAATCGATGGTGCGCCAATCCCGCGACCGCTCTACGCTGCTTACCTGCCAGACCCTCAGCGCTTGGCAGCACCCTGAATCAACCCATAGGAGCCGCCGGCGGTTTTCTCAGCGAGCGACCGGTCTACCCAGGAACCTGACCTTCACTCACGCCGACGAGAAAGGCAGCGCTGGCGACAGCTGTCGTTCGGGGACTGCAACCCCTTACTGGGGCCAGTTCCAGCTCAACGACTGTCTCCGCGGGCCTGCGACTGAGGCTGCCGACCCTGAGTTGCCACCCGCTCAGCGAGGGGGACATCACCCCCGCCCGATTTGCCGCCGCAAGCCTTGTCCACGTCTTGAGACGGGACAGCGACAAGGGCCCCATCGACGACGCCTTGGCGGGCAAGGGGCTGCAACGACAGATCGCCACCACCGTCGGCGGCTTTGCGGCTGCGCTTGCGCTGGTTCGTGCCACGGATTGGGTCGCCTGCGTCCACGAACGACCATCGGCGTTCTGTATGCCGGCATGCACAGTTTCGCGCTGCCGGTGCCCGTCCCGCAGTTCACGGTTTCCTTGCTGTGGCACCCGCGATTGGATGGAGATCCAGCACACCGCTGGCTGCGGGGGTGCGTTCGAGGCGTCTGCGCCGAGCAGCGTCCTGCGGGGTAGCGCACCGGAACGGAAGCAGGCGGCGCGCCACCCGATCGCGGATGCCGCGGCACAACAGGCCCTGGCGACTCATATAGTCGACGATGACCACCCCCTTGCTCGCCACGAAGCTTTTCGCGCCCCCACCGTCGCCGCAGAGCGTGGAGCGTCAGCGCTTGATGCAGCGCCTGGATGCTGGGTTGCGGGGCAAGTTGACACTGGTCTGCGCACCGGCCGGATTCGGCAAGTCGACCCTTCTGGGCGCCTGGGTCCAGGCCTGTGAGCACCCCAGCGCCTGGTTGTCACTCGATGAGGAAGAGCGCGATCCGAACAGGTTTGTGGCTTACCTGACAGCCAGCCTGCGGTCCATCTCTGCCGATCTGGGTGAAGGTGCCTTGGCACTGGCCCAGGCCCGCCCCAGGCCCTCTCCAGAGGCGGTGTTGGTCCATCTGGTCAACCGGCTGGCCAAGCGGCGCGGCAGGCTGGTGCTGGTACTCGACGACTACCAGTTGGCCAGCAACCCTGAAGTCGATGCGCTGCTGAGTTTTCTCATCGACCACATGCCCGCGTCCCTGCATCTGGTGCTTGCTTCACGCGAGGTGCCGGCCATCGCGCTGGCGCGCTTGCGCGCCCAGGGCCAGTTCCTCGAGATTGGTCAGACCGATCTGCGCTTTCATGCAGACGAAACACGTCTCTTTCTGAACCGATCGATGTCGCTCGGATTGACCGAGCCCCAGGTTCAGGCACTGGACGCGCGCACCGAAGGCTGGCCCGCAGGCTTGCAGATGGCGGCCGTGTCCTTGGCGGGGCAAAGCGACGCGGACAGGTTCATCCAGTCCTTCACCGGCAGCCACCGCTTGGTGCTGGACTACCTGCTTGAAGAAGTGCTGCAGCGCCAGCCTGCGGACATCCAGGCGTTCTTGCTCAGCACGTCGATCCTGGACCGCCTGTGTCCAGCGCTGTGCGACGCCGTCATGCAGGCGGAAGTTGGCCACGCCTCGCTGCGCCATCTGGAGCAGTCCAAGCTGTTTGTCGTGCCGCTGGACGACGAGCGCCGCTGGGTCCGGTATCACCATCTCTTCGGCGCCGCGTTGCAGCAGCGTCTGCGCGAAACTGCAGCGCTGGCGCCCTTGCCAGCGTTGCATTTGCGAGCCAGTGCCTGGTACGAAGGCAACGGCATGGTCAGCCAGGCCTTGCACCACGCGGTGGCTGCCGGCGACACCCAGCGCGCCATCCAGGTTGTGCAGGGCAACGGCATGCCGCTGTACTTTCTGGAAGACGCCGAGCCCGTGCTGCAGTGGTTACAGGACCAGACACCGGCGTTTCTCGACGCGCATCCGCCACTCTGGCTGATGCTGGCATGGTCGTACTTGGCGACCAGTCTGCACAGCGAGATGCGGGCCCCCATGCTGGGCGCCGAGGCAGCGATCGAATTGGCAGCCACGCATCCGGCCTACCGAACCTGGCGCGGTGAATTGAACGCTGTTCGTGCCTGGGAAGCGGTGGCCCGGGGTGATGCAGCCACGATTTCGCGCGAGGCTGCCTTGGCGCTGGAGTGGCTGCCCCAGGACAACCTGGCCGTGCGCACGGCAGCCCATTGCGCGCTGGGTGTGGCGCACCAGTTCAGCGGCGACCGCCTGCTAGCCCAGCAGGTCTATGGTGACGTGGTGACGATGGCGGACGCCTGCGGCAATCGCATGATTTCGGTCGTCGCCTCCATCGCGCTGGGGCACCTGCAGGAGAACGACAACCAGCTGCACCTGGCCGCGCGCACTTACACGCGGGCGCTGCAGAAGCTGGGTGATCAGCCCCACGGCGTAGCCTGCGAGGTCCATTTGGGCCTGGCGCGCATTCATTACGAATGGAACGACCTTCCCGCTGCGACAGTCCATGCGGAGAAGAGCAGCCGACTGGCAGCCCTGTTGGAATGTGACGCCGGACTGGGCGCGGACGTGTTGCTGGCGCAGATCCTGTTGTCCCGTGCCGAGACCGATGCGGCCTTGAACCTGCTGACGAAAACCAGCACCGCGGCACAGACCAGGAACCAGCACGGCGGAAGGCTCGCCATTGCCCAAGCCCAGGTGCAGGCGCTGTTGCAAACCGGCGAGGTCATCGCCGCCGCGCAACTGGCGCAGGACTCCATGTTGCCCTTGGCGCACGCCTGGGTCTTGCTCGCGCGGGGGCAGGCCCTGCAGGCGCATGAGTGTCTGACCGCGTTCCTGGATGCCTCACGGACCAGCGCTCCGGCGTCCGAGGTACTGCGGGCCCTGCTGCTTGACGCGCTCGCTCTGGACGCCTTCGATCCATCGGAAGCGGCGCTGGTCGTGCTGGAAGAGGCCATGGCCTTGGCCGAGCCGCAGGGCTGCGTGCGCGTGTTTGTCGACCTGGGCAGACCGATGCAACGCCTCTTGAGCAAGGTCATCCAGGACGCACGGCCGCGGTACACCGCCATGCTGCTCGAAGCCATGGCGGCCCAGTTGGCGGCCCTGGCGCCCGTTGCGCCGCCGCCCGAAGCGGCAGCGCAGCCACCCGGCACGGTTCGCGCCCTGGCAGACCCTCTGAGTCAACGCGAAATGCAGATCCTGACGCTGATCTGCAAGGGCCTGTCCAACCAGGACATTGGCCGGCAGATCTTCCTGTCCTTGAGCACCGTGAAGTGGCACAACCAGAACATCTTCGACAAGCTGGATGTGCAAAGGCGCACCGAAGCGGTGGCGCGGGCACGGGAGCTGAATCTGTTGTGAGCCAGCAGCTGGCTCCGGAGTGGCGCCGCAGAACCGCACTTTAGTGCGGCGACGGGGCGAGGGAGGGCAGCCGACACTGCCTGCCAGGCGATCGACATCGGGTTGGCGCCACGGTCCACCTCCGGTCTTGCCCCTTCGCCATGTCGTCTTTGTCCCGCCCTTCCTGGAAGCTGCTGAGCTCGCTCTTGATGCTGAGCGTGGTGCCGGTGGTCGACGGCGTCGTGCGCTTGTCGGGGCTGGTTGACGGCGCGAATGGCGGCGGCGTCACAACCGAAAACGCGCGCTTCGTGGCGATGCCGGCCGCAGTGGTTTTGCACATCCTGTGCGCCAGCCTGTTCTGCGCGCTGGGGATGCTTCAGTTCGACCGAGCGCGTCGGCAAAGCTTCCCGCGCCTTCACCGCATCGCCGGCAGAGTGACCGCGCCATGCGGCATCGTGGCTGCCCTGACGGACTTGTGGATGACTACTGCCTACGCCATTCCTGCGGAGTTGCAGGGCCAGTTGCTGTACGACCCAAGTCCAACACCGGCGAGCTGACAAGCCCCATGCGCCGACCTTGACGCATGCGGTGACGTCCCCGACCAATCGACCCAACTCTCTTGCTTTCATGGCTGCCATCGGTGGCCATCCCTGGGCGTGTCCGCCCGATCAGCTTCTGTCATTCGAATCTGGAGTTCAACATGACCATTTCTCGACATCGTCTCAAGGCCATCGTCCTCGCTGCGGGCCTCGCCATTGCCGCACCGCACGCGTTCGCCCAGGCCTTCGACGCGGTCCGCCTTTACGGCGCAGCGCCCGGGAAAGATGGCGGCGCCGCGGGCGCGGCCGTCGTTGCGACTTACGAATACCAGGGGTCCGACGAGCGAAGCACGCTCGTGATACCCCTGCTCGACTACCAGTGGGCCAACGGCTGGTTTGCCGGAATCACCAACGGCATTGGCTACAACTTCTCCGACTCGCCGCAGATGCAGTACGGCCTGCGATTGACGGTCGACAAAGGGCGCAAAGAGCGCCGGGCAAACGCCTTGCGCGGAATGGGCAACGTCGATATGGCAGCCGAAGGCGGCGCGTTCTTCAACTACTCACTTCCCCAGGGGCTGTTCTTGACCTCGTCGGTTCGCTATGGCGCGGGGGACAACCACAAGGGCTTGGTGGTCGATCTCGGCGCTGGCTATATGACGGAAATCGCTCCGAAGTGGCACTTGGGTGCAGGCGTCGGGGTCACGCTCGCCAATGCCGACTACATGCAGTCTTACTTCGGTGTGACCGCGGCACAGGCTGCCGCGACTGGCTACGCGATCTACTCGGCGGGCTCAGGGGCCCGTGACGCTCGGGCCAACGTGGTGCTCACGTATTCGATCGACCACCGTACATCGGTCACGGCGGTGCTCTCGGCCAGCAGCTTGCTGGGTGATGCCCAGGACAGCCCGCTCACGCGCAAGCGGACATCGGGGTCCGGCGTCCTCGGGATCAACTACGCGTTCTGAGCCGGCACGGCTGACGCTGACTTACCGACCAGTCGATCTATCGCACCGTCCGTCGTATCGGCCGTGTCTTGCCCAGGCAGCATGGCGATTCCTTCTCCACCGTTCTCTCGGCAGCCCAACATGACACCACTGCGACGAACCGTGATTCCCCTGGCCATGTTCATGTTGGCGTCCGCGATCGCTCAGGCCGGCGTGCTGGCGGATCACCCGGGATACTGGCTGGGCGACCTGAAGGTCGCCGACGGATCGGTCCTGAAGATTGGTGTCGAATTCTTCACTCGCGCGGACGGCTCAGCATGGGCCAGCGTTGCGAGCCCCGATCAAGGCGCCTACGACATACCGGTGACGAGGCTGCAGGAAGCAGGGAACACCGTCGAGCTCGACTTGCCGATGGCTGCCATGCGGCTGACATGGGTCGACGACCACTTCGACGCCGAATGGAAGCAGAACGGGCCACCGCTGCACATGTCGCTGCGGGCCGTCGCGCAGTTTCCCAGGCGTAGTCGACCGCAGTCGCCCAAGGCGCCGTTTCCCTACGTGGACGAGACGCTGGCGATTCCGAGCACGGCGGGCGTGATGCTGGGTGCGACGCTGTCGCTTCCAGCCGGCGTTGCCAGCCCGGACCTCGCGATCCTTGTGCCCGGCTCCGGGCCGAGCTCGCGGGACGCAGAGGTGGACGGCCACCGCACGTTCGCTGTCCTGGCCGACCAACTCGCGCGGCGGGGAATCGCCGTGTTGCGCTACGACAAGCGTGGCATCTCGCGCTCGACCGGTGACCATCAAGGACTTACCCAGAAGCAACTCGCCGACGATCTCGTCGCCGTGGTCCGCGCGCTGGCGGCACGCCAGCAGTTCGCCCGCATCGGCCTGATCGGCCACAGCGAGGGCTCGGCGATCGCCGCGGCAGTCGCCGCGCGCAACCTGGACTGGGTGGATTTCATCGTGTCGCTTGCCGGGGTCGGTATGCCGGGCGTTGACCTGATGCTGCTGCAGGATCGCCTCGTCGCACGCGATCAAGGCGCCGACCCGGCCGAACTCGCCCGCGTCATGCCTTACGCGCGGCGCTTCTACGAGACCGTCGTTGCCCAACCGGAAGTGGCAGCCAGGACGGCGGCCTTGGAGACGCTTCACGCGAGCCTGTCGTCAGCCGACAAAGCGCTGGTCAAGAAATACCAGATGGACGAGGGCACGTTGTCCCTGGCTTGGGCGCGGCAGCCGTTTCTGCGCGACTCGCTCATCTCAGACCCCCGCAGCGACTGGCAAGCCGTTCGGTGCCCGGTGCTCGCCCTGAACGGGGAAGCCGATCATCAGGTGCCGCCGGAGAATCTCGCGGGCATCGTGGCTGCGCTAGGCGTTGGCGGCAACCATCGCGTCCAAGCGGCGATCCTGCCTTCGGTCAACCACATGTTCCAGACCGCTAAGACAGGCGCCGTGGATGAATACGCGGTGATCGACGAAACGATCGCGCCGACAGTTATTCAAAGAATCGGCGATTTCATACTTAGGCCGCGTTGATGCTCCGCACAGGCCTTGAGCGCAAGCACCGGTCCCGACCCCTCCGCGCCAGGCTTGGTGCGCCGCGCCCCGAATGCGCCGGCGCACGCCGGAGTTTCGGTCTGCGGAGCGAAGCCAACACCCTGATGCAACGGCGCGTCCTCGACCGCCGGTGATCGGTTGGCGAGTGCCGCTTTGATCGACCCCTGGACACCTCTTCGTCATGACCCCTGCGACCCCAACTCCCCAGCCAGCCAAGCCCGACCCCACCCCTCGGTGGCGCCGGGTGCTGCGTCATCCGGTCGTGCACATGCTCGCGGCAGCGCTGGCAATGCTGCTGTCACTGGCGCTGAGCTTCGCGCTGATGGAGGCGCTGCTGCCCAAGGGCGTGCGCATCGCTTGGCTGAACCTGGTCGCGGCGCTTGCGTGTGCACTGGGCTACTGGGCATACGCGAACCGAATCGAGCGGCGTGAGGTCACCGAGCTGAGCAGCGATGGCGCGCTGGCCGAATGGTCGCGCGGTGCTGGGTTGGGCCTGCTGCTGGGGCTGCTCACCCTAGCCCCGCTGTGGGGTCTGGGTGTCTACCGCATCGAGGGCTTCGGAGATGGGTTTCAACTGATCAAGCAGGTGCCCGAGATGCTTCTGGTCTCGGTCTTCGAGGAGTTGTTGATACGTGGTGTGATCTTCCGCATCGCCGAACAGGCCTGGGGAAGCCGGCGCGCGCTGGTGCTCTCGACCATCATCTTCGTGGCCGCCCACCTGCCCGGCGAGATCAGCCTGCTGGGCGCGCTGGTGACTGCAGCGGCGTCACTCGCCCTCACCGCAGCCTTTCAAATCAGCCGGCGCCTGTGGTTGCCCATGGGCATGCACTTCGCCTGGAACTACCTGTTCTCGGCCGTGTTCTCTGTACCGGTATCGGGTCATGAGGCCAAGGGCTGGCTGCACGGGTCGATGAACGGCCCTGGGTGGCTCAGTGGCGGAGCGTACGGCGTCGAGGCCTCGGCCATCGCGCTGCTGGTGTGGGCGGTGGCTGGCGCGCTATTGCTGCATCAAGCTCACACTCGCGGCAGCCTCATGCCCGCTCTTCACCGTGCCGCTCACGGCCCAGCAGCAGCATGGATCACTCGACGTTCTGACGTCGAGAGGGTCGACTCGACCACGGCTGGCCGTGACGGTTAATTGGCCAGGAACCACAACGTCAGGGGCAGGGAGTTGGGCTCGAGGACGGCGCGATCACGCTGCGCCGGGGTTGGCAAGCGCTGCACTGTCGGCGCAATAGTCGCCCTCGGCGTACTGACGACAAGCCGGCGTCAGTGTGGCCATCGTATGCAGCAGTTCAGTTCACACGGTAGGCCTGCCGCTGAGCTATGCCTAAACCTTCAGATCCCGATCGCCACTTTGCCTGGCATGGGCCTGTAGAAGGGCAAAGGCGCACCGAAGCTGTCGCGCGGGCACGGGAGCTGAATCTGTTGTGAGCCGGCGGGCCCCGCAGAACCGCACTTTAGTGCGGCGACGCGGCGAGCTAGGGCAGCCGACACTGCCTGCCAGGCGATCGACATCGGGTTGGCGCCACGGTCCACCTCCGGTCTTGCCCATTCGCCATGTCGTCTTCGCCCCGTCCTTCCTGGAAGCTGCTGAGCTCGCTCTTGATGCTGAGCTTCGTGCCCGTGATCGCCGGCGTAGTGCGCCTGTCGAGCCTGGCAGGCGGCGCGAATAGCGGCGGCGTCACACCCGAGAACGCTCGCTTCGTGACGATGCCGGTGCCGGTGGTCATCCACATCGTGGGCGCCAGCTTGTTCTGCGTGTTGGGTGCGTTTCAGTTCGACTCAGCACTTCGGCAGCGCTTCCCGCGTGTGCATCGCATCGCCGGAAGAGTGGCCGCAGTGTGCGGCATGGTGGCGGCCTTGACAGGCTTGTGGATGACCGCTGCCTATGCCATTCCGGCAGAGCTGCAGGGCCCGTTGCTGTACGGGGTACGCATGGTGGCCGGGCTGGCCATGACGCTGGCCGTCGTGATATCCGTTCGTGCAGTCTTTCAACGCCGCATCACGCAGCACAAGGCCTGGATGGTCCGCGCCTACGCGCTGGGGCAAGGTGCCGGTACGCAGGTGCTCATCCTGTTGCCGGTGACCTTGATGGCCGGCGCGCCGACTTTCATCTTCCGCGACGTCCTCATGGCTTCGGCCTGGGGACTGAACGTGGCCCTCGCCGAATGGGTCATTCGACGCCGGCTGCCATCCACCTGATTTCACCAAGAGAGATTCCCATGCGCAATTTGCTTCTTCCCCTTGCTGCCGTCCCGCTGAGTGTGTTGCTCTGTTCCTGTGGCTTCATGACTCCCGCTCAACAGTACGCAGGCGAGCGAAAGGTGATGTCGGAGATTGCAGTGATTCAGAGCTACCACGGCAGCCCAGTGGGGGACGAGTACCACGCCACGATTTCGGGCTACTCCACCAAGCCTGAGGCGGGGTCGTCAGTGGTCAAGCGCTTTGGTTTGCCGGGTTTCACAGACTACCCGCGTGAGATTCAGCTGGACCCGGGGGTCTATGCCCTCGAGCTTTACTGCTTCAAGTCGCTGACCAAGCCCACCTTTCGGCCCACGCTGGAGATCTCTGTGAAGGCGGGCTACGCCTACACGGTGAAGTGTGACGCTGCAGGGGGCAAGGCCGCCGTCTTCGTGAGCCAGGAAACGCGGATGCTTTAACCCTCGACTTTGCGGTCGTTCCTGTCCCCCGTCATGCACTGATCGGGGTGTCTGCTGGGCCGGCTGCCGCGTATCGATCCCACCTGCTTCTTCAATGGCCCCCAACGGTGGCCAGCCCCCTGGCGTGGGCTCTCCGCGGTGCCCGGCCCCACGAGCTCGCCCTCATTCCACATCACCTCAAAGGAGTTCTCCATGAACAGATTTCGATTCCCCATTGCGGCCACGGCCGTCGCCTCGCTCGCCGCATGCAGCACTGTCTTGCCCACCGCCCACAGCGGCTTCCTCAGCGACTACACAGCGCTGGCCGGGGGGCCGGATGCTGCGGCCGCAAGTCGGGCTTTGGCAGAGCGCATCGATCCCGCCCGCGTGACGGTGGATGCCGTGGCCTGGCGCGTGACGGGCAGCGCCGACATCAGCACCGAAGAGCGCGAGGCCTTGCTGGCCCTGCTGCGCAGTGAGCTTCAGCAACGCGTGCTGGCGCTGCCTGCCCAACCGCAGGGTCGCCCGGCCGTGCTGCGCGCCGCGATCACCCGCGTTGAGACCGTCTCGCCGCTGCTCAACACCCTGAGTTCGCTGGTGCTGACCATCCCGCTGGAGCGCGGCGGTGCGGCGATGGAGATCGAAGCCGTCGATCCGCAAACCGGGCGTCAACTTGCGGCTTTGGCGCCGGGCTGGCGCGCCCCCGTGACGGAACTGATGGTTCGTTTCAGCAAGCTGGCAGCGGCCGAAGTTGCCATTCGCAAGGCTGCCAGCGACTTTGTGCTGCTGCTGCAAGCCGCGCCCGATGCCGGGAAGCAGACCGCACTGCGCTAAGCCCTGCTCAGGTAGCCAAGCAGCCGGCGACCGCTGGCGGTCGTCTCGCGCTTCGCTTCGCTGCCTTCGTCGCGTGGCCCTATTGCTGTTCCGCAGTCTGGTCTGACACTCGAACACAACCCCACGAATTGGAGCACCCCATGCCCCGCCTTTCTCAGCGCATCCTGGCCTTGCTGTCTACGCTGCTCATCGCAGCACACGCACACGCCTTTGAGGCCGGCTGGATGCAGATCCAGACCGCTGGCGCAACACCCGACGCGCCCAAAACGACAGTCGCTCTCTACTACCCGACGATGGCCGCGCCGCGCGTCATCCCCATGGGCCCGTTCTCGGTTGACGCTGCCATCGGCGGCAAACCCGTCGACAAGGTCAAGGCGCTGATCCTGCTCAGTCATGGCATCAGCGGCACAGAGCTCGGGCACAGCACGCTGGCGCAAGCCCTTGCCCGCAACGGCTATCTGGTCGCCGCGCTCCGTCATCCCGGCGACAACTACCAGGATCGGTCACTG
>JAYSYH010000294.1:0-3553 GCA_043716645.1 Betaproteobacteria bacterium | reverse complement strand
CCCCGACCAGCGCCAAGGCATGGCTGGCCAGCATCAGCGATGCTTCCAGCGTTTCTGGGACGACTTCGGTGGCGCCTGCGGCCTGCAGTGTCTCCAGCTCGTGGTCGTCCAGGGTGCGTACGATCACCGGCACTTGCGGCGCGTGGGTCCGGCTGTGGCCGAGCACCTTCAGCGCGCCCTTGACGTCCAGATACGTCACGACCATGGCGCTGGCGCGTGCCAGGCCGGCGGCCATCAGCGCCTGCAGCCGCGCCGCATCGCCGAAGACCACGGAATCCCCGGCGGCTGCGGCCTGCCGCACCCGGTCCGGGTCGAGATCGAGCGCGAGATAGGGAATGCCTTCGCGCTCGAGCATGCGCGCCAGGTTCTGGCCGCATCGGCCATAGCCGCAAATGATGACGTGCTTGCTGGTGTTGATGGACTTGCGCGCGATGGTCGTCATCTGCAGGGACTGCAGCAGCCATTCGCCGGCAACCACCTTCAGCACGATGCGGTTGCTGTACTTGATGATGAACGGCGTGGCCACCATCGACAGCACCATGCTGGCCAGGATCGGGTTTAGCAGCGCCGGCGGCACCAACGCGTTTTGCTGCCCGAGCATGAGCAGCACGAAGCCGAATTCCCCCGCCTGCGCTAGGTACAGGCCGGTCCGCAACGAGGTGCCCATCGACGCGCCCAGCAGCCGCGCCGGCACCGTCACCAGCAGCAGCTTGAACAGCACGGGCACGGTCACCAGCAGCAGGACCAGGCTCCAGCGATCGGCCACCAGGCGCCAGTCAAGCAGCATGCCGATACTGATGAAGAACAGGCCCAGCAGCACGTCGTGAAAGGGACGGATGTCGGTTTCGACCTGGTGCTTGAACTCGGTTTCTGAAATCAGCATGCCGGCGATGAACGCGCCCAGCGCCAGCGACAGTCCCGCCAGTTCCGTCAGGTACGCCAGCGCCAGCGTCACCAGCAACAGGTTCAGCACGAACAATTCCTGGCTCTTGCGGCGCGCAACGAGCGTCAGCCACCAGCGCATCAGCCACTGGCCACCGGCCAGCAGCAGCGTGATCAACGCCGCCGCCTTCAAGGCCGCGATGCCCAGCGCCAGCAACAGATGCTCCGCCGGGCTGCCCAGCGCAGGAATCAGCACCAGCAGCGGTACCACGGCCAGATCCTGGAACAGCAGCACGCCCATCACCCGCTTGCCGTGCTCGCTTTCCAGCTCGATCCGCTCGGCCATCAGTTTGACGACGATTGCGGTGCTGCTCATTGCGAGCGCACCCGACAGGGTCAGCGCCGTCTGCCAGCTCATTCGCCACTGGGTCGGCGCCAGCACGGCAAGAAACAGCGAGCCGATGGTCGCCAGCAGGATGGTCAGCATGACCTGGCAAAGGCCCAGGCCGAACACGTGCCGACGCATCGCGCGCAACTTCGGCAGGTTGAATTCAAGCCCGATCACGAACATCAGGAACACCACCCCGAATTCGCCCAGGTGCCGCACGCCGTCCGCGTTGTTGCCCAGCGCCAGCGCATTCGGACCGATGATCACCCCCACCACCAGATAGCCCAGCATCGGCGGCAGCTTCAGCGAACGACTCGCCACCACACCCAGGACTGCGGCGAGCAGGTAAAGCAGCGTCAGTTCGAGGCCGGACATGCCCCGATGCTAGCCTGCGCTGCGGGCCGGCCATAGAATCGATGGATGATCACTTCGGCAGACGCCGTGCGCGAAGCGCAGGACAAGCTCTTCGACACGGCCCGCGCCCTGCGCCTGGCGCACGAGACTTTCGAGATCGAAGCCGCCGCGATCCTCGGTCTGAAGGCGCGCACCAACGGCGCTTTCGCCCGCGCTGTCCAGATGATGATGCATGTCCGTGGCCGTGTCGTTGTGATGGGCATGGGAAAAAGCGGCCACATCGGCCGCAAGGTGGCGGCCACGCTGGCATCGACCGGGACGCCGGCAATGTTCGTGCATCCGGCCGAAGCCAGCCACGGCGACCTGGGAATGATCAAGCCGGTGGATCTCGTGCTGGCGATCTCCAATGGCGGCGAAAGCGAGGAGATCACCGTCATCCTGCCGGTGCTCAAGCGGCTGGGCGTTCCGATGGTCGCCATGACCGGCAGCGCCTTGTCGACACTGGCCAGGCACGCCGACGTGGTGATTGACTGCGGTGTGGAAAAGGAGGCTTGCCCGTTGAACCTCGCACCCACGGCAAGCACCACCGCGCAGCTTGCGCTGGGCGACGCGTTGGCCGTGGCGCTGCTGGACGCACGCGGCTTTCGCACCGAAGACTTTGCCCGTTCTCACCCGGGCGGCGCGCTCGGACGCAAGCTGCTGACGCACCTGGGCGACGTGATGCGTACCGGCGAGGCCGTGCCGCGGGTCGGACCGGAAACCGCGTTCCCGGTGTTGATGCGCGAGATGAGTGCGAAGGGGCTCGGTGCCTCGGCGGTGGTCGATGGCGACAACCGGGTGCTCGGCATCTTCACCGACGGCGACCTGCGCCGGCTGGTCGAAAAAGGCGTGGACCTGCGCGGGGTGACTGCGCGTGAAGTGATGTTCCCCGAACCGCGCACCATCCGTGCCGATGCGCTGGCCGTCGAAGCCGCGGAGCTGATGGAAAAGCACCGGATCACCAGCGTGCTGGTCATCGATGCCGAAGGCCGCCTGTGCGGCGCCGTCAACAGCAACGACCTGATGCGCGCCAAGGTGATTTAGGGCCTGTTCATACTATTTCCGGGGGACGCGTTGCTAGTCAAAAAAGTCATGCGCAAGGCGCAAAACGCAGCCGGGGTTGGCCCCCGGCAAGGCTTTGTAACGCGGCGCATGATTTTTTTGGCCGCAACCCGCAGGGAACAGGCCCGATCGGGCGCCCCTTGTCGTTACCCGCCTTGCCCGCATGTCAATGCGGGTGGCGGCGTGCGCCTTGATGGCCGCCCGATCGAGCCTGTTCGCGCCCCCGGTAATAGTGTGAGCAGGCCCTAGGTGCCGGCCCTGAATTTTCCGCCCGAGCTGCTGCTCCAGGCCCAAGGCGTGCGGATTGCTTTCTTCGATGTCGATGGCGTGCTCACCGACGGCGGCCTGTACCTGTCTGAGCAGGGCGAGAGCCTCAAGCGCTTCAACATCCTCGACGGACTCGGTCTGAAGTTGCTGCAGCGCGCCGGCATCACGCCGGCCGTGATCACCGGCCGCGATTCGGCGCCGCTGCGCAGCCGGCTGGCGGCGCTCGGCATCGACCACGTGCATTACGGCACCGAAGCCAAGCTGCCGGCCGCCGAGGCGACCCTGTCCGCCTTGGGACTGGATTGGTCACAGGGCGCCGGCATCGGCGACGACTGGCCCGACTTGCCGGTGCTGCGCCGGTGCAGATTCGCGGGCGCTCCCGCCAATGCGCACCCGGAAGTCAGGGCTGTGGCGCATCACGTTACCGTTGCAGCCGGCGGCCATGGTGCTGCGCGAGAATTCTGCGACCTGCTGCTGGTGGCGAGCGGGCGTTACGCCGGCTTGCTGGAGACCTACGCGTGAGCGCCATGCTGCCGGCTTCTCCGTCACGCAGCGCCGGCG
>JAYSYH010000293.1:0-3607 GCA_043716645.1 Betaproteobacteria bacterium | reverse complement strand
TCTCTTGAGGATAGGCTTTTCAAACGCCCTTTTTCCTTCCCCATGGCACCCCGAACACGGCAGAGCACGGCGCTTTTCACAGCCAGCGCCTGTGGATAGACGGCATCGCGCTGTGGACACCGCAGGCGCCCGGCTGGGCCGCTGCGGCCGCTGCCTTGCGCGGCGCCGGGCTGCCCGAGGAGCTGTCTGACGCACGGTGCGGAACCGCGCTCGCCGGGCCGCCAGCCCAGCGCCCCTCGCCCGCACTGCTGGCGCCCAACGAACGCCGCCGCGCGCCCGACTCGGTGCTGCTGGCGCTGGAAGTGGCCAGCGCCGCGCTGGCCGGCTCGGGCCATGACCCGGCCGGCACCGCCAGCGTGTTCACCTCGGCCCACGGCGACCCGGCCATCACCGACACGCTGTGTCGCACCCTGGCCAGCAACCCGCTGCTGCTGTCGCCGGCGCGCTTCCACCACTCGGTGCCCAACGCGGCCTCGAGCTACTGGGCCATGGCCAGCGGCAGCCACGCGCCCAGCACCGCGCTGTCGGCCTTTGGCGCCAGCTGGAAGCCGCCAGCGTTTGCGCCTGTGACCACGCGCCCGTGTTGCTGGTGGGCTGCGACACCGAAGCCACCGGCCTGCTGGCCAGCGTGAACCGCAGCCGTGGCCTGCTGGGTGTGGCGCTGGTGCTGGCGCCACAGCCAACGGCCGCCAGCCTGTGGCGGGTGGGCCTGATGCCAGCCGCCGAAACGGGCCCGCGGCCTTGGCGCGGGCCTGCGTTTGGGTCTTCAGCCACTGATCGCCTGACTCGCGCAACGCCCATGCCGCCGCCGGTATGCGGCAATGCCAGCAGGGTGGCTGCCGGCGCGGGGCCGCCGTGCCTAGACTGGCCGGCATTGCCACCCCGAAGCCACCCCGAAACCGCCGTGAACGAAGCCTTCTTCCACGCCCTGCCCAAAGTCGAGTTGCACTGCCACCTGCTGGGCACCATCCAGCGCAGCACGCTGACCGAGTGGGTGCAACGCGAAGGCATGCCCGTCAGCGCGGCCGAGATCGAGGCTTACTACACGCGGGGCGACAAGCCGGTGGGCGTGCTGAAGGTGCTGCGCCTGTTGGAAAAAAGCCTGCTGCGCAGCCCCGACGATCTGCACCGCATAACGCTGGAATACCTGGCCGCCGCCGCACAGCAGAACATCCGCCATGCCGAGTTCTTCTGGAACCCGACCGGCACGGCGCGCGACTCGGGTATCGGCTACCGAGACGGCATGCAGGCCATCGTCCGCGCGATGGCCGACGCCGAGCACGACCACGGCATCAGCAGCCTGCTGATACCCGCCATCGACCGCGAAGCCGGCGCCAGCGCAGCAATGGAGATGGTGGGCTGGGTGGCGGCCCACCCGCACGAGAAAGTGGCCGGCATCGGCATCGACTACCGCGAGAACGACCACCCGCCCGAACTCTTCGAGGCCGCTTATTCAATGGCCCGTTCTGCCGGACTGAAGACCACCGCGCACGCCGGCGAATTCGGCTGCCCCTGGACCCATGTGCAAACCGCCCTGGACGTCTTGAAGGTGGACCGCCTGGACCACGGCTACACCATCTTGCAGAACCCCGAACTGACGCGCCGCGCGGCCGACAGCGGCATCGTCATCACCGTGGTGCCCACCAACAGCTACTACCTGCGCACCCTGCCGCGCGAGAGCTGGGCGGCCGAACACCCCATCCGTTTCATGCCCGCCGCCGGCCTGCGCGTGCACCCCAACACCGACGACCCGACGCTGCACCGGGTCAACGCCACGCAGGCCTGGCAGAAGATGCACACCGACTTCGGCTTCGACGCCGCGCACATCGCCCAGTTCATGCATGCCGGCATAGACGGCGCCTGGGTGGACGAGGACATCAAGCGCCGCTGGCGTCTCGAATTCGAGCAAGAGCGGCTGGCTGCGCTGGCGTTGTCCGGCCGTGGCGCCTGAGTCCACCGTCACCCGGAGCCCGCACTTGAAACCCGCCAGCCTGCTCGTCGTCGGTTCGCTCAACATGGACTTGGTGGGCCGCGTCGCGCACATCCCTGCGCCGGGCGAGACGGTGCTGGGCGGTGAACTGCAATGGCACGCCGGCGGCAAGGGCGGCAACCAGGCGGTAGCCGCAGCGCGCATGGGCGCGGCGGTGGCCTTCGCCGGCGCGGTGGGCGACGACGACCACGGCCGGGCACTGGCCGCGGGCCTGCGCGATGAAGGCGTGGACCTGAGCCGTCTGCGCACCGTGCCGGGCGCCAGCGGCGCGGCGCTGATCACCGTGGCCGACGACGGCGAGAACGCCATCACCGTGCTGCCCGGCGCGAATCGACAAGCGCAACTGCCTGCCGCTGACGACAAGCTGGACGGCGTGGGCGCCCTGCTGATGCAGCTGGAACTGCCGCTGCACACCGTCACCGCCTGGGCCCTGCATGCGCAGCGCTGCGGCGTGCCGGTGTGGCTGAACGCCGCGCCCGCGCTGGATCTGCCCGGCGCGCTTTGGTCAGCGCTGGATACCGTGCTGGTGAACCGCGAGGAACTGGCGCGTCTGTCCGGCACGGGCGATCTGCAAGGTGGCATGCAGGCCTTGCGCGCACGCGGGCCGCGCTGCGTGGTGGTGACCCTGGGGGCGCAAGGCGCCTGCTCGTGGACCGAAGACGGCACCACCAAATGCCCGGCCCAACGCGTGGACGTGATCGACACCACCGGCGCCGGCGACACCTTCGCCGGCGTCTGGGCCGCGTGGCGCTTGCAGGGGCTGCCGCCTGCGCAGGCGCTGCTGCGTGCAAACGCAGCCGCCGCGCTGTCGTGCACGCAGCCCGGCGCCCGTAGCGGCATGCCCACGGCCGCAGCCGCCGCAGCGCTTGCGTTGCAGGCCGGCCTGAGTTGGCCCCAGGATCAGGCCTGAGCACCACACCGCAGGACCCCGCATGCGCACCCGCCTCACCACCCTCCTCGGCAGCCTTTTTTCCGCCGCGCTGGCGCTTTGCTTCACGGCCGCCCCAACACCGGCCCACGCGCAAACGCGCACCCTCGTCGTCTCGGGCTTTGGCCTGAACACCGAACTGCTGAAGAAGCACCTGTACACGCCATTCGAAGCGCGCTGCGCCTGCAAGGTGGTGCTGGAATCGGGCACCGCCGCCGACCGTCTGGCCAAGCTGGACGCGCGCAAGGCCAACCCGGTGGTGGACGTTTTTCAGGCCTCGGACTTCATCGCGCTGGAAGCCTCGCAGAAGGGTTTGCTGCAGACGCTGGACTACGCCAAACTGAAGAACGTGGACCAGCTCTACGACTTCGCACGCGACCCGCTGCACAACCAGCAGGCCGTCGGCGGCACGGTCTACGCGGTGGGCCTGGTGGTGCGCACCGACAAGCCCAGCGCGGCCATCGCCAGTTGGAAAGACCTGTGGAAGCCCGAGCTCAAGGGCCAACTTCTGCTGGCCAATATGTCCACCACCACCGGCATCGCACAGCTCTTCATGGCCGACCGCAGTTGGGGCGGTTTGCAGGGTGACATGGCTGCCGGCATGGCCAAGCTGGGCGAGGTGAAAGGCAACGTGCCGACCTTCTACACACAGACCGCGCAGATGACGGCGCTGTTCGCACAGGACGAAG
>JAYSYH010000292.1:0-3664 GCA_043716645.1 Betaproteobacteria bacterium | reverse complement strand
GATCAGCGATCAGCGATCAGCGATCAGCGATCAGCGATCAGCGATCAGCGAACGCCGAACGCCGAACAGCGCTTTGCGCGAACCCGAGTGCCATCAAGGCGACATCAGGCGCTGCCAGCCTGCGCGGCCCAGCGCTTCCAGCGTCTCGATGTTGCGTTCGTAGATGTGTTCGGCATCGGGCACGGCGGCCACCGCGCGGTCGACACTGTCTTCGCGCAGCAGGTGCAAAGTGGGGTGGGGGCTGCGGTTGCTGTAGTTGCTGATGTCGTCGATATCGGTGTCGGCAAACTGGTAGCGCGGGTGCAGGCTGGCGATCTGCAGCACACCGTCGAGTTGCAGTTCAACCAGCGCGGCGTCGGCCAGGTCGAGAAAGTCGTTGTAGTCGGCGAAGTCGCCCAGTACCTGCGGGTGGACCAGCACGGTGGTGTCGACGAGTTCCGGGTCGGCGGCAGCCAGCGTCTGCAACTCGGCCACCAAATCGGCCAGCAGGGCCTCGGTGTCCTGCGCTGCGCTGTGCACCCAGCGTATCTGCCGCTTGACGTGCACGGCCTTGGCGAACGGGCACAGGTTCAGACCGATCACGGCTTTCTCCAGCCAGGCCTGGGTGTCTTCGATGGGCGTCATGGGGTGGGGCTTTTTCAAGGTGCCGGTCACGGGCGGACGGCAGGCGTTTCCAGCGGCAGGCCGGCCGCGCGCTGCATCAGGAACAGTTCCAGCGCAGTGGCGTCATCACTGCCGTAGGCGAATGGTTCGGCGCGCACACCCGTCATGCAGTTTCGCAGGCGGCGCTGCAGGCTGCCCAGGCCTTGCCATTCCAGCCGGTAAATGGGGTAGCCGGTGGGGTGACCTTGCGGGATGGTGGCGCCGGCCAGGCGGCCGCCGGCGTGCTGGTCGTGGCACTGGGCGCAAGAGAAGTCGAGCTGGCCCATGCGCTGGTTGAACAGCGCACGGCCGGCGTCGCGCCAGGGCTGCAGACGCGGGTCGCGGTCGGGTGCGACCGGCAAGCCGCGCGACTGCAGCGCCACCACCGTTTCCAGCCCCAGCAGGTCGTCGCTTTCCAGGGCCAGCGGGGGCGACTGCAGATGGCGTTCGCGGCACAGGTTGATGCGTCCGGCCAGCGTCACCGGCTTGCCCAGCAGCGTGTCCAAAGCGGGGTACCGCACCGCCGCGCCGCGCAGGCTTTGCAGGCCGTGGCAGCGGCTGCAATCGGCGTCGAAACGGCGTTCGCCGTCGGCCACCCACAACCAGGCCGGGTTTTGCGCGTCGTCGCGCTGCAGGGCCTGGGTGGTCGGGCTCATGTCGGCATAGCCGGAGCGCAGCGGCCGTGAAGTCGCTGAAGTCGCGGACGGCGCCTGGGCCAGCACCGTGGCGTGCAGGGCAGCCAACAGCAGCGCATGAAGCGCGCAGCGCTTCATGTCGCGTTGATCCGCGCGCTTTCGCTGTGGCTGAAGTTTTCGTCGCCCTGCCAGGTGACGGTCAGCAGGCCAGAAGCCGTTACACGCAGCGCAAAGGCCAGGTAAGGGTTGGCCGAGACTGCCGGGTGCAGATCGGCCGCAAAGACCAGGTCTCCGTCGAAACGGCCTTCCACCCGCCGCACCAGGTTGCGGGCCAGAACTTGACCGTCGCTGCCGGCGCGAAAGCCGGTTTCCATCGGGTGCTGCACCGTTGCGCGGATCTCGATGACCTCGCCCATGCGCGCGCTGGCCGGGACGTTGAGCAATGCGCGGACGGCCATGTCAACTCTCGATGCACGCAGCCAACGTGACGATCACGTCGACCTGCTGCTGCCACACGCTGCCGTCGTTCATCACCGCCAGTGCGGTCAGCGTTTGCGTGGTGGCCAGGCGCATCCGCGTAGCCACGCGCGCAGCGCCGCTGCGCGGGCCCAGGTGGAACACCGCCACTTCGGGCCTCGGGTTCAATTCGGTGAACAGGCCGATGCGTTGCACGTGGTCGGCGGCGGTCATCGGGCTGTCGACGCGGACGGCCACCGGCACCACGTTGCCGTTGTCGATCAGCGGCGCAATGTCCAGCGTCACACGCCCCGTGCGCGGGGTGCGACCGCCCGTGAAGGCCTGCAGCGCAGCCTGCAGAGCCTCAGGCGTGGCGCGTGCCGTGGCCGGCAGCAAGACGGTGCCCAGAGCCCCCGCGGCAGCGGTCAAGACGATGCGGCGGTTCGTCATCGCAGCGTCTGCAAAAAGGCCACCACGTCTTCCACCTGCTGCGCGTCCAGCACCGGCTTGTCGCGCCAGGCCACGCCGACGCGCTGCAGGCTGTCTTCGGGGGGTGTGCGGTGTAGTGCAGGCATCAGGCCGCCCGGGTCGAGCCGCCGCGCATCGGCCACGCGCAGCCGCAGTTGCGCAGCCGTCCAGCGGGTGCCGGCACCTTGCAGATTGCTGGCCAGGTTGCCCTGCTCGCGCGCGTCGGCAAAAGGCCCGCTGTGACACAGCAGGCACAAACCCTGCTGCCGGTTGACGACGATGGCACGGCCGCGCGCTACATCGCCCGACGTCGCGGTCAGCGGCTGCGGAATGCCGTCGCCGACCACCACGAAACTGCTCAGTGCCAAGGCGGCCATCAGACTCACGCTGCACCCCTCTGCGTCAAGCCTTCAAGCTCTGGTTCTTCAACGGCAACGTGCGGATGCGTTTGCCGGTGGCCGCGAAGATGGCGTTCAGCACCGCCGGTGCGGCCACCGCGATCGTCGGTTCGCCGACACCGCCCCAGAAGCCACCCGACGGGATGATGACGGACTCGACCTTGGGCATGTCGGCAATCTTCATCGACGGGTAGCTGTCGAAGTTGCGCTGCTCGATGCGGCCGTCCTTCACCGTGCATTCCTCGTACAGCGCGGCCGACAAACCGTAGACGAAGCTGCCTTCGATCTGCGCTTCGATCTGCTGCGGGTTTACGGCGTGGCCGGGGTCGGTGGCAGCCACGATGCGGTGCACCTTCAGCACGCCTTCTTTGCTGACCGACACCTCGGCACAGGCCGCCACATAGCTGCCGAAGCCGTGCGTCACGCACAGGCCGCGGAAGACCTTCTGGCCGCCTTGCTCACTGGGCACGTCGGGTGCCGGTGTGCCCCAGCCGGCGCGCTCGGCCGCGGCGTTCAGCACGGCCAGGAACTTCGGTGAACCGGCCAGCAATTTGCGCCGCAAAGCCAGCGGGTCCTGCTGCGTCGCGTGGGCGATCTCGTCGATAAAGCATTCCAGGTAGATCGCGTTCTGGTTCAGGTTGACACCGCGCCAGAAGCCGGCCGGCACATGCGGGTTGCGCATCGCGTGGTCGACCAGCAGGTTCGGGAAGGTGTACCCCAACATGGCCTCGCCGCCGCCGTTGTTCAAGCCCTGGAACTGCACCGGGTCCTTGCCGCCCACCACGTTCTGCGGTGCCACGCTGGCCAGGATGCTCTGGCCCGAGATGCGCATGTGCAGCGCCGTCACATTGCCCTGCGCGTCCAGCCCGGCGGTCATCTTGCACTGCGTGATCGGGTGGTAGCGGCCGTGCGTCATGTCTTCTTCGCGCGACCACAGCAGCTTCACCGGCGTGCCCGGCATCTGCTTGGCAATCTGCACAGCCTGCGTCACCCAGTCGTGCACCGCGCCGCGCCGGCCGAAACCGCCGCCCAAATGGATCTTGTAGACCTCGCACTGCGCCGGTG
>JAYSYH010000291.1:0-32351 GCA_043716645.1 Betaproteobacteria bacterium | reverse complement strand
CTGGCCGCCTTGGTCTGGCCCTGAACGACAGCACAAGACTGTCTGCAGCCGGTCACGATGCGCCGGCGAATGTCAGCGGACACCGATACCTGACCTTGGCCGACCTACCGGGCGGCTGTGAGGTGTACCTCAGAACCTGACCTTAGTTGGCGGCAGGGCCCGCGGGAGGTTCAGCCAATCCGCGACGATGCCCGGCCAACGACTGCTCGCGCTGGCGGCGAACTGGTCCTTTCGACCCATTGCCGCCCGTGGGCGTTTTCTGAGCGAATGGCAGGTCCACCCTGGAACTTGACCTCCGCCGACGCCGTCATGCAAATGGGAGTCGGCGACAGCGGACGTTCACGCCCGCGGCCGGACAACGGCGACGGGTTCGCGACCGAACGACTGCATCCGAAAGTCTCGAACTGGCGCTGTCGACCCTCAGCCGTCGTTCAGTAGCCGCCGGAACTTGACCTTCACTGTTCTAGCGGCGGAGGGACCGCTGCGTGCCGGGACTTGCCATGCAGTTGCGAACCGAAGTTCGTGGCGCCCGGCCAGACACCGAGGTCGGGGGGCAAGAGGGGCGGGTCGTCTCCAAGAGTGCCAGCAAATGTTTCTGATACCCTCAGTATATGGTGGTTATGCAAGTGCAAACATGGGCGCTAAGGCAGTGGGAGGGCCGGGGAAGACTTGGCCGCTGGAGTCGGGAACCTGGGTGTCAGAAGCGCAGAACGCAGGTTTTTCGCTGACCCTGACCGCCCACCATCGGCCACCGTCGGATTTGCTGATGCGCGAGGACCTCTCCGCGCTGTTGCAGACGGGATGCACCGCCACCGACCCGCAGGCCACCTTTCCTCCGGAATTCAAGTATTGCCCTCACACCGGCAAACCGCTCCAAGCGCCGACGCTTGCGGCTTCCACAGGTTGCTGGGCCCCGCCGTTCGGCGCGGTACCGTTGTCTGCGCGTGCCAGCCGCGCGGTTCGGGGTTTGCGCCAGGCTGCCGTGCCGATCAGACTGGCGCGAAGGGAGCAGCGCAGTGCCGATGGCGAGCCCGACGCCTCGATCGGCCTGCCGCCGCCGGGGGACTACGAGTATTTCTCGCTGCCCGCAGGAAGCCGCAGCGCCGTGCTCCTGGCTCTCGACCCTGCGAAAGGGCTGCTCTACATCCTGCTGCCGGCCTCGAAGCGCTGGGAGCTGCTAGAACATGACGGTGGCGGCCTGCTGGCCGAGTCGCGCGGCGAGCGCAGCGAATGGCGTTGTGAGCTTGCCGTCGACGGCCTGCGCAGCCGGATCTTCCTGCCCACCGAGTCGGGCTTGGCGTGCGTCAGTCCCGATGCGGCCAGCTTGAGTTTCGCGGTCGCCTACACGGGCGACGCGCCTGCGGTGGGTGCACCCTTGCAGTTCGGCGACCAGGTCTGGGCGCCTCTGCGCCCGGCCCAGGGGGGCCTGCGCTTCGTCAGCGTCAGCGTCAAAGGCGAAGCCGGGGCGCAGGTGGACCTTCCGGCCGCCAGCGTCGAGGCCCTGGGCTTGAGCGCGCTGCACGCGCCCGTGGCCGACGGCCGCACCGCGGTGTGGCCGTGCGACGCCGGCCAGCTGACGCTGCGGCATCAGGCCAACGGCGCGCTGGAAGCGAGTTTCCAACCCTGGCCCGCTGGCGTGCAGCCGGCGTTCGCCTTCGGCAGTCCCTACCTTTCGCGCGATGGCAGCCTCTGGCAGCTCTGCTTCGACGCGGGCCAGGAGGCCTATGCCTATCTGCAACTCGGTGTCGACAAGCCGGAGCGGGCACCGGCCATGGCGCCGCGCCTCTGTTCCGGCAGCTTCAACTTCCGCTTCGCCACCAAGTTCAAAGGCGAGCCCTGGCTCGAGCCCGAGCATGGCGACGATGGCAGTTCCGATGAGGTAGTGTTGCCCGTGCTGGAGTCGACGGTCGGCGGCGCGGTCCTGGGGCTGAGGCTGGAAACCACCGCCGGGCTGGCGGATGTGCTGCGGTCGAGCGAACGCATGCGCGCCGTGCTGGTGCTGGACGATGCGTCGAGCCAGACCGCCTTCCACACGGTCGCGGTGGCCGAGCCGGGGCGTCTGCGCGGCTTCGTTCACGGCGGTCTGTTGTGGGTCTACCACCCCTTGCTGAGTCGATTGGACGGATGGACTTTGCAAACATGAAGCAGATGGTCAGAGCGGCCCGGGCGGTGGCCTTCTTCGTTGCCGCTTGTTCGATGGCCCTGACCGGCAACGCAGCGGGCATCCAGCAGGCCTTCCTGGTGCAGAACTCCGGCTGGATGGAGCCGTTCTATACCGACCCGGCGTCGCAGCTGAAGACGTTGGTGGCCGCGGTGGCGAGCGCGGCGGTGAGTGCCGAGGACCCGGTCTTCACGCTGGCCTTCAGCCAGAGCAAAGGCACCAACGTCTCACCCGCGCTTCTCGCCAGCCACCGGGGGGCGGCCGGGTTCGCCGGCGGCTTGGCCGCGCTAACGGTGGCCCGCAAGGGCCCGGGTGCCGCGCTGGCCGATACCGATTTCAAGGAGGCCATCAGCAAGACCATCACCGGCCCGTTCAAGACGGCGCCGGGCATCATCTGGATCTTCACCAACAACAAGAACAGCCCGGACAACGATGCGCAGACCGCCGAGCGCAACCGTGACTTTTACCGGCTTCTGCACCTGGAGCCGTCGATTACCAAGACGTTGGTGTTCCCGCTCAAGATGCCGGTGCAGGGCAAGCAGTATGCCGCCCGCGGTCTCATGGTCTACGCGCTGGCGTACGGCAAGCCGGCCTCCGAGGCGCTCGACCGCATCATGGCCGAGGGGCGCTTGTCGCGCGTGCTGACGAACGCACCGGCCCGGCTCAAGCCCGTCGACCAGGATGCCGTGCGCATCGTGCCCGAGAGGGTCAAGAACGCTGTCAACGTGCGTGCCAGCCTGGGCGCCGACCAGCGGACGCTGGTACTGGACGTGGAAGCCGCTGGGCTCGTGCCGACGGTGACCTTGCAAGCCAAGCTGGAGAACCTCTTCTACCCCTACGCGATCCAGGGCGCCGCGGTGGAAGCGGCGCTGCTTGGCGGCGCGGAGCGAACGCCCGTTCGCGTCACGCCTGCCGAGGTGCGGGCCCTGCAGCCGGGCGCCACGCAACCGGTGGAAGTGAGCTTCAAGTTGCCGATGGCCCAGGTGCCGTCGGCCTGGTCGGCGCAAGCGCTGGCCGCGATGGGCAAGCAGGTGTTGTTGCCCCTGACTGTCGAGGTGGCGCTGACCAACCAGCAATTGGCGTTGTCGGCAAGCTTCGCGACCGAAATGCGCGAGCTGTTCCCGGGTGATCCGATCTCCGACGTGTTCACGCCGCCTGACAGCGTGCGGGCCTCGCAGGTCAGGGTGCCGCTGCTGGTGCGCATTCAATACCCGCTGACACCCGTGCTGGCGATGATGGGCGGGTTGCTTCTGCTGGTGGGCGGACTCGCCGCGGTGGGGCTGGCCACACGCAGCAGCAAGCGCTACGAGCTGGTGGTCGACGGTAACAAGCGCAACGTTGCGCTCAAGGCCTTCGCCAGCCTGGCCATCTCGGATGCCGAGGGTCGGCCGGTCGGGGAGATCCAACGCGGCCTCGGTCGCCCTCGGGTCTTGAGCGTGGCCGAGGGGCACACCCTGAGCTTGACCGGGCGTTGACGCGCGTCCGGGCGGTGCGCGCGGGTCTGTTCAATTCACTTCATTTCACTTCAGTTCCACATTTTCCAGGAGAGGTATTCGGCAATGGCACAGGCTCAACAAAAAGACAGCGGCTTTTCACTCCCCGCACCGACGGTCGGCTCTGCGGCCGCTGCATCGACCACCACGGCCACCGTCATCCTGCCGCCGGGCGAAAAGTTCGAGGGAACGTACACGGTCGTGTCCGACACGTCGTCGCGCGACCTGCTGATCGGTGGCGGCATCCTGCTGGTGCTTTTCATCGCCTTCTTCTTTGCCAAGAGCGCCTACGCCAACACCCTGGTCGCCAAGCGCGTGCCGCCGAATAAGGCTAACGCGGCCGGTTGGTGGTTGTTCGTCTTCTTGGCCAGCCTGGCCACAGGCGTCGTGCTGGCCGCGGTCAATTCGAGCAAGTTCATGACGCCGCTGATCATCGGGCCGGTGGCGGCAGTCGGTCTGGTGGCGCTGGTGCTGACTTTCATCTCGGGTCGCAAGTAGAAGACGTCGAGCTTCGGTTTCAAGGGGGGAAACAGCATGGCGGACAACCTGAATCAGTCGGTCGGCGGGGGCGCGGCACCGAGGCAAGAGGCCAGCATCGACCTGCGCCCGACGCTCTTCATCGGTGTCGGTGGTACGGGCATGGAGGTCTTGATGCGCTTGCGTCGGCGCATTCTGAACACGCTGTGGGGCGGGGCCGGTGCGCGAAGCCGTGTCGAGAGTCTTGCTGACTTCCCCATCGCGCAGTTCATCCAGTTCGATCTGGACAGTGGCGCGGTCATCGACAGCGGCCGCGCACAGGCCGAGGACCTGCAATTCGACCTCGTCAAGTTCAGTGACGAGGACAAGATCGTCGAGTCCTTCGACATGGACAAGTACAGCCGCGACGACGACGCCCTGGAGAAGTACCCGCACATCAAGGAATGGCTGTCGCTGACGCCGAAGAAGATCCGTGAACTCGGCATCGACCCGGCCAAAGGGGCGGGCCAGATCCGCGCGATCTCGCGCCTTTACTTCTTCGACAAGTACGCGAAGGTGCGCGACAAGATCCGCCTGAAACTCAAGACGCTAAAGGCCGGCCTGTCGCACGAGCGCCAGCTCAGCCAGCTGGGCCTGAAGATGGAGAACAGCAAGTTCCGCATCGTGGTGATCGGCTCGGTCGCTGGCGGTACCGGTTCCGGCGCTTTCCTCGACATGGGCTTGCTGGCCCGCTGGCTGGCAAAGACCGAAGTCGGCGCGGCCGATGTCGAGCTGATGCTGTTCCTGCCCACCGGCTACGCCGGCGCGAACAAAGACCGCACCGAGGCCAACGGCTACGCCGCGCTGATGGAGCTGGAGTCGGCCATGATGGGCAACAAGGGGTATGTCGGGCGCTGGGACGCGTACGACCAGCCCGAATTGCCTCGCGAGCCTTACGGCGAGGTCTACCTGATCGACTCCGGGAATCTGGCGCAGCAGCACACCAAGGACGTCAAAGACGTATACCACATGGTGGCCGATGCCTTGTTCGAGGACTTTGCGTCCGGCGACTTTGCGCGCCGCAAGCGATCAGTGGCGGTCAACCAGGCGCAGCACAAGAATTTCCTGCACGACGCGCTGGTGCCGAAGAACCGGTTTGCCGACATGCGCCTGTCATTTTCCAAGCGCTTCTCTGCCATGGGGCAGGCCGTGCTGGACACGCGCCAGGAAGCGCGTCGCGATGAACGCGCTCACCGCTGGGCCGGTGAGATGCTCAAGGCCTTTTTCGGTGTCGGCGGTTCCGACATCGGCGCCAACCGCGCCACAGACAAGCAGCGCGATGAATTCATGGCCACCCACATGGCCCTGCGTGCCGCCACATTCAGCGACTTCCCCGAATTTTCCGACAAGACCATAGAGCTCAAACGCAGCAGCGGCGAGTTCACCGATTACTTCATCGTCGAAGACCTGCTGCAAGACAAGAACGGCCTGCTGCTGGCCGGCGTCGAGCAGCGTGTCAACCACCGCATCGACGAGATTCGCAGCGGCTTCGACCGTACCGAGTGGCCGGTGCAGGTACGCGAGGCGGTCAAGCAGCTCGAGCGCGACGCCGTGCGTGACCAGGATTCGACTGCCGACACGACCGAGGACCGCGTAGCCAAGCGCCGCCGCGAGGTGCTGGAGCGCGTCAAGAGGACGGTGCGCGACCAGCTCTATGCCTACCTGGACAACAAGGAATTCGGCGGGCTCGAGTACGTGCTGTCGCTGGTCGAACAGATCAAGGAGCGCCTAGAGGTTTCGGGCAGTGGCCTGATCGCGGCGCTGACGCTCAACGGTGAGCGTTATCGCGAAATCAAGGAGGCCGTGCGCAGCCGGGAAGTCGAGCGCCTGCTGACCAACCTGGAGCAGACCAAGGGCGGCTTCTTCGGTGGCGGCGAGAAGCAGGCCGTCACCGTGATGGACCAGCTGCGCATCGAGATCGCCAACGGCATCAAGTTCCACCTGCGCGCCAAGGCAGCCGACGAAGCGGCGCTGCTGATGGGCGAGTTGTCGGCCTGGCTGGGTCGCAAGATGGGGGTCGATGCGCAGGGCCGGGCGGTGTGGAACGGCCTGGTCGGCGAACTTCAGACGGGGCGCGAGTCGGTGCTGGCGATGCTGGATCAGCTGCAGCGTGCCAACACCATTCTTCAGCAGGACTTGAAGAAGGACCATGCGACCTTGATCAATATCCCCGCTCCGGACCGCGAAGTGCCGATGCCCGGCGCAGCGCAACTGCGCGAATGGGCGGACGAAGCCTTCAAGGACCTGGGCGGTTCGAAAGCCCTGTTTCCCATGTTGAGCGAGGTCGAGCAGCGGGGCAAGATCCTGGCCAAGGTCAAGCGCATGGCCGAGCGCCAACTGGCGCTGGCCTCCAGCGTCGACGGCGACGCGGTGGCCGCCGATCCCTTGGTCGAGGCGCTCGAGCAGATGGCACCGGCGGCGCGGCTTGACGCCTTCCGCAAGCTGCTGGCCTGCGCGATGCCCTGGATCGATGCCAACCTGTCGGGCGATTTCACGGTACGGGCCGATCAGTACAAATGCTTCATCGGCGTGGCCAGCGCCGACGAATTCAAGCGCAAGTTCGGCCCTGAGCTGGACACCTGCGTTCCCACGCAAGCCGGCATCACCTCGGCGCAGCTGGCGATCGTCGAGACGGGTGTGCCGGGTCGCGCGGTCTGTTACTGCGAGCTGTCGGGCGTGCCGATGACGGTGCTGCGCGGGCTCGAAGGCTGGCGCACGAGCTACCGCAAGGAGTCGGAGAAGAGCCCGACCCACACCCACATCGATTCGACGCAGTTCAGCCATCCGATTGCGCCGACTACCGACGAGATCAATCGTCTGGCCGAGGACTTCAAGCAGTTTTTGCTGGCGGTGATGCTGGGTGTGCTGACGCGCTCGACGCAGCGCGTGGTGCCGCCCGGGCAGTACCAGTTCGCGGTGGCGCGCGGCGATGTGCGGCGCATTGGCAACGAGCGCGCGATCCGCCAGAACGGCCTGCCGGTGGCCTACCGCGAGGCCATCGTCGGGCGCGTGCAGGAGCAACTGTCCCAGCTCGGCCCGCTGCCGCTGGCGGCGCTGGCCGCACTTTGCGACTATTACGAAAGTGCGGTCTACACGCCCAAGCTGGTGTCCGACTCGACCGGTGCCGAACAGGTCCGCAAGGGCTTTGCCAGCGCCATCGCGGCCGAGGCGAAGCAGGAGTTACGGGACCGCGCACGCCGCAAGGGCCTGTCCGAGCGCGAACTGGAGCAGGCGGTCACCCGGCTGCTCGACCAGCTCAAGCCCTGGGCGACGCCGATCGGCGACTCCGATGACGACGCCTACGACTGGGAAGTGCGTGAGCCCGGCGAGGACGGGCAGCCGCGACTGAAGTTCCTGATGCATGCCGAGATGCTGGTGCCTGGCGCGCTGGAGGCCTTGCTCAAGCCCGTGGCAGCGTCTACGGTGTCGGTACCGTCCGCGATGCCCGCGATGCCCGCGATGCCGGGCGCCATGCCGCCACCCTTGGGGGGCCTGCCGCTGTTGCCGGAGCACCAGTACCACATCGGCGTCAACGGCCAGCAATACGGGCCGTTCGTCGCGCAGCAACTGGCGCAAATGCTGGCTACCGGGCAGATCGCTGCCCTGGGCACCAAGGTCTGGCGCCAGGGTCTGCCCGCCTGGGTCGAAATGAGCCAGCTGGCCGAATTGGCACCGCTGCTGCAAAGCCCACCGCCCCTCAGCGCCGCGATGCCGCCTCCACTGACTTGACCACGCCCGGGCGCCTCTTGGACGTGTCTTTCGAACCCTGTTCCCGTTGCGATTCGCGTCTGTACGACGCTGTCAAGCACTGCCCCTATTGCGGCACCGAACAGCCCCTCTTCCCGCCGGCGTCAGGGGATGGCGTTTCATCGGCCGGATCGCCTGCGGGGGATGCCTCGGCGGCGGTCAGCCGGCCGGCGGCAGTGCCCGGTTCTTTGGCATCCGCGCCGGTGTCGCCGGGGCTGCCTGCTGCACCCGTAGCGGGCCCGCCGAAGGCCGCGGCGGTGCCTGTGGCCGCCGGGCCGCCCGCGAGGGCAGCCGAGGTTGCACCGAAGGTCGACCCCGCGGCATCGGCATCGGCAACCCCATCCCCGGCAATCCCCCCATCACCATCACCCTCGCCATCGCCATCGCCCAGGTCACCCCACGTCAAGCGCGGTGTCTTGGCGGCGCTTGCACTGGCAGCGCTGGCCGGGGTTTATGTAATCGGCAAGCCCAACAAGCAAAACGACGCCTGCGACCAGGCGCTCGGCCAGGCGGCCGGCATGTTGTCTCGCGGCGACGCCGCCGGTGCCCGCGGCCAGACGGTGCTGGCGCTGGCCGCCTGCAGCGGCGAGGGCCGCGTCAAGGCGGCCGAGTTGCAGGCCGCGGCCGACAAGACGGTCGCCGCACAGGCCAACTGCGAGCGCGGCTTCCGTCGCGTCGGCAGCCAGATCGCCGAGCGCCGCCTCCAGAGCGCGCGCGGCACGCTCGATCAACTCGACACGGCTTGCGCCGACAGCGCGCAAGGCAAGGGCCTGCGCGCCCGGATCGAGACCGGCCAAGCGGCTGCCGCGGCCGCCGAGGCCGACATGCGCCAGCAACTCGCCGATGGCGATGTGAAGGCCGCCCGCACGGCACTCGACCAGGTCGCTGCCAACAACCGCGAGCATCCCGATTTGGCCGCCTTGCGCCAGGCGCTGGCCGCTGGCGGCAAGGCGCCTGACAGTGCTTTGCGGGTGAACGCAGCACCAACAAACGTGCCGGCCGCAGCCGCGCCCCGCGAAGTTCAGCGCGAAGCGCCGACGGCCGCTCGGCTCCCGACAACGACCGTTCGGCCCCCGCCTGCGGAAGCCGCCGTCGCGGCCCCGCCGATGCCGAATCCGCAGGCCGAGATGGCGCAGTCGTTTCTGCGCGACGCGGAAGCGGCGATGGGCCAGCTCAAGTTCGATGCCGCCAAGACCTATGTCGAAAGCGCACGCCGCATCGATCCGGGCAACCCCCAGGCGGCCACGCTGGCGCGCCGGATCAAGGAGCGCGAGCTGCAGTACCTGAAGGAAGAGACCTCCATCAAGTGATGCAGCGCGGCTGACCGGCCGCGCTCTTCCGAATCCTCTTTGTCGAACCACCGCCGATACACCAGGGAGAACCCAGATGAGCCGCTACAAGACCGTTCAACGCACCGTGGCCTACGTCACCGCCGCGGCCCTGCTCGGCGCCTGCGCGGCGCCCCGGGGCCCGGGCAACACCAACACCGCTGCCGCTGCCGCTGCGGCTGAGGAAGACCCCTGCAGCGTCGGCAAGAGTGCCGTGGTCGGCGCCGTGGCTGGTGCCGTGCTGGGCGCGATGATGAGCGGCAAGAAAGGCGTCGGCCAGGGCGCGATGGCGGGTGGCGCTTTGGCCGCTGCGGCGTGCGTGGCGATCAACTTCAACTCCCGACAGACCAAGAGCGCGGCCCAAGCCGATGCCGATTACCAAAGGGCGCGCGGGGGGTTGCCGGCCGAGCCATCGGTGGTCTCGTACTCGCCGCAGCTGATGGCAAGGTCGGTGCAGCGGGGCCAGCCGATCAGAGTCGAATCCGCACTGGAGTTGGTCAACGGCGCCAAGCAACCGGTGCGGGAAGTCAGGGAAGAGTTGGCGATCTTCAATCCCGACGGTACGCAGATCAAGACCGGCAGCAAGCCCTTCAGCGCCAGCTCAGCCGGTCGCTACGAGAACTCCTTCGAGGTCAAGCTGCCCGAGGCGGCACCGCAGGGTCGCTACGCCCTGAAGACCAACGTCTACGTCAACGGCAAGCTGGCCGCCACGCGAGATCTGCAAACGCAGGTGGTCTGGGACGGCAGGCAGGGCATGCTGGTCGCATCGCTTTGACGGCGTGCGCCGGGGCCCACACCGCGCAGGCCGCGCCACCTGAGCGCGACCCATGGACCTTCACTCTCACGCACTGGAGCCAAGCCATGCAGTACCCGGCGTTTCGCCATCTCGTCTTGCCCCGCCTGCGTTTCGTGAGCCTGCTCATCGTGGTTTCCATTGGGCTGGCTGGTTGCCTGGCCACAGCAGTGCAGAACGTCGGCATGGCCATCACGGACGCCACGGCAAGCAAAGTGACCTTCCTAGTGCCCGCGCGCAGCGCCGAGGCCGCCACCATGCGTCATGTAGCGCTGGTCGCCGACAACGCCGATGTCTCGCAACGCATGGTGCTCGACATGGAGGCGGCGATGTCCCGGCTGCGCGTGCTCGAGCGTCCGTATTACGAGACCGTGAAGCTGGGACCGCGTTTCAACGGTGTGCCGTCCGATGCCCAGCTCGCGGCCGTCGCGAAGACACTGGGCGTGGATGGCATCCTGCTGGTCAGCGGCGGGAACACGAACACCCGGCGCAACGACACGCGCGAGGAGCGAACGGTGTGCGGCGTGGACACCAAGTTGTTCCAGGCCTGCCCGAAGGACAAGCAGCAGCGGCGCCAGGTGACTTGCACGCAGACCGACGGTCTTGCGGCCGCGCGGGCACGCATGGTGCGGGCGGCCGACATGAAGGTGCTGTACGCCGACACGGTTGGCGGCCAGAGCACGCACCGGCGGTGCAGTGACGAGGAGCAAGTGCCGCAGGCGGACGCCGGCCAGTTGATGAGCGCGGCCTTGTCCGACACGCAAGCCAACCTGCTGCGCGTGGTGGCGCCCGGCTACGAACAGCGCCCGCTGGACCTGATGCCCGCCGACAAAGGGGTGCCCAGCTCGGCGCAAAAGGACTTTGAGGGAGCGACGCAGTTCGCAAAGGCCAAGCGCATGGACGAGGCCTGCCGCCGCTTCGATGAGCTCTACCTCGACAACAAGGACTCGGCCGCGCTGGGTTTCAACGTCGCCTTCTGCCACGAGGTGCGCGGCGACTTGCTCAAGGCAAGCCAGGGGTACCGGCGTGCGTCGGAGCTCGTCAACGCGCCGAACGCCCAGATCGACCGCCGCCTGGCGCAGACCGAGGCGGCCATCCGCCAGAACCCGGTCGCGTTTATGCCCATCGCAGAAGCGGCGGCATCGACGCAGGCTGCGACCAAGGCTGTGCCGAGCGACGGCCGCCGCGTGGCCCTGGTCATCGGCAACGCGCGCTACCAACGAAGTGCCCTCGTCAACCCGGTCAACGACGCGCGACTGGTCGGCGACCGGCTCAAGCGCATCGGTTTCGACGTCACCGTCATCGAGAACGCCGATGCAGCGCGGCTGGCCACGGCAGCGCGCGACTTCGCCGGGCGGGCTAAGGGCGCGGAGATGGCGCTGTTTTATTACGCTGGCCACGCGGTCCAGGCCGAAGGCGAGAACTTCCTGATGCCCGTGGACAACGCGAAGATGCGCACGCTGGAAGACGTGCGCAACGACGGCGGCCTGCAGCTGGGCGAGGTGACGGCGCTGCTGGACGTGGCAGCCCCGCGCGTCAAGCTGGTGATCATCGACGCCTGCCGCGACAACCCGCTGCCCGCCACCACCCGCAGCTTGGCCGGCGCGGGGCTGGCGGCCATCAAGCGGCCGCCGCAGGGCGCATTGATCGCCTTTGCCACCAGCCCCGGTCGCACGGCCGAGGACGGCACGGGCCGCAACAGCGTGTTCTCCAAGCATTTCGCGCAGCTCGTGGCGGTGCCCGGGCAGACGGTGGAGCAGGTCTTCAAACGCGTGCGCGAAGCCGTGAAGGCCGAGACTAAGAACCGCCAGGAGCCGACCGAGGTGAGCTCGCTGGTCGGCGACGCCTACTTCGTGCCTGGCTCGCCGTGAGCCCAGGGCACGAGGGCAGCGCAGCGCAGGCCCCTTGGCGAGAAGCCTTTGCCACACGTTGGGAGTGGCTGCACCACTTCCTGGCCGCCATGACCATCGCTGCTGGGGTGGTGTCGATGGAGCACTGGCGCATGCTGGGCTGGCTGGACGCGGCCATGCTGCGCGTGGTGGCGGCAGTGTCTGCGGCGCCAGCACCACCGCACGCCGATTCTGCAACGCCCACGCTGGTGTTGATCGATGCCGAGGCCTATGACCGCCACTTCGCTTTGCGCTCGCCGCTGGACCGCAGGGCGCTGCAAGAAGGTCTGCGCGAGATCCTCGATGCCGGGCCTGAGCGGCTGATCCTGGACCTGCAGCTCGAGCCCGCCGGTGGGGACGTGGCGCAAGGCTCGCTGGACGAACTGCTGCAGGCCGCCGCGGGCCGCACGCGCATCGTGTTGCCCGTGCCAGAGCCGCGCACCGCGCAGCGCGATGCGGTTTCGCTGCAGTGGATGCGGCAGATGTGCCTGGCCGGCGTCGAATTCGGTTCACCCGAACTTCTCTCGCACTTCGGTGCCGTGGTGCGGCTGTCGACCGATCCTCTCGCGCTGGCGTCGGTCGCCGCGCTCCCCGCGCAGCCTGCCGCCAGCGCAGCTGCGCGCCAACCCGGGGCGGCGTGCGCGCTGGCCGTTCAGGTGTCCACGCTGCGCGCCATGTCCGACCTGCTTGCGCAGCCCGGGTCGGCTTTGCCCATGGGGACGGCGCTTCGGCCGTCGGCGGTGGAACGGGTTCAATCGCAACAACTGGCCTGGCGACCTGGCGAGATGCACGGCGTGCTGGCGCAGCGGGTGCCGCGCACTGTGGTGGTGGGTGGCAGCTACGACGCGCGCGACACCTTTTTGCTGTTGGGCCGCAGCGATCTCTTGCCTGGCGCGCTGGTGCACGCGGTGGCCAGCGATCCGCGGGCCGGTGCGAAGGAAAGCCACCTCGGCGCCTGGGGTGCCGATCTGCTCATCGGCACGGCCGCCGGCGCGGTGCTGCAGGCCTTGTGGTGGCTTGTTCGAAGGGCGCAGCGGCCGTGCACCGAAATCATCTCGCGGCTCTGCGCAGCAGAGAAGGCGACCGCCTGGCGAGGCATTGGGGCGGTGGGCGCCGGCGTGTTGGCGTCGCTGCCGCCCATCGCGCTGTGGGTCTTGGTTTTGGCGATGGCCGTGGCCGCGATGAATGCCGCTGCCGCGCTGCTGGAATCGGCTTTCTGGTTGAACCCGGGCCCCATGATTCTTGGCATGGCATTGCACGCCCAGTTGCTGGCCCAGCACGGCGCGCATCACGACATCGCCAACTGGCAGCAGTACGTGAAGGACCATCCCTTCGCGCCGCTACAACTTGCGCTGGGGGGTTTCACGCTGGCCTACTTGCTTTACGGCGTGCTCCTTCACCACTGAACGGCGCATCCCTTCAGCCTCAACCTTTCCCTGAAGTCCTCACGATGCCGCAGCACCCCACGATCCCACACGCACTCTCCGCCACTGTCGCGCTCGTCAGCCTGCTGGCGGCGTCGACCACCGCGCACGCCGCCGCCTGCCTGTACCGTGGCGAGGATGCCTCCGCGCGGGTCATCAACGCTTCGGGCGTGTCGTTCACCCCCTTCCCGGAATCCCTGTCCGACCTCGGTTGCGAGCGGCTGCGCGTGGTGTCGGGTGCCGTCAACGTCTATGTGCTGGACGCGTCACGTAACGAGATGCGCTCGACGCGCTTGACGCGGGGCCCACTGGTGCCTAGCGGCAAGGGAGATGCCGGGCCTGCCGGGGGCGGCATTTTCGTGGCCATCCAAACCGTGCTCGAAGGAGGCCAGCGCATGCTGAAAGGCTCTTCGCGCAGCGACGTCGACTACATCCAGGCCGCCATGCCCGCGGGGCGACTGGCCGAGCCGACCGCCGACCTGCGCATTCCGCTGGCGCCCACGGCGGACATCAACCTGAAGACGGTGGAGTTGAACGTGGGCGGAAAGTCCGTCTACCGGCAGACCACCCCCGCCCTCGAGATCGTGCTGCCGGCCAGCCAGCTGGTCAAAGGCAGCGTGGTCACGTGGCGCGTGGTCTACGGCCCGACCACGATGACCGGCCAGGTGGAAGTGGTGGACCGTGCACGGCTGACTGCGCTGCGGGATGCGGCCGCATTGAATGCCACAGACGAGGGTGACACCGTGCTGCGCCAGCTGCGTGTGGCAGCGTCTCTGGCCGCCGAGGGTTTCGGCTGGGACGCGCAACAGACCGTGAAGGAAGCGCTGCCGCGCTGAGGGGCTTGTCCAGATTGCGGAGCTCCTCTCGACTGCTTGATGGACACGATCATTAGCCCCACGCCTCCGCCATTCAAGGTGCCGCGCCTAGACGCTTACGCGGCTGCTGGCGTCCACGGTGCGCTGGTCACCGGCGCTGCCGACTGAACTGTCGCGGCGGTGGGCCGAAGCGCCCACCTGGATGGCCGGCCACGCCAAGTTCGTGGCGCTCTACCCCAAGGCATTCTGGCGTGAGGCCGGCCTGTCCGGCAGCGCTGTCAGCCAGGTCGGGCCCTTGGCCGAAGTGCACGACGCCAGCGACGCCGGGGGGCGGCATGCAGCGCTGTTCGGCTTTGTCGGCGTGCCCGCCCTGTGGCGTCGGCGTATGGGGCGGCAAGCTGTGATGGATGCCGCCGTGGCCCAGCTCGGAAGGCTCTTTGGCGCCGAAGCACTCACGCCGCAGGACGTTCACCTGCAGGACTGGGCAGATGACGCGGAAACCGCCACACCTGCCGACAAACAGTCGGCCGCGGTGCACCCGCAACCACTCTCCACGCGCTTGCCTGCGCCGTGGTGCGATGGCATCTACCTGGCTGGCAGTGAATTCGCACCCGACTTTCCCGGCTATCTCGAAGGAGCCGTGCTCGCCGCCGAGCGGGCCGTCCAAGTCTTGCTGGCTGGCAGGGCTGCAAGGGCGCGCATGCCGGTCTGAACACTTCGCAATCACCGCGGTGAATCACGGTGAACCGCGGTTCAGTCTGGCGCAAGACGGTGCCTAGCCTTCACCAGCGGCCGATGATCACGCCAACAGGCGGTCCATGCACCACTGGGCCGCGGCAAGCAGGCGGTGGTCCTCGGCCTGACGACCGACCAGTTGCAGACCCACCGGCAAGCCCCGGCGACCCGTGGCGAACGGCAAGTGGACGCAGGGCAGGCCCAGCACGGTCCAGCCCCGGCCGAACAGCGGATCGCCCGTGGTGTCGATGCCAGCCGGCGCCTCGCCCGTTGCACTGGGACACAAGAGCACGTCGAAGTCCTCGAACCAGGCATCGGCCGTGCGGCGGCTGGTACGCACCTGCACCAGATTGGCAGCGTGTTGCTCGCCCGAGATGACGACACCCTCATCGAACAGCGCCCGCAAGCGCGGGCTCAGGGCCTCGCGGTGCTGCACCCGCTCGGCGCTGAGCGCGCGCGCCATCTCGTGGGCCATCACCGCCTTTTGCAGCGCCACCAGGTCGGTCAGCTCGGCCGGCCACGCGGCTTGCGCACAGGCGGCGGCCTGCGGTGCCAGCACCGCTTGCGCGTGGGCCCAGGCTGACCAGACGTCGTCATCAGCGGCCCGCCAGTCGGGCGTGGCGCAAAGGCCGATGCGCGGGGCGCGGCCGCTGTAGCCATCCAGGTCGGCCAGCAGGCGCGCATCGCCCGTCAGCACGGCGCCCAACAGCGCCACGTCGCGCACGCTGCGGCCAAAGCCACCGACGGTGTCCAGTGTTTCCGACAGGCTCTTCACGCCCGCGCGCGGCACGCGGCACGCGCTGGGCTTGTAGCCGACCACACCGCAGTAGGCAGCGGGCCGGATGATGGAGGCCGCTGTCTGCGTGCCCAGGGCCAGCGGCAGCATGGCGTCGGCCACGGCCGCGGCCGAACCGCTGGATGAGCCGCCCGGCGTGTGCGCCAGGTTGCGCGGGTTGCGCGTGGGGCCGGGGTGAAAGTAGGCGAACTCGGTGGTGACCGTCTTGCCCAGCACCAGCGCGCCGGCTTCGCGGCACAGGGCCACGGCAGCCGCGTCGGCTGCGGGTCGGTGACCGGCGTAGATCGGCGAGCCGTAAGTCGTGGGCGCGTCGGCCGTGTCGAACAGGTCCTTGACGCCCAGCGGCAGGCCGTGCAGCGGACCGCGAATGGGACCTGCGTCCAGCGCGCGCGCCTGGGCCAGCACGGCGTCGGGGTCGAGGTGGACGAAGGCGCGCACCTCGGCATCGCGCTCGGCCACGCGGTCCAGGCAGGCCCGCGCCAGGTCTTCGGCCTTCAGCTCTCGGCGTGTCAGCCGGCAGGCAGTCTGCCAGGCGCCCCATTCATTCAGCTTGGCAGATGAAGTCATGGCTGGCCTGTGATTGCAGTTGCGATTGCTCAGCCAAAGTAGGCCGCGCGAACCTCTTCATTGCCGGCCAGCGCCTCGGCCGTACCCTGAGCGACCAATCGACCTTGTGCCAGCACATAGCCGTGGTGGGCGATGGCCAGCGTCTGGCGCACGTTCTGCTCGACCAGCAGCACGGTGATGCCCAGCCGGTTGATGTCGCCGATGATGCGGAAGTTCTCTTTCACGTACAGCGGCGACAGGCCCAGAGAGGGCTCGTCGATGATCAGCAAACGCGGTTGCGCGACCAGTCCGCGGGCGATGGACACCATGGCTTGTTCACCGCCCGACAAGGTGCCCGCCAGCTGAGCGCGACGCTCTTTCAGCCGGGGGAACAGGACGTAGGCCTGTTCGATGCGCCGCGCCACCTCGGCCTTCTCGGCGATAGCAAAGGCCCCGACCTGCAGGTTCTCTTCGACCGTCATCTTGGGGAAGACCTTGCGGCCTTCCGGAATACAGGCAATGCCGCGCGCAATGACCTGGTGCGTGGGCAGGCCGTGGATGGCTTGCCCGTCGAAACGGATGGCACCGGTGTGCGGCGGCGTCAGGCCCAGGATGGCGCGGATGAGTGTGCTCTTGCCCGCGCCGTTGGCGCCCAGGATGCAGGTGATGCTGCCCGCCTGAACGGCCAGCGAGACGCCGTGCAGCACGTCGACGCGGTCGTAGGTGCTGCGGATGCCGTCCACTTCCAGCAAGGCGGTCACGTCGTCGCTTCCGCGTCCTGCCCCAGATAGGCCACCTGCACTTCGGGGTGCTGGGTGATCTCGTCGAAGCGACCCTCGGCGATCTTCTTGCCGTAGTTCAGCACCACGCAGCGCTGCGTGATGCGCTGGATCACACCCATCTCGTGTTCGATGATGACGACGGTGAACGGACCCAGGCGCTCACGCACTGCCAGGATGTCGTCCATCAGTTCGCGCGTTTCGTCGTGAGTCATGCCGGCCGAGGGTTCATCCAGCAGCACCATGCGCGGCTGGGACACCAACGCGCGGCAGACCTCGACGCGGCGACGGTCGATCATGCTCAAGGCGCCCGCGGGCTGCCACAACTTGTCGGCCATCGCCGGGCTGAAGGTCTTCAGCAGGGTGTGCACCTGCTCCACCGTCTCGTCGAACTGCGCGCGCAGCGCCTTGCGCTGCAGCAGGTTGAACAGCAGGCCCTGCTGCAGTTGGGCCCCGCGGCCGATGGCGACGTTGTCGAAGACGGTCAGCGGCAGCGATAGCCGCGAACGCTGGAAGGTTCGCGTGACGCCGGCGCGGTAGACCTGCTGCGCGCTGTGGCCGGTGATGTCCTGGCCGTCCAGCAGCACCCGCCCGCTTGATGCCGCATAGATGCCGGTGACGACATTGAAGAAGGTGGTCTTGCCCGAGCCGTTGGGGCCGAGCAGGCCCAGGATCTCGTGCGCGTTGACGGTCAGGTTTAGCGCGTCCAGTGCCGTCACGCCGCCGAAACGCATGGTCAGGCTGCTGGCCTGCAGCAGCGGCGCGGTCACTTCAATTCCTTTACAGCGGTGCCCGGAAAGTAGCGCCGCACCGTGCGCGGCAACAAGCCTTCGGGGCGGAACAGCAGGATGAAGATGACCAGCACCGCATACAGCAGGAATCGGTATTCCTGGATGAACTGGAACTTCTCGGGCAGGATCAGCACGATGGTGGCTGCCGGCAGCAGACCCCAGGGGTTGCCGATGCCGCCCAGGATGACGATGGACACCAGGATCAGCGAATCGCCGAAGGTGAAGTTGTTGGGTGCCACGTAGCTGGTCATCATCCCGTAGACCGCACCGGCCAGGCCGGCCAGGAAGTTGCCCATCGTGAAGGCCAGCACCTTGCCGCGCGCGATGCTGACGCCGAAGGTGGCGGCGGCCACTTCGTCGGTGCGGATCATGTCCATCGCCAGGCCCAGCCAAGAGCGTTCGACACGGCGCACGAAGATGAAGGCCGCCACGCACAAGGCCAGGGCCAGCAGGGCGTAATTGACGTAGAAAGACATCTCGACGTCGCCGATCTCGATGTTGTCGTTGAGCTTCCAGCCGAAGATCACCATGCCCGGGATGCGCAAACCCTGCGGGCCACCCAGCGCGTCGTTCACTTCCAGGAAGTTGCGGAACAGGATGCCGAAGGCGATGGTGACCAGCGCCGCGTAATGGCCGCGCGTGCGCAGCACCGGCCAGATCAGCAACGACCCCAGCACCGCCGCCACCGCGCCGCCGGCCAGCAGCACCAACAGGTGGGGCACGGCACTGTGCGTGGCCAGCGTGGCCGCCGTGTAGCTGCCGATGCCGAAAAAGGCCGCGCCCGCGAAGTTGACGATGCCGGCATAGCCGAACTGCAGGTTCAAGCCCAGGCCGACCACCGTGTACAGCAGCACCGTGGCCAGCAGCAGCAGCGCGAAGTGCACGCTGTGCAGCGCGGCGATCAGCGCCAGCGCGCCCAGCACGCAGCCCACGCCCAGGGCCATCGGCCGGGCCTGTGCGGTGGCGGCCAGAGGCGCAGCCGCGCCCGTTCGCTGCAGCGCCCACAGCGCGGCTGGCACGGCCAACAACAGCGCGCCCACGGCGAGTTGGCTTTCGGCGTGCAGCAGCGCGCCGAGGTAGACGAAAACCGTGGCCATCGCAACGGCCAAACCGGCGTTGGAACGCAGCGAAGTGCCCATGTCAGACGCGGTCGCTGGAACGTTCGGCGATCAGGCCGGTCGGCTTCCAGGCCATCAACAAAATGACCATCGTGAAAGCGAATACATCCTTGTAGGCGCTCGGGATGGACGGCGTGATCAGCGGCAGCGCAACTGCGCCGAAGGTCTGCAGCGCGGCAAACAAGAAGCCGCCGAGGATGGCGCCCAGGAAGTTGCCCAGGCCGCCCAGGATGGCCGCCGAAAAGCCGATCACGCCGAGCAGCAGGCCGATGCCGAAGTTGACTTCGTTGTAGTACAGGCCGTTCATCACACCGGCCATCGCGGCCAGCGCCGAACCCAGGCCGAAGGTGACCAGCACCACACGCTGGAAATTGATGCCCATCACACGCGCCGTCTCGCTGTCTTGCGCCACTGCGCGGATGGCCAGACCCAGCTTGCTGCGCGTGATCATCAGGTGCACGCCGACGATGGTGGCCAGGCCAGCGGCCAGCAGCAGCAGGCTGTCGATGCGCAGGGCCAGCGTGCCGATGTGCCATTCGCCTTCCGGCAACAGGCGCGGAAAGGGTTTGGGGTTGGAGCCGTTGGGATAAAACAGCCGCACCGCCTCACGCAGCGCCAGGCCGAACATCAGTGTCACCAACAGCGTGTTGATGGGCGGTGCGTTCTTCAGCGGCAGCACCAGAAAGCGCGCGACGAAGGCGCCGGCCGCAGCGGTCACCGCCACCGCCGCCAGCAGCATCAAGGCCAGTTGCACCGCCGGGTTGGTGATGCCCAGGGCACCGGCGCCGAGGTAAGTCGCCAAGGCCGTGAAGCCGCCCAGCATCAGCACGTCGCCGTGGCTGAACTGGATGACGTCCAACACGCCGAAGAAGAGCGTGAAACCCACGGCCACCATCGCATAGATCACGCCCAGCATCAACGTGTTGACGACGTACTGGCTGAAGACTTCGACGCCCATGTCGGCTTGTTGCTGGCCGAATTACTGCCCAGGCAGCTTGCGCTTCTTGGCCGCGTAGTCGCTGTCTTCCCACAGCACCCACTTGCCGTCCTGCACCACGTACTTGCTGATCAGCGGCACGATGTTCTGGCGGTGGTCGTCGAAGGTCACCTTACCGATGATGGTGTCGACGCCCTGGGTCTTGTTCAAGGTGTCGCGCACCTTCTTGCGGTCGGGGCCCACCTTCTCGATGGCGTCCATGATCAACGTGGCGGCCGAAAACGCAAAGGGCCCGTAGGCCTCGGCCGGCTCGGCGTACTTGGCCTGGTTGTACTTGGCGATGAAGTTCAGGCCGCCAGGCAGCTTTTCCCAGGGCGCGCCTTCGATGAAGCTCAAAGATCCCTCGGCCAGGTCCTTGCCCAAACCGTCGTGGTAGGCCGCGCTCTTGATGCCCGAGGTGCCTTCGAACGCCGCCTTGATGCCCAGCTTGTCCATCTGGCTGCGGATGCGGATGCCGATGGGCGTCAGGCCACCGAAGAAAACCACGTCGGGCTTCAGTTCCTTCACCTTGGTCAGCTCGGCGGTGAAGTCCTGCTGGTCGGCGGTAACGCCAAAGGTGCCAACGATTTGGCCGCCGCTCTTGGCCAGGAACTGGCTGAAGTATTTGTTGTGGCCTTTGCCGTAGTCGGTGGTGTCGTGGATGACGACCCACTTCTTGTAGCCCAGGCCGGTCATGAACTTGGACGCGACTTCGTTCTGGTTGATCATCGTGCCGTTGACACGGTGGATCTCCTTGTAATCGTTGCCATAGGTGATCTCAGGCAGCACCGCGCCCCAAACGATCACCGGCAAACCGAATTTGTGGAACACATCGGTGGTGCTCATCGCCACGGCCGAACAGTAGTGCGTGACGCCAGCCACGATGCTGCTGTCGGCCGCCACCTTGGTGGCCACCTGCACGCCCACATTGGGCTTGCATTCGTCGTCCAGCACGACCAGTTCGTATTTGTACTTGGCCTTGGGGTCTTCGTTGCGCAGCTTCACGGCCAGGTCTGCCGAATTGCGCCCGCCGATGCCGTTGGCCGCGACGCCACCGGTCAGCGGGCCGATGAAGGCGATCTTCACGGTGTCCTTGGCCTGGGCGGCCGAGACGGCCAGCAGGGCCGTGACCAGCGCTGCGCACAGCGGTGTGGCCCAGGCGCGGCGGGGGGTTGGTGACGGGGTCATGGTTCGGCTCCTGCAGGGGGTATGGGTTGGGATGATGCCGGCAGAACGCAGGGCCTGCCCCTGGTGTTTGCCTCAAATGAGTTGAACAATCGGAAAACAATTCAGCAAACGATGTGCCACGCCAGACGGCTTCCTGCCGTTCAGAACGTGGGCGGTGTGTTGATCCAGACGACACGCGTCACGTCCAGACCAGGGTTGCGGTAGGTGTGCGGCAGGCTGGACCGAAAGGCGAATGAATCACCGGGGCCCAGTTCGTGGCTGGCCTCGCCGATGCGCAGTTCCAGCCGGCCTTCCAGCACGTAGCCGAACTCGTCGCCTTCGTGCTGCATCGCGCCCATGCTGCCGCCGCCGGGTGCCACGATGTGGATGTTGCCCTGCAGCAGGTGGCCCAGGCCATTGGGGATCAGCCGCTCCAGCGTCACGCCAGCAGCATCACCGTCGCCAGCCGCCACGAGGCGGGGCCGCGTCCCGGCCCGTGCCACATGCTCGGTACCCGTCCACTGCGGGTCGAACAGCGCGCCGATGTTGGTGCCCAGGACCGTGACCAGCGCGTGCAGCACGGTCAGCGGCGGCAGCAGCTTGTTGTTCTCGTACTTGGAAATCAGGCTGATGGACACCCCCACCTGCGCCGCCAGGTCCTTGATCAACAAGCCCTTCACCAGCCGCGCATGGCGCAGGCGCGCGCCGATGGCGACGACGGCCGGCGCCGGCGGCAAGGGCGAAGTCGGCGCTGGCGGTGGCCGTGACAAGCGCGGCATGGACGCGGTAGCCGCCTTCAAGATGTTTTTCTTCATTGGAAAGTCATTTGAACCTGGGGCGAATGAATGCACAAGTCCGGGGCGGCGCGCACCAGTGCGCGGCACCCAATGCAGACCAAGGGCACTGCTTGCAAGTCGCGGCCCAGGCCGGCGCCGCGAACAGGGCCCGAACGGGTGGCACGGGCCGTGCACTGCAAGGTCAACAGCCTGCCATCCGCCCACACCCGCACCGCACCCGGAGTCCCCATGAAAACCACCGTCCGCACCGCCCTGGCCGTCACTGCAGTCACGGCCGTCAGCGCCCTGGCGGCCGCCGGCACCGCCCAGGCCCAGGCCGTGGCCAGCTGCCCCAACCCCATCCCCATCGCGTTGACCACGCCGCTGACTTCGGGCGTTGCGCTGCTGGGCGTGCAGGCCAAGCTGGGGCTGGAAGACGCGGTCGAGGAAATCAACGCCGGCGGCGGCGTCGGGGGCAAGAAGCTGAAGCTGAACGTGGAAGACGCCACTGGCTCGGCCACCACCGCGTTGAACACCTTCAACCGCCTGATGCAAGACAAGCCGGTGGCCTTGTTCTCTTCGATGATCAGCCCGCACGTCTTCACGCAGAACGACGCCATCGCCAAGGGCGGCACGCCGGTGCTGGTGGCCGGCACCAACGCGCAGTTGTTGAAGCAAGCCAACCCGTGGATGGTGCGCTTCCATGTGCACGACGGCCAGCTGGCTGAAGCCGTGCCGACCTATGTGGTCGAAACGCTGAAGAAGGCCAAGCCGGCCATCATCACCGTCAGCGACGACTACGGCCTGGGCGCCAGCAAGGGCCTGCAGGCGCAGTTCGAAAAACTGAAGATCAAGCCCGTGGCGGTGGAAAGCTACGGCCTGAACGACAAGGACATGAGCGCGCAGCTCAGCAAGATCCGCGACGCGGGCGCCGACCTCATCGTGCTGTGGGGCCGCCCCGGCGACGTGGCGCTGGTGATGAAGCAGCGCAAGGCCCTGGGCATCACCACGCCGGTGATCGGCAACGCCAGCGCCGTGGCCGCCACCACGCTGGCCAACCTGACAGCCGATGAAGCCGACGGCAGCATGGGCATCGGCGGGATGTTCCCGCAGGTCACGCCGAACGCCCAGGCCCAGGCCTTCGCCAAGCGCGTGCTCGACCGCAGCAAGATTCCCGCGGACAACTTCGCGCTGGCCTACCGCGACGCGCTCTACCTGCTGAAGGGCATCGTCGAGAAGGTCGGCTGCGACCGCGCCGCCATCCGCGATCAGCTCAAGGCCACGAAGGATTTCAAGGGGCTGCTGATCAGCTACACCGCCGACAAGGACGGCGACCTGGCGCACGCGATGGGCATCTACAAGAACAAGGGCAAGACCACCGAGCTGGTGGGCACCATCACCGAGAAGGGTTTCTGAACCCCGTTGCCGTAGTTTTGGATTTTTGAACCGGGGCGGCTGCAGATGATCCAGCTGGTGATCAACGGCCTGGCCATGGGCGCGGTGTACGCGCTGGTGGCCCTGGGCTTGCTGCAGATCTTCAACGCCGTTCGCATCGTCAATTTCGCGCAGGGGCAGTTGTTGATGGTTGGCGCCTTCCTGGGCGTGGCCACGCTGGTGCAGGCCGCCCTGCCCGTCTGGCTGGCCTACGCGCTGGTGCTGGGCGCAATGGCGGTGCTGGGCGTGGTTTTCATGCTGGTGGCTTACTACCCGCTGCGCGGCAAGCCTTTCCACCTGGTGATCCTGACGACCATCGCCATCGGCATCATTCTCGAAAACCTCGTGCTGATCGTCTTCGGTCCCTTGCCGCAGTCCTTGCCCTCGCCCTTCGACAGCAACCCCATCCACATCGGCAGCGTGACCGTGTCGCGCCACGTGCTGTTCATCTTCGCGGCCACGGCGGTCTTGCTGCTGGCGCAGTGGTGGTTCATGGCCCGCACGGCCTTCGGGCGCATGGTGCGCGCCACATCGATGGACATGGACATGGCGCGGCTGTGCGGCATCCCGGTGCGCACCACGGTGGCGGTCGCTTTCATGCTGGGCGCGATGCTGGCCGGCGCGGCCGGCCTGCTGGTGGCGCCGCTGTTCCTGGCCGAGCCTTCGATGGGCGGTGCGCTGGGTCTGAAGGCCTTCGTCGTCGCGGTCATCGGCGGCTTCGGCAGCCTGGCGGGCGCGGTCGTGGCCGGCCTGCTGCTGGGCGTCATTGAAACGATGGCAGCGGCCTACCTGTCGTCCGACTTCCGCGACGCCATCTCTTTCCTGATCATGGTCGGCTTCCTGTTCCTGCGGCCGCAAGGCCTGCTTGGCGAACGGCAGACGGAACGCGTATGAAGCTGTCCCGCTCTTGGGCATTCGGCGCCGCCGCGCTGCTGGTGCTGCTGGTGCTGCTGGCCTTGCCGCTGGCCCTGCCCGGCAACTACGCGCTGCAACTGGCCCACCTGGGCCTGATCAGCCTGGTGGTGGTCATCGGCCTGAACTTCATCACCGGCTACTGCGGGCAGATCAATTTCGCGCAGGCTGCGTTCTGGGGCATCGGCGCCTACGTCACGGCCGCGCTGACGCTCAAGGGCTGGTCCTTCTGGCTGGCGCTGCCAATGGCGGGTGTGGCCACCGCCGCCTGCACGCTGCTGCTGGGCTTGCCGACGCTGCGGCTGCGCGCCTACTACCTGGCCATGGCCACCATCGCTTTCGGCGAGATCGTGCAGCTGGTGCTGGTGCATTGGGAACCGGTCACCGGCGGTACGTCTGGCTTGCGCGGCGTGCCGGGCATCAGCCTGTTCGGCCATGTGCTCGCCACGCCTGTAGAAAAGTATTACTTCCTGCTGGCTTTCAGCGCGCTGGCGCTGGGCCTGTCGCTGCGCGTGCGCCACTCCAAACTGGGCCGCGCCATGATCGCGCTGCGCGATTCCGAAATCGGCGCCGAAGTCATGGGCGTGGACACCGTGCGCGTGAAGATGCTGGCCTTCATGCTGTCCTCGGTGTACGCGGGCGTGGCCGGCGGCCTGTACGTGGGCACCATCAACTACGTCAGCCCCGACCTGTTCTCGAACGCCCAGGCCGTGCTCTTCTTCGTGATGCTGGTGGTGGGTGGCACGGGCTCGGCTGTGGGCGCGGTGCTGGGCACGGTGACGCTGACGGTGCTGCCCGAGGCCTTGCGCTTCCTCAAGGAGTGGTACCTGGTGCTCTACGGCCTGGGCGTGATCGCCATGGTCACCTTCCTGCCCGGTGGGCTGGTCAGCCTGGGTGCGCGGTGGCGGCAGGGCGAGGCAGGCACAACCGCCGAAGGGCCGTCGTCCGCAGCAACCGGCGCTGCCGATGCAACACCTGCAGCACCTGCCACGCCCGCAGCGGCGATACCGCCCCAGGCCGTACCGCTGATGGTGGCCCGCGAGGTCACTCAGCGCTTCGGTGGTCTGGTCGCGCTGGACGCCATCAGCGTCGACATCGCGCCCGGCACTGTGCACGCGGTCATCGGCCCCAACGGCTCGGGCAAGACCACCTTCCTCAATGTGCTGTCGGGCGCCTACCTGGCGCAGTCGGGCTCGGTGAAGCTGGATAGCGTCGAACTGATCGGCAAACGGCCCAGCGCCATCGCGCGTGCCGGGCTGTCGCGCACCTTTCAGAACATCCGCCTGTACAAGAGCCTGACGGTTCTGGACAACGTGATGGTCGGCGCGGCCTGCCACAGCGGCATGGACCTGCTGGCCGTGATGGCGCGCACACCGGCCTGGCGGCGCCAGGAAGCAGCCTTGCGCAGCACGGCGCTGCGTGCGCTGCAGCAGGTGGGCCTGGCCACCCTGGCCCAGCGCCCGGCCGGCAGCCTGGCCTATGCGCAGCAGCGGCTGGTGGAGATTGCCCGCGCCGTGGCCGCTGCCCCGAAGCTGTTGCTGCTGGACGAACCGGCCGCCGGCATGAACCCGCAAGAAGCGGCGGCACTGATGCACACCATCCGCGCGCTGCGCGACAGCGGCATCACCATCGTCTTCGTCGAACACAACGTGCGCCTGGTGATGTCGGTGTCGGACCGCATCACGGTCTTCGACTTCGGTCGCAAGATTGCCGAGGGCACGCCAACCCAGGTGCAGGCCGATCCGCGCGTCATCGAAGCCTACCTGGGCCGACCGCGCGCGGCGCGCAGCGCAGCCACCGGCGCGCCGCCGAACGTGCCGCCCGCCGGTTTGGAGTCGGCCCATGCTTGAAGTGCGCGACCTGCAAGTGCGCTACGGCGGCATCACCGCGCTGCACGGCATGTCCTTCCGCGTCGAGCGCGGCGAGATCGTCACCTTGATCGGCGCCAACGGTGCAGGCAAGACCACCGCGCTGCTGGCGCTGTCGGGCCTGCTGCCAATCAGCGCTGGCAGCATCCACTTCGATGGCCAGCCGCTGGCCGGCCTGTCGCCCGAGGCCATCGTGCGGCGGGGCATCACGCAGTCGCCCGAGGGCCGGCGCGTCTTCGCCGGCATGACGGTGCAGGACAACCTCGAAGTCGGCGCCACGCCCTGGCGACGTCGCGGCCTGTCTATCGCCGACGACCTCGATCGGGTCTTCACCCTGTTCCCGCGTCTGGCCGAACGGCGTACCCAATTGGCCTGGTCGATGTCGGGCGGCGAGCAACAGATGCTGGCCGTGGGCCGCGCGCTGATGGGCCGGCCCCAGCTGCTGCTGCTGGATGAACCGTCACTGGGCCTGGCGCCCATCATCGTCGAGCAACTCTTCGACAAGATCGTCGACATCAACCGCCAGGGCGTGACCGTGCTGCTGGTGGAACAGAACGCGGCCATGGCGCTGGCCGTGGCCACGCGCGGCTACCTGCTGGAAAACGGCCGCGTGGTGCTGGAAGACCGTACCGAGCGGCTGCACGACCACCCGCTGGTGAAGGAAGCCTACCTGGGCGGTTGACGTCGCCCGGTCAGCCGTCGCATGCGCATCGCACCTTGAAACCCACACAGGCACTACCTTGATGGAAACCCAATTCTTCGAAGCCGGCGATGTCCTTTTGCAGTCGGGCCTGACCCACCGCGGCACCCGTCTGGCCTACCAGACCTACGGCACGCTAAACGCCGACAAATCCAACGCCATCCTGTGGATGACGCCTTTCGCCGCGCACCACCACGACGTCGAATGGATGGTCGGCCCTGGCCGCGCGCTGGACCCGGGGCGCTACTTCGTCGTCATTCCCAACCTCTTCGGCAACGGCCTGTCGTCGTCACCCAGCAACGCCGTGATACCGGCCAACGGCAGCCGCTGGCCCCGCTTCACCATCACCGACAACGTGCGCGTGCAGCGCCGGTTGATGGCAGAAGTCTTCGGCATCGAAAGGCTGGCGCTGGCCGGCGGCTTCTCGATGGGCGGGCTGCAGGCCTACCACTGGGCGGCGCTCTTCCCCAGCGCCGTGCAGCGCCTGGCGGTACTGTGCGGTGCGGCGCGCACAGCGCCCCACAACAAGGTCTTCCTGGCCGGCGTGCGCGCCACGCTAACCACCGACAGCCACTACCAGGACGGGCACTTCACCGGCTTCCCCGAACGCGGCCTGCGCGCCATGGGCCGGGTCTACGCCGGCTGGGCCTTGTCGCAAACCTTCTACCGCGACGAACTCTGGCGCGGCATGGGTTTCAGCTCGGTCGAGGACTACTTGGTGATGTCATGGGAAGGCAGCATGCTCAAGCGCGACCCCGACAACCTGTTGTCGCACCTGTGGGCCTGGGAGCACGCCGACATCAGCGCCAACGAACTCTACGGTGGCGACTTCGCCAAGGCCTTGGGCGCGATCACGGCCCGCGCAGTGATCATGCCCGGCGCCACCGACCTCTATTTCCAGGTCGAAGACAACCGACGCGAGGTCGCGCTGATGGGCAACGCCGAACTCAAGGTAATCCCCTCGGATTGGGGCCACCGTGCCGGCAACCCGATGAACTCGGGCGAAGACCGGCGGTTCGTGGACCAGGCCTTGAGTGATTTGTTGAATCAGAGCTGAGAAGCCCCGAGTCTGGCCGCCGACTAGAACTTCACGGTCAGCGCCGGTGCCCGCGGCCTGGCCCAGGCCAGTGTAGGGCCGGTGTGACACCACCAGCACCGCCTGCATTTCGTCCGGCAACTTCAGCGTGAAGGTGCCGATAGGCTTGGGGGCCAGCAGTTCGGCCAGGATCTCGGTCGGGCCCCCCAGCTCGTGCGCGCTAGGCGCCACGATCTCGTGCATGGCATGTTTCTGCAGCAGCGCTTGCGCGCGGGCCGCATTCGGCCATCGCCACTGCGTGACCGGAAGTCCTGCCTCGGCGCCAGAACGCGATGCAAGGCCTTGGCATAGTCGATATGGAATGCCAGGCTGACGTGACCCGGCTCGCGCTGGACCAGCGTCAGCCGCTTGGCTGGCAATTCATGCGCGGCGCTGAACCCGCAGGCGCAAGCCAAGACCATGGCGGCCAGCCAAGTTCTGCGATGGGTCGGTACGATTTGCACGGCTTGCTCAGCGGCAATAGGCCACCGCAGGCTGCGTCGCGGCCCCGGCGCCGCTCGTGAACTGGAAGTTCCAGCACGCCAGCTTGCCGCTGTTTTGCGGCAGCGCCAGCAGGGCGCCCTGGCCGACTAGGTCGGGGCTGGGCGTGCCCCGAAAGCACGACAGCACGTAAGGCGCGGCATCGGTGACGTGGTGGCTGTACCCAGCTGGCGCGTTGGGCACGGTGCCGGTGTTGCCGCCACACAGGCCGTCACGGACGGCCGTCGTGCCGTTGGCGTCGTTGTAGCCAAAGATCGCAAAACCATCCAGCGCCCAGCCGACCGGGTGGGTGTCCCAGTAGTTGGCGGGCTTGCCGGCCATCAGGCACAGGGGCGCAGCGTGGTAGTCGTAGTGGTAGTGGTAGTGGTGGTCATCGGCACGGCCCGCATGGCCGTTGCAGACGTCCAGTTCACCCAGCACCTTGGTGTCGCCGTTCTGACAGCCGCCTTGCTTGCAGGGGTTGAAGATCGGCACGCCGTTGATGGCCACGCCGATGGGCCCGTCCACAGCGCTCGCCGAGTCTCAGCGGCGCGAGTGCTGCGCTCAGCGTGGCCCCGTCCACTGGCGCAGTGCCACTGCCCAGGGCGGGCGCCGCCGACAGCGCGTACAGCGCCCCGAAGTTGCTCTTGGGCAGACTGCTGGCCGAGGCCGGGAGGTTGTAGACCACCCAGTTGTACTTGGTCGTGCCGTCACCCGGCAGCGTGCCCATCAGCAAGGCGAAGGTTCGCGTGCCGGCGGGCGCGCCCGTCCAGGCCAAGGGCGGCGAAGCACCGGTCCCGTCGCAGGTGTATTCGGCCGGCAGGGTGCCGCCTTCGCTGCCCGCCGCGCTGACGAGCGCGAAGCCGGCGGTGCCCGACGGCGCGGCAGGCACGGTGACAACCGGCACCACAGGCACTGCTGTCGCAGCATCGGAAGCACCACCGCCACCGCCACAACCCGAGATCAACGCGATGGCGGTGGCCAGGCTGCTGGCGGCGGTGCGGAGGCGCGCGCCGTGATGTTCAGCGGTGGCCACCTTCGAACGTGCCGACTTCATGTGCAAATCTTTTCAAGGGCCGCAGGGGTGCGCGCCGCTGATGAAGATCCTAGGCCGCTGGCTGCGCTCAAGGATGACAAGGTCGTCATCCTAGGTCGTCATCCTAGGTCGTCATCTCTAGCGCGGCCACACGCACGGGCTGGCTGCGTCGCACCGTGCTGCCCAGGCTTCTGGGCGAAGAATCCTGGTCAACTGTCGGTGTCAGGTGCGGTCTCTTCGATGTCGATCTGAATTGCCCGTCAGGTGGGAAGCCGCTTGAGCACGGCCACCGCCCCTGACTTCGTAAGTGCCGGGTGTGCGCTCAGCGCTCGGGTCCAGCGCCTGGGCCTCAGGTTGGGACATCCGCCATGCCGTTCGAATGCGACGCTGCAAGTCTCTACCGTGGACAGTCCAGAACCAATATTCGGTCGTTTTCACTTCGCATCTTTCCAAGGACTGTCCATCGGCAGGATTGCCGGGCCTTGCGGAATTGCGATCCAGCCTTTCTGGCGATGCACCAGTAAAACCGGTGGCGCGCTACGGTTCATGGCTCAAGGCGCAATCGCCTCTCGTTCGAAAAGGCTGCGCTCACAGCATGGGGTGCAGGCGATCGAAAGTCGTCTGAAGGCTGCAGTTCACCAGTTCGAAGGTCACCCGGAACATGCGGCCGTCCCTTGCTGCCAACATCGTGCTCAGTCCATGCTTGGGCAACACGCCGGCAAGCTTGTCCTCGCTGCGCTTGGTCGGGCTGTTGCGCTGCACGTCGAACCGCTGTCAAAGGCCTAACGTCCCGACCCTGACAGGCCGTGATCCCTCACGCGAATTCAGTCAGGCCGGGGCTGCCGGCCGGAGCACAAGGCGGCCCTTTCCCGTGCCCGGGGACCGCGCGCTACCGCACCGGAATCGGCGTACCTCGATCCACAGGCACGGCAGTGATGCTGTTCTGCGGTGAGCCTTCTATGACGCGGTCCGAGTAGGTGATGTAGACGAGTGTGTTGCGCGTCGCATCCACCATGCGCACAACACGCAGGCGCTTGAAGACGAGTGAAATGCGCTCGTTGAACATCTCGTCCTGCTGTTTGAGCGGCCTTGGAAACGCGATCGGGCCAGTCTGCCGGCAGGCGATGGACGCCTCAGCCTTGTCTTCGGCCAGGCCGAGTCCGCCCTTGATGCCGCCGGTCTTGGCTCGCGACACGTAGCAGGTGACTCCCTTCACTTCCGGGTCATCGTAGGCGTCGACGACGATCTTGTGGTCAGGGCCGATGAACTTGAACACGGTGTCGACCTCGCCGATTCGTTGGGCGTGGGCACCGATGGCGGAGGCCAGCAGGGTGAGGAAGAGAAGGTGCTTCATGACTCTATTGTCAGCGCTCGATGTCGCAATCAATCGGGCAGGCGCGTCCAGACTGACTGCAGCCGTTCAGGGTCGGCAGGTGAACGGCAGCCCGAGCCGAAACCGGTCGCACGATCGTCAACAAGGCGGATGACCGCTGCACCTCCCTGAACGGTCATTCGCGTAGCGCAGCCGACGCGTCGGGCCGCGAATGATTGCTGCTGCCCCTGAAGACCGGCGAAACCCGACCCATGGCTGAAGTTGACCTACGGCCAACAGAAGCGTCGAAAGCTGGTTGAGCCCTTCACAATCAAGAGTTGACCCCCGTTTGTTCGAGATGCCTACCTTTCATCATGGATAAATTCGTGCTGCGGCAGCAGGTGCTGGAACGGCTGGCCGAAGACCTGCTGCAAGCCGAACAGGCAGTGCAGGCGGCCCATGAAGCGGCGACTCACGAAGAAAACATCGCCGAAAACAAATACGACACCTTGGGACTCGAAGCCGCCTACCTGGCCACCGGCCAAGCTCGTCGCGCCGAAGCCATCCGCCAAGCGATGGCCAATTGGCGCCAATTCCGCCCGAGCCCCTACGACGCCAGCAAAGGCATACAGCTCGGCGCGCTGGTCTGCCTAGTCGATTCCGACGATAAGCAGCAACAGCTCTTTCTTGGCCCGGATGGGGGCAGTATGAAGTTGGTCAGCGGCGCTCAGCTCGTTCAGGTCATCAGCAGCGAAGCCCCTTTGGGCAGGGCCATGTTGGGTAAATGCGAGGGTGATGATGTGTCGATACAGGTCGCTCCAATCCGACAGCAGTTTGCGGTGCTACGGGTTCATTGAGCAGCACGCAAGTTCACGCCGAATTGATCAGAAATTACGCGCCCCGACCCCTTCAGGACGCTCTGCGCAACGCCTGGCGCGCTATGCGGAGTTCGTTCGCGCTCTCGGCCTCGCGCACAGCAATTCGCTTCGGTGGCACTGACCGCGAGGCAGGTCAGTGTCGGCAGTACCGGTTGGCGCCCGAGGTCAGCAGACGCTCGGGAGGCGCGAAGTTACCGTCAAGCTGGCAAGGTCAGCAGTACCCAGAAACCCGAACTTGGTCCCCAGCGCTGTGGGCGGACTACCAGGCGACCACGGCGCAGGGGCCCAACGTCAGCTCTCGCCGCCTGCGAATTGGTGCTGCCGACGCAGAGCCGACATCCGCGGCCGTGAACTCGCCGCCGCAAAGCCGCCGATCGTATCTGTACTGGGCCTCCCAAGGATGCCCCGCGCGGAGGGCACACACTACTACGAGGCATTGAAGTTCCCCCGATTTTGCGGACACTTTTTCACTCAACAAGGAGTCCGCTATGCCAACCCCCAAGCCGCCGTATCCGGCGGCGTTTCGTCAACAGATGGTCGAACTGGTGCGCGCAGGCCGCGGCGTCACCGATCTGGCCCGAGAGTTCGGCTGCAACGCCAGCAGCATCCACGCGTGGATGAAGGCTGCCGGCGGCCCTGACGGCAGCGGCGCCACCAGCATCGACGCGCCGTTGTCGATGAACGAGCGGCAGGAACTGATCGAGTTGCGCCGCAAATTCAAGCAGGTTCAGCAGGAGCGCGACATATTGGCAAAGGCTACGGCCTGGTTTGCCGGCCATTCAAAGCTGGCAGGAAGCGAGAAGACG
>JAYSYH010000030.1:0-22925 GCA_043716645.1 Betaproteobacteria bacterium | reverse complement strand
GGCGGCCGCGCACCAGGACGGCTTCGGCATCGCCTTCTTCGAAGACCGCGGGCTGCGCCACTTCATCGACCCGGCCAGCGCGCTGCATTCGCCGGTGGCCGAAATGGTCAAGCGCTACCCGATCCGCAGCGAGGTGGTCATCGCCCACATCCGCAAGGCCACCGCGGGCCGGGTGGCGCTGCAGAACTGTCACCCCTTCGTGCGCGAGCTGTGGGGCCGCTACTGGGTCTTTGCCCACAACGGCGACCTGAGGGATTACGCGCCGCGCCTGCACGGCGCTTACCGCCCGGTGGGCGACACCGACAGCGAACGCGCCTTCTGCTGGCTGATGCAGGAGCTGGCCAAGGCGCACGCCAGCGTGCCCAGCGTCGAAGAGCTGAGCTGCACGCTGCGCGAACTGCTGCCGCAGCCCTCCGCCCACGGCACCTTCAACATACTGCTGTCCAACGGGCAGGCGCTGTGGGCGCACGGCACCACCGAGCTGTACGCCGTTGAACGCCGCCACCCGTTCGTGGCCACGCGGCTGGCCGATGAAGATCTGAGTGTCGATTTCGCCGCCCACACCACGCCGCAAGACCGCGTTGCCGTGGTCGCTACCGAGCCGCTGACGCGTGACGAGGACTGGCAGGCCTTCGCGCCCGGTGAATTGCGCGTGTTCCAGGGCGGTATTCAAGCGCAGCGCTGACCGTTCATGACACCAGGGCTGCCTGGCCCTGCCGTGAGTTGCCGTTTCGTCGCCGTTTCGTCGCCGTTTCGTCGCAGTGAGTCACCGTTAGCATGTGCTGCTTCCTTGCCACTTGCACCGCACAGCCCACATGCCTGCCCTTCCGGTTCCCCGCTTCGACCAGTTCTACCGCCACGACGAACTGACCCGCCTGCTGCACGACTACGCCGCCGCTGCGCCGCAGCTGGTGAAGCTCAGCTCACTGGGCCCAAGCTTCGAGGGCCGCGACATTTGGCTGCTGACGATCACCCATACCGCCACCGGCGCCGACACCGACAAGCCGGCCTTCTGGGTCGACGGCAACATCCACGCGGCCGAGTTGACCGCCAGCACGGCCTGCCTGTACTGGCTGCACCAGCTGGTCAGCGCGTACCTGGCGGGTGATGCGCAGACCCGGCAGCTGCTCGACACCCGCGTCGTCTACATGGTGCCGCGGCTGAACCCCGATGGCGCCGAGCTGGCGCTCGCCGACCGGCCGCGCCACGTCCGCAGCAGCACGCGGCCTTACCCCTTCGACGAAGAGCCGGTCGACGGCCTGACCATCGAGGACGTGGACGGCGACGGCCGCGTGCTGCAGATGCGCGTGCCCGACCCGCACGGCGGCTACAAGGCGCACCCGGCCGACGCGCGGTTGATGGTGCCGCGCGAGCCCGGCGAATTCGGCGGCAGCTACTTCCGCATCATTCCCGAAGGCACGCTGAAGAATTACGACGGGCTGAAGATCACCGCCAACCCCGACCGCGAAGGGCTGGACCTGAATCGCAACTTTCCGGCCTACTGGAGACAAGAGTTCGAGCAAGTGGGCGCCGGCCCTTACCCGACCAGCGAACCCGAAGTGCGGGCCATGGTGCACTTCATCACCGGCCACCCCAACATCGGCGCTGCGGTCAGCTTCCACACCCACAGCGGCGTCATCCTGCGGCCGATGGGCATGCAAAGCGATGACGACATGACGCCCGAGGACCTGTGGTCCTACAAGCGCTTTTCCGAACTGGGCACCCAGCTGACCGGCTACCCGGCCATCAGCATCTGGCACGACTTCAAGTACCACCCCAAGCAGGTCATTACTGGCACACAGGACTGGATCTACGAACACCTGGGCGCGCTGTTCTGGACCGTGGAGATCTGGGCGCCGAACAAGGAAGCCGGCATCACCGACTACAAGTGGATCGACTGGTACCGCGAGCACCCCGCCGAAGACGACCTGAAGCTGCTGAAGTGGAGCGACGAGCAGTGTGGCGGACTGGCCCACGTCGATTGGTACCCCTACCGCCACCCGCAGCTGGGCATGGTGGAACTGGGCGGCTGGGACAAGATGAACTACTGGCGCAACCCGCCGCCGCATCTGCGTGAGCGTGAGGCGGCGCGCTTCCCGGCCTGGCTGACGCAGATCGCGCTCAGCCTGCCCAAGCTGGAGGTGCTGCGCGCCGAAGTGCGGGCGCTGGGCCCCGACACCTGGCGCGTGCGTTTCGCGGTGGCCAACAGCGGCTGGCTGCCGGCCTACGTGAGCAAGCGCGCGCTGGAACGCAAGACGGCGCGCGGCACGGTGTTCCAGATCCACCTGCCGCCCGGCGTCACGCTGACCACCGGGCGCGAACGCGTCGAAGGCGGCCATCTAGAGGGCCACGCGCCCAAGGGTTCGTTGCAGGCCTTCCTGCCCAACCGCGACATCACCGGCGACCGCGCCGTGGTCGAATGGGTGGTGCGCGGCCCGCGCGGCAGCGCCATCGCGCTGACGGCCACCGCCGACCGCGCTGGCACGGTGCGCACCGAAGTCACGCTGGACTGACGCACTCCGCACTCCGCACCCCGTACCCCGTACCCCGTACCCGTACCCGTACCCGTACCCGTACCCCCAGATGGCGCAGCGGCCGGCCGCCGACAACTTCTCGACACTGTTCGAGTTCCTGCCCATCGGGGCCTATCGCAGCTCGCCCCAAGGGCCTCAGCTGCGCGCCAACCCGGCGTTAGCGCGCATGAATGGCCACGCGTCGGAAGCCGAACACCTGGCGGCGCAGTGCGACATCGCCGACCAGTGGTACACCGACCCGCAGCGCCGCACCGATTTCATGCTGCAGCTGGAGCCGCACGGTCAGGTGGTCGGCTTCGAGTCCGAGGTTTTCCGCTACAAGACCCGCGAACGCATCTGGGTCAGCGAGAACGCCCACCTGGTGCGCAACCCACAAGGCCGGACCTTGTTCTACGAAGGCACGGTCGAAGACATCACCGACCGCCTGCGCGACAGGTTGGCGGTGCAGGCCAGCCAGCAGCAGATGCGGCAGATCATGGAGCTGGTGCCCGGTATGGTCTACCAAGTCATGCTGCTGCCGGACGGACAGCGCCGGGCCACCTTCATCAGCGGCGGATCGCGTGACTTGCTGGGCCTGGAGCCCGAAGACATTCGGGCCGACGGCATGCTGATGCACCTTTTGCGCCACCCCGAAGATCGCGCCCGCGTCGAGGCCCAGACCTACGCCGCCAACGTCGCGCGCTTGCCGCTGAACATCGAATTTCGCGTGCAGCTGAAGGGCGGGCTGACCAAGTGGGTGCAGGTGCTGAGTGCACCGGCGCCGCCAGCCGACGGCCACGAAGTTCGGGTGGGGGTGGTGGTGGACATCACTGCTTTGAAGCAGGCTGAAATGCTGCGCGGCGAGCGCGATGGCGCGGCCGCAGCCGACCGCGCCAAGTCGGCCTTTCTGTCACGCGTAAGCCACGAGTTGCGCACCCCACTGAACGCCGTGCTGGGCTTCGCGCAGCTGATGGAGATGGACCCCGGCCACGGACCTTTCAGCCAGCGCCAACTGGGCTGGACGCGCCAGGTGCTGGCCAGCGCCCGCCACCTGACAGCGTTGATGGAAGACCTGCTGGACCTGAGCAGCGCGCAGACCGGCCAGCTGCGCTTCAACCTGACGGCGGTGCTGCTGCAGCCGCTGATCGAAGAAGCCTGCGCCATGTTGTCGGCGGCCGCCGCGGCGGCCGGCGTGCAGGTGCTCACGATGCGCCGGCTGACGCGGCGCGCGGGGCGGCGCTACGGGCGCCGCCGGGGGTGGTGGTGGTGGCTGTGGCGGTACGGGCCGACCGCAAGCGACTGCTGCAGGTGCTGGGTAACCTGCTGTCCAACGCCATCAAATACAACCACCGCGGGGGCTGGGTGAAGGTGCACGCCGTGCGGTTTCGCGGCAGCGGCAGCGGCCAAGACAACGGCAACGACAGCGTCGAACTGCGCGTGGCCGACAGCGGGCCGGGGCTGGACGCCAGCCGGCGCGCGCGCCTGTTTCAGCCTTTCGAACGGCTGAACGCGCATGCCGGGCCTATCGCGGGCACCGGGCTGGGCTTGGCGTTGAGCCGCCAATTGGTCGAAGCGATGGGCGGCCGCATTCGCGTGGACAGTGAACCGGGGCAGGGTGCAGTGTTCAGCGTGCGCCTGCCGCACGCCGGCCCGCGCCGTGGTACCGAGCCCTCAGCAAACTAGCGCTGGCCGAAGCAGAACACCGCCACGCTGGCGCGCAGGTTGGGCCACAGGCGCACCACTTCGCCGCGCTGCAGGCCGAAGCTGTCGGTCACCGCCAAGCCGCAGTGCTGCGCCAGCATTTGGAAGTCGGCATGGGTGCCGACGCGGATGTTCGGCGTGTCGTACCACTGGTAGGGCAGCGCACGGGTGATGGGCATGCGGCCGCGCAGCACGTGCAGCCGGTTGGCCCAATGCGCGAAGTTGGGGAAGCTGACGATGCCGATGCGCCCCACGCGCGCCGTTTCGCGCAGCATGTTTTCCGTTTTGCGCAGGTGTTGCAGTGTGTCGAGTTGCAGCACCACATCGAAGCTGTGGTCGTCGAACAGCGCCAGCCCGGCTTCCAGGTTCAGCTGGATCACGTCGATGCCGCGCTGCACGCAGGCCAGCACGTTGGCATCGTCGAGCTCGATGCCGTAGCCGGTGCAGCCCTTCTTGTCACGCAGGTGGGCCAACAGTTCGCCGGTGCCGCAGCCCAGGTCCAGCACGCGGCTGCCGGCCGGCACCAGGTCGGCGATGATTTCGAGGTCTCTGCGTTCGCTCACGCCTTCAACTCCGCGGCGATCCGCTCGAAGTAGGCCCGCATCACGCCGTGATAGCGCGGGTCTTCCAGCAAGAAGGCGTCGTGGCCGTGCGGCGCGTCGATCTCGGCGTAGCTGACGGCAATGCGGTTGTCGACCAGCGCCTTGACGATCTCGCGCGAACGGGCCGGAGCGAAGCGCCAGTCGGTGCTGAAGCTGACCAGCAGAAAGCGGTTGCCGCTGGCGACTTCGAATGCGCTCTTCAGGCTGCCGCCGTGTTCGCGCGCCGGGTCGAAATAGTCCAACGCGCGGGTGATCAGCAGGTAGGTATTGGCGTCGAAATAGGCGCTGAATTTGTCGCCCTGGTGGCGCAGGTAACTCTCGATCTGGAATTCAATGCCCTGCGTCGTATAGGCCAGGGCCTGGTCCTTCAGTTCGCGGCCGAATTTGGTTTCCATCGCGTCTTCGGCCAGGTAGGTGATGTGGCCGATCATCCGCGCCACGCGCAGCCCGCGCTGCGGCACCACGCCGTGGGCGACGAAGTGGCCGCCGTGGAAGTCCGGGTCGGTGACGATCGCGCGCCGTGCCACCTCGTTGAAGGCGATGTTCTGCGCCGACAGGTTCGGCGCGGTGGCCACGGCCACGCAGTGGCGCAGCTTGTCAGGGTGGCGCAGCGTCCAGGCCAGCGCCTGCATGCCGCCCAGGCTGCCACCCAGCACCGCGGCCAGCTGCGTGATACCCAGGCGCTGCACCAGGCGCACCTGCGCGTCGACCCAGTCTTCCACCGTCATCACCGGGAAATCGGCGCCCCAGACCTGCCCCGTATCGGCATGCGCCGGGTTCACGTGCATCGGCCCGGTCGACCCGAAACACGAACCCGGGTTGTTCACGCCGATGACGAAGAAGCGGTCGGTGTCCAGCGGCTTGCCGGGGCCGACCAGGTTGTCCCACCAGCCGGCCTGGCCCTGCTCGTCCAGCCCCGCCACGTGGTGGCTGGCGTTCAGCGCGTGACACACCAGCACGGCGTTGCTGCGCGCGGCGTTCAGCGTGCCGTAGGTCTCGAAGCGCAGGTCGTAGGCGGGAAGCACGGCCCCGCTGCGCAGCGGCAGCGGCTCGCTGAAGTGCATCTGCTGGGCAGTGACGGAACCGAGGGAAGGCATGGGGGCGTGTGAGTCAGGCGGCGGATTATGCTGGGCTGATGGTTGTTGACCGTCCCTGGTTCGAAGGCTTCGAAGTGCGCGAGTTCGAGCTGGCCGGCACGCGCATCCACGCGCGGGTCTCCACCAACTCGGGCCGTCGTTCTGATGCCCCGCCGCTGCTGTTGATCCACGGCTTCCCGCAGACCCATGCGCTGTGGCACCGCGTGGCACAGCGCCTGGCGCCTCACTTCCGTCTGGTGCTGCCCGACCTGCGCGGCTATGGCGACAGCGCCAAGCCGCCGGGCGACGCAGACCACGCCAACTACAGCAAGCGCGCGCTGGCGCAAGACCTGGCCTTGCTGATGCAGGCGTTGGGGCACACGCGCTACGCCGTCTGCGGCCACGACCGCGGCGCCCGCGTGGCCCACCGCCTGGCGCTGGACCACGCGCAGGCCGTGCGCCGCCTGGTGCTGATCGACATCGCGCCCACGCTGGACATGTACGAAGCCACCGACATGCGCTTCGCCAGGGCCTACTACCACTGGTTCCATCTGATCCAGCCTTACCCGCTGCCCGAAACCATGATCGGCGGCTGCGCGCCCGCTTACTTGCGCGCCAAGCTCGGTGGTTGGGGATCGGGCGGCACGGCCTACACCGAACCCGAAGCGCTGGCCGATTACGAGCGCTGCTTTTGCACGCCAGCAGCGATCCACGCCGCCTGCGAGGACTACCGCGCCAGCGCCGGCATCGACCTGGACCACGACCGCGCTTCGCGTGCTGCCGGCCAGAAGATCGCCTGCGACGTGCACCTGCTGTGGGGCCAGCGCGGCGTGGTGCAGGCGCTGTTCGACCCGCTGGCGTTGTGGCGGGCGCAGTGCAGCGCCACGGTCACCGGCGTAGCGCTGCCGGCGGGGCATTTCATCCCTGAGGAACTGCCGCAGGAGACGGCGGCGGCCTTGCTGGGCTTTTTGGCGATGCCGGCTTAGCTGGGCGTGGCGCACCCTGGCCAGGCGCAGGCCGCGGGTGTCACCAAAAGCGCACGCGGGCATCGACACCGAAGGTGCGCGGCACGTTGATGTAGGCGTCGGCAATGCCCAGGCCGCCGATGTCGAACCCGCCGGTGTAGTAGCGCGTGTCACGGGCATTCTTGACCCACACGCCGGCGCTCCACTTGCCGTCGTTCTGCTCCCACATCAGGCGGCCATCCAGCAGCATGTAGGCCTGCGTCTTGATGAGCTCTGACGTGGCCAGGTTCTGGTAATGCGCGCCAACGCGCTTGAACTGCGCGTTGAACTGGAAAGCGCCGTCGTTGATCGCCAGGCGATAGCCGGTGTTCAGGCCGTACTGCAGCTTCGGTGCCTGCTTCAGGTCTTTGCCCGAAAACGTGGCGGCGTTGGCAGCCGCAAAGCCGGTGTACGACGCTTGCAGCGTGCCCAGGTTCATGCCGACGCTCCAATCGCGCGTGACCTGCGCCGACAAATCGAGCTCGACCCCCGAGATGCGGGCATTCGAAGCATTGATCAGGTTGGCAACGCCGTTCGGGTCGAACGCGGTCAGTTGCAAGTCCTTGTACTCGTTGCGGAAGACATTGGCGTTGGCCTTGATGCGGCCCCCGGCCCAGCTGGTCTTGGTGCCGATTTCGTAGGTGGTGACGGTTTCCGGGCTCAACACGATGTTGGCTTGCAACGCGTTGCCGGCGCGCCCGTTGAAGCCGCCGCTCTTGAAGCCGGTGGTGACTGACGCATAGCCCATCACTTCGCTGGTGAACTGGCCATCGACGCCCAGCTTGACGTCGGGGCGGCTCCAGCGCTGCTTCTTCTGGAACTGGAAGTTCGGCGTTCCATTGGCCTTCAGTGCATCGATCGAAAAGTTCTTGCTTTCGCTGCTGTAGCGCAAGCCGCCGGTGGCCTTCCAGACCGGCGTGATCCGGTAGTCGGCCTGGCCGTAGACGGCAGCGGCCTGTGTCGTCTGCGCCACCGTGTTGACGCCGCCGGTGGTGAAGATGTCCTGCCGCGTCGGCTGGGTGTTTTCTTCCTGGAACACGAAGACGCCGCCGGTCCAGCTGAACGGCCCTTTGCCGGTGGAGACCAACTGCGACTCATAGCTGTACTGCTTCTGGTCCTGGTCCTGGAACAGGTGAAAGCGCGTCTGCGCCGTGCCGTCCAGGTCGATGTACAGCAGGTTGTGCATCTTGCGGGCGGCCACGATATTGCGCCATTCGAAGGCGCCCAGGTCGGTGGCGGTCGACACCGAAATGCCGCTTTGTTCGAGGTCGTTCTTGCCGTTGACGAGGTCGGTCTGGATGGTCAGCAGATCGCCGTCGGCATTGTTGATGCGCGTCGCAGGCAGGCCGAACTGCGCTGCTTTTGCCGCGTCGACGATGCCGCTGGCGTACTGCGGGCCGCTGCGCTGGCGGATGGTGTCCAGCGCAACCCGCACGCTGGTGGCGTCACCCAGGTTGAAGGCCAGGCCCAGCCGCGCGCCCTTGACGTCTTCGTCGTTGACCTTGCGGCCGTTGGTGATGTCGGCGAGGTAGCCGTCGCGTTGCTTGAGCATCACGCCGTACGACACGGCCACTGCCTCGCCCAGCTTGGCGCTGCCCGACACCGACACATCCTGCCGCCCGCGCGTGCCCAGCCGCACGTCCGCCGACAGGCGCGAATCGCCGCTAGGCTTCTTCGTGATGTAGCGCACCGCGCCGCCGGTGGCGTTGCGCCCGTACAGCGTGCCCTGCGGGCCGCGCAGCACTTCCACGCGCTGCAGGTCGAGCATGTCGAACAGCGAACCGGTCAACCGCGCGATGTACACGTCGTCGATGTAGATGGCCACCGAGGGGTCGGCGGTGAACATCGACTCGTCGGTGCCGACGCCGCGCATGAAGATCTTGGCCGCGGTGCTGGTGCCGGTGGTGGGTTCGATGATGACGTTGGGCACTTCCATCTTCAGGTCGTCGAGGCGGCGGATCTGCCTGGCTTCGAGTTGCTCGGCGCTGATGGCGGTGACCGCCAGCGGGGTCTTCTGCAGCTCTTCGACCCGGCGCTGCGCAGTGATGGTGATGACGGCGGGGCCGCTGGCGGCGGCGTCGGTCTGCGCTGGCGTCTGCGTCTGCGTTTGCGTTTGCGCCAGAGCCGCGGGCGTGGCATAGGCGCTCAGCAATGCGACGGCCAGCGTGTTGCACAGCGGCGCCGCGAAGCCGCGGCGCCGCGTGCTGGACGATGGGCTGGACGATGGGCTGGATGACAAGGCTGGGCGCGGGTGCATGCACTTTCTCCTGTTGTGGTGCGGGTGGAATCGCTGAAATTTGGACACCGCCCGGGCGGCACCTTTGTCAAAGCGGACGGCCGACCGCAGTACGGTCGCGCCATGTTGTCCGGACAAGTTAACAGATGCCGGTGCGATGTCAATGCGCCTAACCCGCAGCACGGGTTCGCGCGTTGCGCCGCGACGTCAGGCCGGCGACGGCACGCGGCGCGACCACTGCGCGCCACCGTTGGCTTGGTCCTTGGCGTCGCGCTGCAAACCGCACAGCTCGGCGATGCGGGCGGCCTGCTGTTGCTGCGCCAGGTCGTTGCCGGCGCGCAGCAGCAGCGGCATCTGCGGTGGCAAAGCCGCTGCCAGAATCGGCCACGGTGTTGCCAGAGCGGTCTGCCACAGCGCCGCGAGCAGCGGCCCGGCGCGCAGCATCTCGACGCTGTCGGCATGCACGCGGCGCGGCGGCGGCGGGGCCACGGCCAGCGCAGCGGCAGCTGTTGGCGCCACCCACGGCTTGAACAGATGGCGCAAGCGCGCCCAGTTCCAGGCCTCGATCAGATGGGCGCCGCTGGCGCGCGGGTGCAGGTCGGGCAGCGAGGCCAGCAACTGCGCGCTCTCGGCGCTGTCGAGTGCCAGCGGATCGGCCAACGTCAGCCCGGCGCAGCGGCTGCCCAGCCGCACCGACAGTTGTGCGGCGAAGGCAGCGCTGGCACCACTGGCGTGCAGATGCAGCCGGGATGCCGGGTCGTCAGGCAGAGCGGCCAGCACGGCATCGAGCCAGGCGCCGCTGGCAATGGCCTGTACGGCTGTGCGCGCCGATGCGCCATGGCCGGGCAACTCGACGACGATGACCTGCGCCTGTGGCGGCAGGTCGGCCGGCAGCGCAGCGGGCGTGCCGATGTCGGGCAGCACCAGGTGCAGCAGCGAAACCGGCGCGACAGCACCCTCACCGACCCCCTGACCGCCATTCTGGTGATGTCTGAGCCAGGCCAGTTCGCCAACCGCGGTGACGCTGATGCGGCGGCTGGCGGCTTGCGCCCGCGCCGCGCAGTTGGCGCTGTCGACCCTGTCGGCCTGCGCCGCGCAGGCTGCGAAAGCTGCTGCGGCTGCGGCCTGCAGCGCGGCCGCGTCGGCGACCTCGCGGGCCTGTACCGGCGGCGGCAGTGGCGGCAAACGGTCCAGGTGCGGCCGCAGCACGTCGGCGCGGCGGTACAGCAGCCAGGCTGGCGTGACCAGGCGCGCGGCGCAGGCGGCGCCGTGTTCGTAGAGCAGCGGCGCGCGGTAGCCGGCACGGTAGCCGTCGCCGGCGTCGAGCAACTCCATCGCCGAGGCGTGGATTTCCGCCGCTGTGGCCAGCGGGTAGGGAATGCGCGCTGCGGCGGTGCCGACATGCCACGGAAAGTACAGCGTCTGCTCGCGGATGCGCGCCCAAAGCCACAGCAGATGGGTGCCGTCCCAACTGGGCTCGAAGGGCGGCAGGTAGCCGTCGAGCAGCGGCTGGCGCTCGGCCGCGGTGAACGCCGACAGGCCGTCGCAGACCAGCGCCGCCACGCGCTGTGGCTGGTCGTGCGCCAGCCGCGCCGCGATGGCCGCGCCGGTGTGCACGCCATACAGCAGCACGCGCTGCAGGCCCAAAACGTCAAGCAGCCGACCGAGTGCGGCGGCCAGATCGGGAATCGTCGGCTGGGCCAGCGGCAGCGGATCCGACAAGCCGAAGCCCGGCGTGTCGGGCGCGAACACGGCATGGCGCGCGGCCAGCAGATCGAACCACGGCAGCAGGCTGATGCTGCTTTGCGGGCTCTGGTGCACCAGCACCACGGCCGGGCCGCTGCCGGCGTGGCGCAGCAGCACGCGGCGTTCACCGACCTGCACGAACTGGCGCCGGACATCGGCCGCGCCCGCCATCCGCGTCAGGCCCACAGATGCAGCCCGGCGCCGGCGGCGACGACCAGCAGCGCCCAGATGGCGAACACGTAGGGCTTGACGCGATCGATCGACTGCGCGATTTGCGCATCGACGGCCGGCGTGGCGCCGTGGGCCATCAACGCCGAGTAAGCCGCGCCGAACGGCTTCAGGTGGATGCGGATCGCCAGGCCGCAGGCCACGGTGAGTGCGAAGCACGCCAGTTTTAACGCCAGCCAGGGTGGCACCGGCTGCACCGGCAGCACGGGCGGCAACCCGCCGGCTGCGCCTGCCCAGGCCAGCAGGAGCAAGACCACGCTCAAGCCGATGCGCCAACCGAAGTCGATGCGCGTGACGGTGGCAAAGCGGGCGCTGCGCGGCGCGTGGTGCAACCACAGCACGGCCCACAGCCACACGGCACAGGCTAGCCACACCAGCGCGATGCCCCCGGCGTGGGCACCGCCTGCGACAGCGAAAGGCCAGCCGAGCTTGAGCGAAGCCAGGTGCAGCCCGCTGGCCAGGGTCAGCGGCATCGTGACGCGTGGCGCCAGATCGACGCCCAGCATGATCTTTGCCGCGGTGCCACGCTGGGCCGGCGTCAAACGCGGATCGGCCACGAAGCGAGCGGCGTAGAAGGTGCCTGCATCGGCACCCAGCCAGTACACCCAGCACAGCGCATGCAGCAGTTGGACGGCGGTCAACATCGGCTTCGGCCTGGGCTTCTGGTGCGGCTTGCAGTCAAGGTGGCAGCCCCGCTAACGCCAGCCCTGCAATTCGACGAGTTCGTAACGCGTCTGCATGTAGCCGCCAACGGTGCCGCGCAGAAAGATGTAATGCCCATCGGCGGTGCACCACACGTCGTACGGCGGGTGTTCCTGCGGCAGTTGGCCGGCGGTGTCGACATAGCGGAAATGCAGCGCTTCGAAGCTGCCCGCGGGCACCGTGACGCGGTCGGTGCCGACATATTCGATGCCGCAACCCAGCGCGAACAGTGCCGGCCCGGTGGCGCCGCGGTGGTCGGGGCTGGTCAACATCAGGTCGGGGAAAAACTGCCGGCCCGGGCCGCCGGCCAGGTCGTACAGGCGCAGCATGAGCGCGTCGCCGCAGATCGGGTGCGCGCCCAGTCCCCGCACGGGCGTGCTCAGGTCGATGCGCTGCGAACTGCGGCCGGCCGCGCGGTTGTGGGCTTCGCATTCGGCCGCGCGGTCGGTGAAGCGGAACCAGGCGCTGCCTTCATAGCGGTCACCGACGGTCAGTCGCACGCTGGCGTCGATGGGCCGGCCCCGCCCGTCGACAGCCATCACCACGTCGCGCACGACATTCGGTGCGTCGTCGATCTCGCAGTGCGCGTGGACGACGCGCACGCCGTCGGCTTGGTCGGTGACGATGAAATGCTCTCGACCGCGTTCGGCACCGGCACGCTGTGGCTGGTCGCTGGTGTAGAGAATGGTGCCGCGCAGGGTGCGATGGGACATGGTCGGGCTGATTCGGGTTGACTTGTCCGGACAAATGTTACACGCCCATGGGTGCTGGGTGCTGGGTGCTGGGTGCTGGGCTACTTGACGGCCGGCATGCTGGCCGAGCCCGCCGCCGCACCCAGGATGCGGTTCAGCTCGATGTAGTTGCCGTCGGCGTCCCAGACCGCGCTGAACAGCACCGGGATGACGCCGCCGCCCGGCGCCGGGTAGTCGATGCGCGTTGGGCTGGTCTCGATCCGGATGTGCGGCGTGTTCTCGATGCGCGGCCAGCGTTGTTCGAGGTCGGCAACGTTGATGACCATGATCATCTGCCCTGGCCCCGCCTTGGCGAAGACCGGGGGCGGCGCGGCCGGCGTGTTCAGGCGTTGCATCAGGCCCAGGGCGCCGATGAACGTGTCGTTGGCGCGCAGCAGCACCAGCCGCACGCTGGGTGCCACGGCCTTGCCGGCCGGGTCGACGCTGCCTCCGATGAGCTGGTCGTACAAGACCTTCAGGCCCAGTGCGTCGCGGTACAGCGCCAGCGATTTGTCGATGTCGCGCACCACGAAGGTGGTGCGGCGGATGTCCACCGGGATGCGCTCGGCGGCGGCCACCGGTTCGGCCCGCGCCGGCAGGCTGCCCAGGGTCAGTGTTGCCAGCAGGCCAGCGCCGGCGAGACGCAGCCGAACTTCAAGGCGGTGACGGGTCATGGCGGGGAGCCTTCCGATGTCAGTTGCAGCGTGACGATGACCTTGCCCTGGTTCTCGCCGCGCATCAGCCGGCAAAAAGCAGCCGGTGCGCTGGCCAGGCCGTGGCTGATGTCTTCGCGGAAATGCAGGCTGCCAGCGCGGTGGTGCGCACCCAGTTCGGCCTGCATCGCGGGCAGGTCGGCCCAGTGGTCGTACACCACCAGGCCGCGTACGGTGGCGCGGGCCTTGATGAACCACGCCGGGTTGGGCCCGGCCGGGGGTGCCGCCGCGGTGGTGTTGTACTGCGCGGCCAGCCCGCACAGCACGACACGGGCGTGCAGCGCCAGTTGCTCGACCACGGCCTGCAGCGTGGCGCCGCCGACGTTGTCGAAGTAGATGTCCACGCCCTGCGGGCAGTGCGCCTGCAGCGCCAACCGCAGGTCTTGCGTGTGGTGGTCGATGCAGGCGTGAAAGCCGGCAACCTCAGTCACCCAGGCGCACTTGGCTGCGCCGCCGGCGATGCCCACCACGCGGCAGCCGGCCAGGCGTGCCAGCTGGCCCACCGTGGCGCCCACCGCGCCGCAAGCGGCTGAAACCACCAGCGTGGCGCCAGGCTGCGCTTCACACAGGCGGCGAAACCCGGCCCAGGCGGTCAGGCCCGGCATGCCCAGGCCGCCCAGTGCCAGCGTCGGTGGTTGCAGCGCAGCGTCGACGCTGCGCGCCTGTTCAATGGCTGGCGCGCTCAGCAGCGCGTGGCTGCGCCAGCCGCACGCCGCCACCCAGCGCTGCCCCGGCGCCATGCGCGGGTGGCGCGACGCCAGCACTTCCACCAACCCTTCGCCGCGCACCACTTCGCCGGGGTGGATGGTGCCGCTCATGTGGCGGCCGGCCATCGCACTGCGCAGATAGGGGTCCAGCGACAAGGCCAGCACGCGCACCAGCACCTCGCCGGGTGCGATGGATTCGGGGTCGGGCAGGGTGGCGCTGGCCAGCCGGAAATCGGCCTCAACCGGCACCCCGTCGGGCTTGCGTTGCAGCGTGATGGCTTCGGTGTGCATGGGGGGAAAAGGGAAAGCGCCTCAGCGCAGGGTCAACAGGTGCTGCGTCATCACAGCGTGGCGCGCGTCGATGTCGGCCGGCGTCTGCAGCACCTGCACCTGGGGCGGCAGCGCGAACGACAACAGCCGGTCGATATGGCGTAGCAAGACCGAGCCCTGCCAGCGCAGCAGCGTCGTCGGCACCGTCAGCGCCTGCACCTGTTCGGCCCGTTCGTGTTCAAAGGCCGCACGGTAGGCCAGGGCGTAGCCGGGGCCAGCGGCCAGCATGTCCATCACCGTGGCGTGCACCTCGGCAGCCGTGGGTGTGCGCTGGCTGATGCGGTGCGCTTCGTCGGCTTCGTACCAGGGGAAGAACTGCAGCATCTGCGCCGCCATGCGCCACACCGCCTGCAGGTGGCCGCCGTCGTCGCGCGGGCTCAGGTCGGGGAAGTAGTGCGCCAGGATGCGGCCCCGTTCGCCGTCGTCGAAATGGGCTGCGTTGTCCAGCAGCAGGTGCCTGACCTGCTGCGGGTGGGCCCTGGCGTAGGCGATGCCCAACTGCGCGCCGGTGGCCGACCCGTACAGCAGGAAGCCCGGCGCGGTCTGCTCGGGCACCAGCCCATGGGGAAGCCCCTGGGGAAGCCCCTGGGGAAGCCCCTGGGGTGGCCCCGGCAGCAGTCCTTGCATCAGCCCCTGCAGCAGCGCGTGCAGCGGCGCCACGTAGTCGGCCAGGCTGCGGGGTGCCTGTGGCAAGGGCGAAGAGCCACCGTAGCCCGGCGTGTCGATGGCCAGCACATGGAAATGCGGGGCCAGCGTGTGCATCCAGGGCTCGAACATCGCCGAGCTGCGCGGGCTGGGGTGCAGCAGCACCAGCCAAGGCGCCCGCACGTCGCCGGCCTCGCGGTAATGCAGGTGCATGCCGTGCCAGACCGCACCGGCGCGCACCAGGCGCTGCACGCGGCGCACCACCGGATGCTTAGCGGCCACGGCTGTCGCCTGGTTGGTTGCCGGGCTGATTTCCAGGGGGCGAGGCTTGCATGCGGCGGTGCGCGCGACGGCAGCGGCAGGGTCAAGCCGCGGGATGGCGCTGGTAGCGCCCCAGCGTCAGCAAGGACGCAGCGCCGACCAGCAGCAGCACGGCCGACAGTTGCAGCACCGAACTGTAGGAGCCCGACTTGTCGTAGAACTTGCCGAACACCACCGGCCCGACGCCGGCGCCGAGTGCGAAGAAGCCGTAGATCGTGCCGTAGATGGCGCCATAGCTCTTCATGCCGAAGTAACGCGCCACCAGGAAGGCCATCAGGTCGAATTCGACGCCCGCCGCAAAACCGATCAGGCAGATCGACAGGCGTGCCGCGTCGATACCGAGGGGCCCGCTGGCCAACAGCCAGCACGACAGGGCCGGCAGACTGAGCAACGCGAAAGCCACCGCCGGTGCCCAGTAACGGTCGATCAGCCAGCCGCCGATGACCCGGCCGGCAATCACCGACAGGCCGATCAAGGCCACCAAACCGACGATGTCGTTGCGCGCAAAGCCTGCCACCTTGAGGATGTTCTCCATGTTCGGGATCGGCCCGCCGACGGCGAACGAGATCAGCACGAATGCGATGGCCAGCAACCAGAAGCGCCAAGTCTTGCAGGCCTGCGCGAGGGTCAGGCCGGGCGTGGTGACCTTGCGCGCGGCGTTGCTGGCGCGGCGGTCGACGGCGCTGCGGCCGGTGTCGCCGATATCGTGGAAAGCGAAATAGGCCACCGGCAAGGCAATCAGCAGCGGCAGTGCGCCGACCACCACGTAGGCCGCGCGCCAGCCGTGTTCGGCGATCAACCAGGCCGTCAACGGCTTGACCAGAAAGCCGAACACGCCCGTGCCCAGCAGCGCCAGCCCCAGCGCCAGCCCCTTGCGCACCTCGAAGCGGTTGTTCACCGCACGCGTCCAGGTCACCGGCAGCGTGCCCGCGCCGAACACCGCCATCAGACCCCAGCTGACGTAGAACATCCCGATGGAGCCATTGCCCAGCGCGAAGGTCATGAACGACAAGGCGAACAGCACGATGGATGTCAGCGCCACGCGGCGCACGCCGTAGCGGTCGGCCAGCAGACCGACTGCCGGGCTGGCCAGCAGCACCGCAAACGTCATGATGGGCAGGCCCATCATGATGGCCCCGAACTCCCAGCCAAAGGCCTTGTGCAGCTCGGGCGCCAGCATGCCGATGGTGTAGAAAGGAACGGGTGACAAGCCCAGGCCGATGCCCAGCATGGACGCCAGCACCACCGGCCAACCAGCACGGAATTCGCTGTAGCCGCCGGTGGCGGTGGCCGGCGGATTTGACACGCTGGATGAAGTCGTCATCGGTGGTCCTTGGCTGTGGGGCGGGCGTGTTTTCAGGTTGCTGCTTCAGATTGCCGCTTCAGGGTGCTGCCGCCGGCAACCCCAGGCTGCCGGGGTTCATCAGGCCGCGCGGGTCGAGTTGCAACTTCAGCGCCTGCAGCAAAGCGCGGTTGGGCGGCAGCAGGCGCTGCAGATAGGGGTAGGCGCGACCGATCTGGAAATGCACGGCGCCGTGCGCATCGAGGCAATCGCAGACCTCGCGCCACAGCTGTTGCACCAGCGCCAGGGCCTGCGGTGCCGGCGGCCGCTGGCACCAGGTCTCGGTCAGGGCGCTGCCCAGCACGTCGACATGCAGCGGGTAGATCTCGTCGGGCCAGTAGAAGCAGGGTTCGAAGAGAAAAGCGCGGTCGAGGTTGGCCGTCAGCGGCGAATACACGATGTGGTGCTGCGCCATGGCTGCAGCGTGGCGCTCGATCAAGGCTTCAACCGCCTGCACCGCAGGCCACGCCTGCGACAACGCCAGGATGCCGTGCACCGGCACCCAGCGGTCGCCGTTGTAGCCCAGCACCGAACGCAGCGGCTGGAAGGGTTGCGCCCGCAACACCTGCGGCACCGATGCCGGCTGCGCCACACCGTGGTGGGCGGCGGCCACGGCGGCCACGCGCGCCAGGCGTTCGTCGACATGCGCCGCGGTGTCGCCGTCCAGCGCCAGATGGATGGAATAAGGGTGCACGGCCAGGTAGTCGGTGCCCGTCAAGGCCACACCGGCAGCGGTCTTCAGGCCCGCCAGTAGCGACGAGCCCGACCTGGCGATGTGCCCCAGCGTCTTGACACCAGCCGTCAGCTTGTTGCCGGTCTGCGCCGAGTGCCTGGCCTTGAAGGCATCGATGCCGAAACATTCGCTGCCCAGGCCCTGACGCATCAGGCTGACCTGCGCAGCCACCATGTCGGCCAGGGTCTGGAAGCCATACGACGCGCAGCCCTGCGCGGCCGGCGTGCGCAGCAGCCGCAAAGTGGCCACCGCCTTGACGCCCAGGGCCCCGGTGTCGCCGACGAACAGCCCCGTCAGGTCGGGCCCGCCCCAGCGCGCGAAAGGCGTGGCGCCATGGAAGCCGGCGCTGCCGGTGTGCAGCACCTCACCACTGGCCAGCACCACCTGCAGGCCGATGACGCTTTCTGCCGCGGTGCCGTGTTGACCGGCACCAAAGAACACGCTGTTTTGCGACAAGGCACCGCCCACGGTGGCGCGCAAACCCGACAACGGCCCGCCATAGGGCGTGGTGTAGCCCGTGCCCTGCAAGGCCTGCCGCACCTGCGCCCAGGTGCAGCCGGCCTGCACGGTGATGCTGAGGTCGTCGGTGTTGACCGCCAGCACCGCGTTCAATTGCGCCAGATCGATGCAGACCCAGGGCTGTGCGGGCAGGTAGCCACCGGTGTAAGACATGCCGCCACCGCGCGGTGCCACGGCCAGGCCGGCGGCGGTGATGGCAGCCACGGCAGCCGCCAGATCGGCCACGCTGCGCGGTGCCACCACGCAAGCCGGCCACTGCGCCGTCTGCATGAAGATGTCGTGTGCGACGAGCCTGCGGCTGGCGTCGTCGACCGCCACCGCCTGCGCGCCGCACAGAGCGCACAGGGCGGCGATCACGGTAGCGGACGCGGCATCGGTGGCATCGGTCACGGTCGCATGACCATCCCCGTCTCTGTCTTCGACCGCACCCGAGATTGCTTGCATCGATGTTGCCCGCGGGCCGCGTTGCGCTGCCCTGTTGCTGCCCTGTCGTTGACCCGCTGTTGACCCACTGTTGACCCACTGTTGACCCGGTATTCACCGGTCAGCGGCTGACTTGTCCGTACAACTTGATCTTACGGTCTGCCTGCTGGCTTGGCAAGCCGAGACGGGCAGTCGCCCTGAGGCCCTGACGCGCTCAGGCCGATTCGTGGCGCAGCACCGTCGAGTAGCGGAACAGGTCAGCCCTGTGCCACGACACGGCAACCAGGATCACGCCGCCGTTGCGGTCGAAGTAGGCGCGGTCGGCGCGCAGCGAAGGCGCGCCGCGGCGGGCTTGCAGCTGGTCTGCGGTGGTGGCGTCCAGGGCCACGGCGTCGAATGTCTGCTCGATGCGGCCCAGCGTGCGGGCGTCCAGCGCTTCCAGCAGCACCGTCAGGGCCGACGCCGGTTGCAGCAGCTTGTCGCGCCGGCGCGGCGGCTGCGGTGCGAACCAGATCTGGCTGACTGCAAAAGGCCGGCCCTGTTCACCGCGTTCGCCGCGCTCGCTGCGCAGGCCGGTGAGTTGTATGCACAGCGCGCTGGGCTTGCAACCCAGGCGCAGCGCCAGCTTCGCATCGACCGTGGTTTCGCGCGTGTTCAAAATCTGCAATCGGCTTTGCTGGCCGTACTGCAGCAGGTCTTCGATGCTGTCCACACTTTGCCGGTAGCGTACCGGTGGTGTGTCGGCGACGACCTCGGAACCCGAACCCTGGCGGCGCGAGATCAGACCGCTTTCTTCCAAAATGCGCAATGCTTCGCGGATGGTGTGGCGGCTGGCACCCAATTGTTCGCACAACTCGGTTTCCGCCGGCAGCGAACTGCCCACCGGGTAGCGCTTGCCGACGATGCCGTTGATCAATTCATCGGCGATGGATCGGTAGCGCGGGATCTTCTTCGGAGGCATCGCCACGAGCGGGCTGGAAAGTGCAGTCACAGGGTGCGCCGCAGTGTATGCCAGGCCTGCTGCAGGGCGTCGCGGTGTTCGGGCGCGGCCACCGCGATCAGCGCCTGCGCACGCTCTTGCACGCCCAGGTGTCGCAGCGCGGCAGCGCCATGTTCGGTGACCACGGTGTCGGTGTCGCTGCGCGCCAGGCCCACCGCTGCCGGCGCCAGCAGCGGCACGATGCGCGAGCGCGCGCCCTGCCCCGCCGTGGCCGTGGCCGCAACGATGGCGCGGCCGCCGGCACTGGCACGCGCACCGCGCACAAAGTCCACCAGCCCGCCCACGCCGCTGACCTGCTGGCCGTGCAGCCATTCGCAATTCACCTGACCCAGCAGGTCCACTTCGATGGCCGAGTTGATGGCCACCAGGCGGGGCAGCGCCGCCAGCGTGGCATGGGCGTGGGTGTGGCTGACGGGTGCAAAGCGCACCAGCGCTGCGTCGGCCATGGCCGCGTACAGCGCCGGGCTGCCCAGCGCCGCGCCGGTGCACACGGGCGGTTGGCTGCCGGGCCTGTTGCTGGTTGGCGCCAGCGCGCCGGCCTGCAACAGGCCCAGCAGCCCGTCCGACACCATGCCGCTGTGCAGCTTCAATTGGCGGTGCGACCGCAGCGCAGCCAGCGTGGCGGCTTGCAGGCGGCCCAGGCCGAACTGCAGCGTGTCGCCGTCACGCACCCGCTCTGCAACCTGCTGCGCCACGGCCAGCAGCGCGGCGTCGGGTGGCGCGTCGGCCAGCGTCAGCAGCGGCGCGGCTTGGTGCACCCAGGCGGTGATGGCTTGCACAGCCACCGCCGGGCCGTTGGTGCGCGGCAGCTCGGGGTTGACGTGGGCCAGCACGACGGCGCCCCTGCGATCGCGACTGCCTGTGCGCAGGCCACCGCCACCGCCACCGCCACCGCCTGCAACACGGGTCGAACCGGCCACGGCCTGCAGCACGGTGGGCGTGAAGTCTGCGGCCAGCGACAGGCTGCACAGGCCGTCGGCGTCGGGCGGCGCCACCTGCAGCATCAGCACGTCGAACAGACCGGGCGTCCTCAGGTGACGCTCGATCTCGCTGTAATGCAAGGGCCGGTAATCGATGGCGCCGCGCTGCCAGCCCGCGCGCAGGCTCGGCGGCAGGAAGAAGGTGCTGGCGCGAGCCTGTGGGTGCAGGGCGGTGGGGTCGAAACGGTTGAAGCCCGGTATCCAAACGCCGCTGAAATTCACGCCGGCTGCCATTTCGGGTGCCGCCTTCATCCAGGCCTCGAACAGGCAGGAATGCGCGGCACAGCCGGGCCAGTACACACTGCAGCCAGGCCGCAGGTAAGCGGCCAGGCTGTCCGGGGTCAGGCTAAGCGGCATCGGTCCACGGCATCGGTTCAAAAATGCAGGCGTTGAGTGCAGGCGTTGAGTGCAGGCGTTCAGTGCAGGCGGTCAAAGCAGGCGGTCAAAGCAGGCGTTTGAAAGCCGCGTCGGGTCAGCGCGCAGCGCATTGCGATGCACCTGACGACGACCCTAGAATATGTCCGTACAACTTTACACCGACCTGAATCTTCCCACTGCCGACCGCCGACCGCCGACCGCCGACTGCCGACTGCCGACTGCCGACTGGCCCCCTCCCGACTCCCGACTCCATCAGGGAGGGGTGACATTGACTGCCACCCCTCCCGCTGCGCTCTCCTGGTTGCTGTTAGGCGCGGTCAGCTTTTGCGCTTGACATCTTTGGTGACGTACAGCTGCGCGTAGACCGGGCTACCGAAGTGGAGGCTGCTATTGCCGAGCTTGTCCGGCTCCAGCGCGTCGCCCTTGATCCACGTCTTGTGCATCTCGATCGACTTGCCGTGGTAGACGAAGACGGCGGCGCAATCGGTGACGAGGATCTTCTCGGCGTCCTGGAACATCTTGATCCGCTGATCCGACGAACCGAGGAACGCCGCCGCTTCCTTAACCTTCGTGTCGAACTCCGCGTTCGTCCACGAGTGCCGCCCGCCCGAGAGCCAGACGCTGAGCATGTTGAACGGGTCGAGGAAGTCCATCCCGTACGAGATAAAGCCGAACGGCAGCTTCGTTGGCTTCGAGGTCAGGCTATCCATGTAGAGCTTGCGGTCTTTGTTGGAGACATCGACATCGATCCCGAGGTTCTGCTTGATCATCCCGCCGATGCTCTGACCAACTGCCTGATTCAGCGGGGTTTCATTGCGAAGCCAGAGCTCTTGCTTCGGGAACCCCTGGCCGTTCGGGAACCCGGCCTCCGTGAGGAGTTGCTTGGCGAGGGCGACATCGTACTTCTGGATATCTTTCAACGCCTCGCCGTTCGCGCCGGGGAAGCCCGCCGCGAGGTACGAGTAGGCGGGCACACCGCTCGGCCCGAGGATCGCCTTCTGGATCGAGTCGCGGTCGATCGCGTGGCTGAACGCCTGCCGCACCTTGATGTTGTTGAACGGTGCCTGGGTCACGTCGAAGAAGAGTTAGAACGACGGGAAGTCGGCGTTCCCTTGGTGGAGTTGCTTGGTCAGGTTGGCGTCGGCCTGGATGATCTTGATATCGGCGGGGGCTGGCCCCGTCATTTGATCGATCTCGTCGTTCTGATAGCTGGTGAAGTTGGTGGTCGGTGCCGCCACCTTCTGGATGATCTTGCTGAAGGCGGGCTTCAACTTGCCGGTGTACTTGGTGTTCTTGACGTAGACGATCTGCTTGTCGCGCGTCCACTCCGTCAGGATGTACGGGCCGGATGAGACCGCCGTGGCCGGATTGGTGTTGTAGAGCGGGCCGCTCTTCTCTAGCGCCGCCTTGGACAGCGCCTGCGAGTAGAGGAGCATCGCCGGGAGATACGGGGCGGCGGCCTGTGTCTCGAAGATCAACGTCTGCGCGTTGTCGCCGCGCTTCACGCCGATCTGGTCCAGCGGGATCTTGCCGGCGATCGCGTCATCCCAGCCCTTGATGATCCCCTGGAAATACCAGGTGAAATCCCAGGCGTGCTTCGGGTCGGCCCCGTAGCGCAGGGTGGCGACATAATCATCGGCGGTGACGGGATTGCCGTCGCTCCACATCAGGTTCTTGTCGAGGATGAAGGTCCAGGTCTTGCCGTCTTCGCTGGACTTCCACGACTCCGCCGCGCCCGGTACGACCTGATATTCCTTGTTCAGCCGTACCAGCGTCTCGCTGAACTGGTCGGAGATCGCCGGGCGGGAGTAGACCGACTCGTAGAAATCGAGAACCTTTACATCGGCGATCGTGTTGACGACATAGACCTGCTGGTCGGCGACGGCGGCATCGGCGGGCAGCGCCGCACCTGCAGGAGCGCTGCTCGCGCCGGTGCTGGCGGCTGGCGTTGCGGCACCGGCGGTCGCGGCGGCACGGGTGGCCGTTGCTGGGGCCGCTGACGCCGGGGCGGCTGAAGCGCTGGTCCCGCTGGTCGGCGCGATGACCGAGGCCCGTGTCGGCTCGATGGTCGGGGCTGTCGATGGACCGGTCGAAGCGGGCGTCGGCGTGGCGGTCGTGCCGCCGCAGGCGGCGAGGAGCGCCGCCGCCGCGAGCCCGGCACCGCCACCGAGGAGCGCGCGTCGCCCCAGACGTTGTTCCAGACTCATGATTCGGTCAAATCCGAGATTCTTGGCTCCTTCGGGCTGTGATTCGTGGTCGCTCATCGCTATCCTCCTCATACTATGAACCGCATCG
>JAYSYH010000290.1:0-3669 GCA_043716645.1 Betaproteobacteria bacterium | reverse complement strand
TCGACCGTGGCTCGCAATGGGCCGTCTTCGAGCCCAACGGCGAGCGCCTGTGGGCCAATGTGCGCCAGACCATCTCCGATTTCCTCTACAACGAGTGGCGCGGCGGCGCGTTGCTGGGCAGCACCACCGAAGAGGCGTTTTTTGTGCGCTGCGACCGCAGCACCATGACGCAGAACGACCTCGACAACGGCCGGCTGATCTGCCTGGTGGGTGTGGCCATCATCAAACCGGCCGAGTTCGTGATCTTCCGCATCGGGCAGAAGACCGCCGACGCGCGCGCCTGAACATCCAGCAGAAGGGAACCAGCATGGCCAACCGCACCACACCCTACGGGGCATTCAACTTCGTCGTCAACTTTGACGGCGGTGAGATATTCGGCGGCTTCTCCGACGTGTCGGGCATCGGGACCGAGATGGCAATAGCCGAGTACCGCAATGGCAACGAAAATGAAAATCACGTGCGCAAGGTCGGCGGTATTCACAAGGTGTCCGACGTCACGCTCAAACGCGGCATCGTCAACTCGATCACGCTGTTTCAGTGGGTCAAGGCTGCGCGCACGCAGGGGCCAGGCGCCAAAAGGAGCGTCAGCATCCTGTTGCTCGATGAAGCGCAAAAACCCGTGCAGTCATGGATCCTGCGTGGCGTGCTGCCGATGAAATACACCGGCGCCACGCTGGCCGCAAAAGGCGGCGGCGACGTCGCGATGGAAGAACTGGTGTTGTCGTCCGAAGGCCTGGAGATGGAAACCTGACGCCATGGGCCTGGTCTTCCAAACCGCCGCAGCCGTGTCCGTGCCGGACCCGCACCGCGCCGACGTGGCGTGTTTCGTGGGGTATGTGGCACGCCGCGCCAGCCAGCCCCTGCCGGCGTCCATCCGCGCGCAGATCGCTGCCGCGGGCTGGGTCGCCGGCATCTGGCGCCGGCCGGCCGAACAGGTCGAGACGCTACTCAACCTGCCGGTGGTGCTCGACAGCTGGGACAATTTCAACGCTCTGTTTGCGTGGGACACCCGGCCACTGCGCAGCGGTTTCAGCGAACTTGCAGGCCACCACGGCAAGGCCGTGTGCGCCACCTATCTGGGTGCTGCCGTACGCAGCTTTTTTGCCCGGGGTGGCCGGCGCGCGGTCATCGTGCGGGTCGGCGACCCCTGGCCCTTTATCGAAGCGGCGGTTATGCGCGAAGCGGCCCGGCGCGACCGCCTGCGCAACATCATTCCAGATTTCGCCGACCGTACCAACCCGGCCCGGCTGTTCGCGCCGTCGGACCCGTCGTCATGGCAGGGCATCCAGCATCTGTACGGACTGCGCGAGGTCAGCCTGCTGGTGCTGCCCGACCTGCCCGACGCCTGCAGCACGCAGGACGACGAGGCGCGCACCGACCCGCCGCCACCGGCCGTGGCCACCGGTTTCGTCGAATGCAGCCACAACGCGTCACCGGCGCCCGACACGACACTGCGCCGCATCCCGGCGCCGCGACTCGACAGCCCGGGTTTTGCCGCATGGCAACTCGCACTGCGTGCAAGCCGCGCGTTCCTGGCGCACCATCAGCGCGAGGTCATGCTGCTGGCCGCCCTGCCGCTGCCGCTGGCCGATACCCGGCGGGTGGCCGCTGATGCATCTGGCGGACAAGTGCACGCACAGGCCGACATGCTGGCCTATCTGCACCGTACCGGGGTCATTGCTGCACCCGGGAAGGCCAACGGTGACGACCCGGGCTCGGCCAGCGCTCTCATTCAACTGGCCTGGCCGTGGCTGCGCACGCAGGCGGCGCGGGACCTGCCGGAATCGCTTGAAGCGCCCGATGGCGTGCTGGCCGGCCTGGTGTCGGCCAGCGCCATCGCGCGCGGCGCGTTTCGCTCGGTCGCGGGCGACTTTTCGACCTCGCGGCTGCGCGACGTTGGCGACGCCGAACCGGTTCCGTCCTGGGAACTGGGCGACGACAGCCGCGACGCTCAGTTGGCGCGCCATGTGTGTCTGTTCGCGCCGCAGCCCGAGGGCTGGTCGCTGCAGTCCGACGTCACCCTGTCGTCCAGCGCCGCCTGGCGTTTCGGTGGCGCGTCACGCCTGATGGGAAGCATTCTGCGCGCCGCGCGGGCGGCCGGTGACGCGCTGGTGTTCGAGCCCAACGGCAACGCCGCCTGGGCCAGCGTACGCCGGGTCATGGGCACATTGCTGGAGGGTTTCTGGCGCGAAGGTGCGTTCGCGGGCGCCGCCATGGGTGACGCTTTTACCGTGCGTTGCGACCGCTCCACCATGACGCAAGCCGATATCGACGCCGGCCGGTTACTGGTCGAAATCACGGTGCGGCCAGCGCTGTCGATCGAATGCATCACAGTGGTGCTGAACCTGAACAGCGCGGGCCACACGGTCGTATTGCGGGAGGCTGCGTGATGGCCACCCCGTCCAGCAACCGCCTGCCCGAAAACCTGCTGACGCCGCTGCACGTATTTCGGTTCCATGTGCGGTTCTCCAACTTGGTTCGTGGCGAGTCGGTGGCGGTATGCAGTGGCGCCTTTGCCGAGTGCAGCGGGCTGGAGGCCACGATGGAGCCCAAGGTCATCAAGGCCGGTGGGGTGAACTACGGGGCGGCGCAACGCGCAGGCGCGGTCAGCTTCGCGACCGTGGTTCTCAAGCGCGGCATGACCACCACGCGGGATGCCTTCAAGTGGTTCCAGCTGGTCGCCGGCGGCGCCTACGCCTACCGTCTGTCGGCCGAAATCGCGATGCAGGACGCGGCAGGACAAGAGGTCATCACCTGGGCGCTGGACAAATGCCTGCCGGTCAAGTTCAAGGCCGCCGACCTCAACGCCAAAGGCAGCGACATCGGCGTCGAAGAGCTGCACCTGGCGCACGAGGGTTTGCGCCTGGTGATCGATGGAGCCGCGCCATGAACGCGGCGCCGGGCCGCCCCGGACAAGCCTGCACCGCAGCACTTTGCGCGGAGCTAAGCTCATGAGCCTGCTGCCTGACGCGCCTGCCGCAGAGGCCGCCACCTTCACTGTGCTCGACGGCACCGGATCGGACGGCGAACCGTTTGCGGTGCAGTTCAATCCGACCTCGCTCGAATACACCGTCAGCAACGCGTTCGATGACCGCAACGGCAACAACGGCGCGCGCCAGTTCGTCAAGAAAAGCAGCGCCGCGCTGTCGATGGCGCTGATCTTCGACACCACCGACGACGGCAGCGACGTACGCGGACAGACCGGGCGACTGGCGCGCCTGATGGAGCCGGCGAAAGACGGCAGCAAGCCGTTTGCGCCCAGGGTGGAGTTCAGCTGGGGCAGCTATCGCTTCAAGGGCGTGATCGAGCAGTACAAGGAAACGATCGACTTCTTCGCAGCCAGCGGTGTGCCGCTGCGCGCCAGCATCAACCTCACCCTGTCGGCCCAGGAAGTCGAGTTCCAGAGCAACAAGAACCCCAACGCCAGCGTCGATGGCCATCTGGCGTTTGGGCCGGTGGACAGCGCACCCGGTGCCGCACCCCGGGACGTGGCGAATGCGCTGGGCGACCCGCGCGCGGCCCGCGCCATCGCCAACGCCAATGGTTCGGCCAGCCTGCGTTTCGGCGCCAGCACTTCCCTGTCGGTGGGTGGGGCGATTGCCATCGGCGCACCGGCGGCCTTTTCGGCGGGTGCCGGGTCGGCTGGCATGTCGACTGGTGCCGCGGCCG
>JAYSYH010000289.1:0-11115 GCA_043716645.1 Betaproteobacteria bacterium | reverse complement strand
CTGGGTCGCCGAGCGCAGCTGAATGGTCCGGGCCTCGGTCAGAAAAAAAGGGCCCGCGAGGGCCCTTTTTCTTGGCGGGCCTCAGTGGCCCGCCTGACTGACGACGATCAGAACTCGTAGCGCAGCGTCATCTGCACCGCCCACTGCGACTCGCCCGAGGCCTGGCGCGTCACCAGGTCTTCGGTGCTGCCCACCGCGTAGACGTACTTGCCGCTGGCGTCCTGGCCGGCGTAGTTCACGAAGCTGCGGTTCGACGGGAAGCCGATCTCGTCGATGCGGCCCCACTTCTTGTTCAGCAGGTTGCCGAAGTTCAGGAAGTCCAGCGTCAGCGAAGCCTTGTGGCTCTTGGCAAAACCCGGCAGCTCTTGCTTGATGCGCATGTCGAAGTTGTTGACCCACGGTGCAAAGGTGTTGTTGCGACCGACAACGCCGCCCTTGGCCGAGGCCAACGCCGGGTTGGCATTGACGACGTCCCAGAACGCTGCTTCAGCCTGCGCTGCAGTCTCGGTCGCGTTGCGGCCGCGGAACACCACTTCACCCGAACCCGGTGCAGTCGGGATGTACATCAGGTCGTTGCCGCCAATGCCGTCGCCGTTCAGGTCGTTGATGTAGGTCCAGCTGTAGGGCTTGCCGCGGCGGCCTTCATAGAACACACCGACCGAGGTCTGGTAACGGTCGACAAAAGCCTTGGACCAGTTGAAGCTGGCGCTGAAGCGGTCGCGGATCAGGTAGTTCGAGTTCTGCAGCACTTCTTCGTTGGGGTTGAAGATGTTGCGGTTGCTCCAGTTCGAATTCGACGTGGACGAGGTCAGCGGGCTGACTTCGGTGGCCGCCGTGCGCGTGTAGGCCAGGTTCCACGACAAACCCGACGTCGATGGCTGGCCGACTGACAGCGTGACGGCGTCGCCGCCGCCCTTCTTGGTGCTGGTGGCCAGCAGCACATTGTTGAAGCTGGGGTTGCTCAGTGCCCTGGTGCGCGACTGTCCTGAAGGTGTGGCGCAAGCGCCATTGGTGATGGGGCTGCCGTCGCCGTTCCAGCAGGCGCCGTTGTAGCCCTCGCTGCGGTAGAACAACTGACGGCCGTCACTGCCCGTACGCGTTGCGTTACCCAGGTTCAAGTGCTGGTAGAAGATGCCCGAATTGGTCTGCGTATGCAGCCATTCGGCACCTACCACCAGCTTGCCGACCACCGGCAGCGCCGGCGTTTCGGTGTCGAAACCGAGGTTGACCTTCCACACCGACGGCTGTGCCAGGTTGCTCGCCAGCAGGTCGACGTTGGCGGCGGGAATGGTGCCCACCAACGGCGACTGCGTGGCCGGGTTGGTGTTGAACAGCAGCTGGCCGCCGTTGCTTGCCGTGGAGCAGGCGGTGTAGCTGGCGCAGTTCAGCGAAGCCACGGCCTTGCCGGTGTTGCTGAAGGGGTTGGACAGCCAGACGTTGGCCGCTGCGCCCTGGAACAGCCCGAAGCCGCCGCGCAGCTGCATGCGGTTTTCCTTGCCGCCCAGATTCCAGTTGAAGCCCAAGCGGGGCTGCACGATGCGGTTGCCGTCCAGCGTGACGGTGTTGTCCAGCCCGAAGCCACCAGTGGCCCGGTTGAAGGTGGTGCCGGTGACGGTGCCTTGCACCGGCGCCGCAGCAACAGCGGTATTCGCGAGAGGCACGCTAGGCACGTTCTGCTGGTCCATGCGCAGGCCCATCGTCAGGCTGAGATCCGGCGTGGCCTTGAAGTTGTCCTGCACGAAGACACCGGTGTTGCCATAGTTCCAAATGGCGATGGCGTCGTCGATCGTGCGGCCTGCCTGCGGCGCTTGCAGCGTGTAAGACGATGGCTTGCCGGAGCGGTAATTTTCCAACACGGCCAGATCGCGCTGCGCAGACGTCATATTGGCGCAGTTTGTGAAGGTGCCGAAGCTGTAGGTGCCGGGCTCGCAGGCAAATGTGTAGTTGCCGTTGACGTTCTGCACAAAGGCGTTGTAGATCTTGTTCTCGGAATAGTCGCCACCAAATTTCAACTCATGGCCACCGCCGATGTTCCAGGTGGCCCCGGCGTAGACGTCGGTGGTCTTGGTATGCAGCACATTGAGCTGGCGGCTCAGTTCGGTGCCGAAATTGAGAGTGCGGTTATTGGCGTTGACGGTGGACGGCGTGCCGTCGGGCAGGGTGCCCGAGAAGCGCAGGCCGACGGCCGGCAACTTGGTGCCGTTGACTTGCGCGGGCGCGCTGTCGTAGTCGCGCTTGGACAGTTTCAGCTCGGTGCTGATGGCTGGCGTCCAGTCGGCAAACCACTGGCCGACCACGGTCTGCAGCGTCTTGTTCTGGTTCCACCACCAGGAACTGAGCGACAGGCCGGTGCCCGAAAAGCCGGCGATGTTCGGCTCGGTCTGTTCGGTGCGCGTAAAGCGCAGGTTGGCACGGTGCTGGTCGTTGATGTTCCAGTCCAGCTTCAGCAGCGTGTCCTTGACCGCCACTTCCAGGCCGGCTGGCACTTTGTCACTGCCAACGTCCATCTTCCAGGTGTTGTTCGAAATGGCGATCGCCTGGTCGATGGCCGACTGCGTGATGCCTACGTTGGTCTTGGTGCTGCCCAGCGGCCCGAAGTCGGGGCTGGTGCGCGAGCTGTGCAGTTCTTCGTAGCTGCCGAAGAAGAACAGCTTGTCGGGGATGATCGGCCCGCCGAGGGTGAAGCCCTTGGTGTTTTCCTTGAACTTGGGCGCGTCGAAATAGCTGCCGTCGGTGCGATTGAATCGCTGACCCACCAGCTTGTCGTCGCGTGCCACGTAGTACACGCTGCCCTTGAAATCGTTGGTGCCGCTCTTGGTGACGGCGTTGATGTTGGCGCCGGTGTAGCCCTTTTGCGTGACGTCGTAGTTGCTCAAGTTGACCTGCACCGACTGGATGGCGTCGATGGAAATCGGCTGCTTGATGGTCGGCAGGTTGTTCGATTCCAGGCCGAAGGTGTCGTTGATGCCGACGCCGTCAATGGTGATGCTGTTGAAGCGGGTGTTCTGGCCGGCCGCCGAGATTTCGCCGCGTTCCTTGTCGGTTTGCGCCAGGCGCGGGTCGGCGCGGGCGTAGTCCTGCAGGTTGCGGCCGATGGAAGCGTAGGCCGCCAGTTCCTTACTGCTCACGTTGGTGCCCGACCCCATCGCCGAGCTGTTGAACTTGTCAGACACCGCGCGGCCGGTAACCACGATGCGTTCAGCGGTCGCGCCCAGCTGGGCGTCGAGGTTCAACGTTTCGGCCAGATTCAGGAACACGTCGCTGCGCTTGTCGACCAGGTTGCCCTTGCTGATGGTCACGTTGTACGGGCCGCCAGCACGCAGACCGCGGGCGCTGTAGCGGCCGGCGCCGTCGGTGGTGAGGTTGTTGGTGGAGCCCGATTCGACGTGGACGATGGTTACCGTGGCGCCGGCCAGCGGCTGCCCGCTTGCGTCCAGAACACGGCCACCCACGCCAGCGGTGGTGTTCTGTGCCAGCGCTGGCGCTGTAGCCAGAACTGCGACTGCAACCGCGACAGCGGTTCTCGATATACCTGTCCAATCGCGCATGTACATTTTCTCGGCCTTTTAAAATGTTGAGACCGCCGCAGGGGTCAGTCGTGGATCGATTCCAGGCAGCAAGTGCCATGCCGTGGATGTTCCGTTCGATGTGCGCCATTTTGGTGACACGAGCGGCCCGTGTGACACTCAAGGTTGTCTGTACGCAACACCGTTGACACGAATCAAGCCTCTCATTCGGGCGACCCCGCCTCCATGCCCACGCTTTCCACACAGACTCGTCAGAAATGCCGATTAAAAAGTGCCACCTGCCGCGGCTTAGCGGGTTGATGCTGGTCCTGTTGGCGCTGGGTGCAGCCAGCCATGCACAGGACGCCGCAGAACCGAGCAAGCTTGTGGTTGGTGCCGAGGTTGAAGCGCAGGCCGGTGTGCTGGAGGGCGCAGACGCGTCGAAAGCAAGAAGCGCGGCCAGCAAGGCGCATTTCGACAGGCTCCGTGCGTCCGTCATCCCCTTCCCGGTCATGGCCGTGTTGCCCAGCGCCACCCACGGCGGTTGGGACGCTACCGACTGGTTCAACCACAAGGCCCTGGTCACGCCAGTGATCAGCTTGCGCCGCATCGATCGTGACCTCACCAGCAGTTCGCCGTTGGGTGCCACCGCAGGCCGGTCGAAGCAGGAAACGGCGGTCGCTCTGGACATGGGCGCGCTTTACAAGTCCAGCCTCTTCAAGGCATCGGCCACGGCGTTCCTGGTGAAGTTCAAGGACCGCATTGCCTCCAGCTTCGAGCCGGCCACTGGCAACCTGCACGGCTTCAACGTTGGCGGCCCCACCCTCAGCGGGGTGGAGGTGCAAGCGGGCACGCTGCCCATCCTGGGTTTCAGTGCTTATGCATCGGCGAACTACATCCAGGGCTACACCGACGACAAGCTGATGGCGTCGGGCAGCCCGTTTCTTGCGCCCGGAAATTACGGAAATGACGGAAATGGCGGAAATGGCGGAAATGGCGGAAATGGCGGAAATGGCGGAAATGGCGGAAATGCGACGGGTCATTTCCAGACCAGCAGCTTGCTCCTTTCAGGCCCAGCCCAGAGCAGGGCGAGCCGGGCGGTCTTGGCACTGCAGTACCTGCAGGCACCGGTGCTGGTGAATCTAGCTGGCAAGTACACCGGCCGCCGCCACGTCACGTTGGTGGGCGACCAGAGCCTGGCCGGCTTCACGACTTTCGAGCTGAATGTCGCGCTGCAGTTGCCGGCTGACCGCTGGTTCAAAAGCCCCACGTTGCGCCTGGATGTCAGCAATGTCACCAACAAGCGCTTCCCGTTGACCAATCCGCCCAGCTTGTACGGCGGCGCGCCGCGCTTCACGACCGTTACGCTGCAAAGCGATTTCTAGGCGGCGACCCGCGCCGGCGCGGGTGTCACCACCGCACCTGTGCCAACAAACCCACCCCTCGCCCCTCGAACCTGCCCACGATGAACCCGCTGCGCCCCCGCATCCAGACCGAAGCCGAGCTGGACGCCTTCGACCAGACCTGCGAGCGCATCGGCGGCTTCGACGACCACTTTTCCTTCGAGCATGTCGACGGCATGCTGTGCGCGATGGCCGCCACGCCGCACAGCGTGGAGACGGCGGTGTGGCTGCCAGCCCTGTTCGGTGACGCCTTCGATCGGGCTTTCGGCGACCCCGAGGCGCAGGCACCGGCACTGCGCGCGCTGCAGGCCCGGCTGGCCGTGCTGCGCAGTGAACTCGACCCCGAGGCACTGTTCGACGAGCCCGACTACCTGCGGCTGGAACCGCTGGTTGCCGAGTGGGACGACGACAGCCGGCGCAAGCTGGTCGATGAGGGTGCGATGGGCGAGGCCGAGGCCGCGCTGGTGCAGACCGGCGTCGAGTGGGCCGAAGGTTTCCTGGGCGCCGTCCATGCACTGCCGCAGATTTGGACCCTGCCCACCGACGAGGCAGCAGCAGCCGTCTTCGAACAATCCTTTCAGCAGATCGAGGTTTTGATGCTGCCGATGGACAGTGACGAGTACCGCGCCCACGTTGCTGCGTCCTACCCCAAAGGCGCACCCACGCGCGACGAGTTGCTGGCCGAGGCCTGTATGTCGGTGCAGGACCTGCGCATGTACTGGGTGGACTTCGCGCCGAAGACCGAGACGCGGCGGGTCGAGTCGACACCTGGCCGCAACGACCCTTGCCCTTGCGGCAGCGGCAAGAAATTCAAGAAATGCCACGCTGCCGGCTGAACGGCCTATGCCCTGACCCGCGCCAAGCCGACTGTTAGAGTTTCGCGCCATGGCTTACAGACACGAACTTTCGCTGCACGGCAAGCACATCGTGCTGGGCCTGTCCGGTGGCGTGGCCTGCTATAAGGCTGCCGATCTCGCGCGCGAACTGGTCAAGGCCGGCGCCTCCGTGCAGGTGGTGATGACCGAGGCCGCCACGCAGTTCATCACGCCGGTGACGATGCAGGCGCTGACGGGCCGGCCGGCGTTCACCAGCCAATGGGATGCGCGTGAGGCCAACCACATGCCGCACATCAACCTCACGCGTGAGGCCCATGCCATCGTTGTGGCGCCGGCGAGCGCTGATTTCATCGCGCAGCTGGCCCAGGGCCGGGCGGGTGAGTTGCTGTCCTTGTTGTGCCTGGCGCGACCCATCGAACGCTGCCCACTGCTGGTAGCCCCGGCGATGAACCGCGAGATGTGGTCGCACCCGGCCACCCAGCGCAACGTGGCGCAGATCAGGGCCGACGGCGCCACCGTGCTGGGCCCGGCGGCCGGCGACCAGGCCTGCGGTGAAGTCGGCGACGGCCGCATGCTGGAAGCCGATGCATTGCGCGACGAGCTGATCGCCCACTTCCAGCCCAAGCTGCTGGTCGGCCGTTCGGTGCTGGTCACGGCCGGGCCGACCTTCGAAGCCATCGACCCGGTGCGCGGCATCACCAACCATTCCAGCGGGAAGATGGGTTTTGCCATTGCCCGCGCCGCCGCAGAAGCCGGTGCACGCGTCACGCTGGTGGCTGGCCCGGTGCACCTGCCCACGCCGCTTGGCGTGCGCCGCATCGACGTGCAAAGCGCGGCGCAGATGCTGGCCGCCGTGCTGCCCGAAGCGCCGCTGCACGGCATCTTCGTGGCCACCGCCGCCGTCGCCGACTGGCGGCCCGCGAACGCCAGCGTAGCCAAGATCAAGAAAGACGGCGGCGGCGTGCCGGCGCTCGAACTGGTAGAAAACGTCGACATCCTGGCGACCGTGGCGCGCCTGCCTGAGGGCCAGCGCCCGTGGTGTGTCGGCTTTGCCGCCGAGAGCCACGACCTGGCCCGCCACGCCCGCGCCAAGTTGCAGCGCAAGGGCGTGCCGCTGATCGTGGGCAACCTGGGCCCGGCGACCTTCGGCCGCGACGACAACACGCTGCTGCTGGTGGATGCGCAGGGCGAACGCGAGCTGCCCGCGGGCGACAAGTTGAGCCTCGCACGGCTGCTGGTGGCCGAGATCGCGGCCCGCTCGCCATGAGGGCGGCGGCGTGACCACCATCGCCGTCAAAGTGCTCGACGCCCGCATGGCCGACCAGCTGCCGGCCTACGCCACGCCGGGCAGCGCCGGGCTGGACCTGCGTGCTTGTCTGGACAACCCGCTGGTGCTGCACCCGGGCCAAGCGGCGCTGATCCCCACCGGCCTGGCCGTGCACATCGCCGACCCGGGCCTGGCCGCGATGCTGCTGCCGCGGTCGGGGCTGGGCCACAAGCACGGCATCGTGCTGGGTAACCTGGTTGGCCTGATCGACAGCGACTACCAGGGCCCTCTGATGGTGAGTTGCTGGAATCGCGGCAGCGTGGCCTACACCGTGCAGCCGCTGGAGCGCATCGCGCAGATGGTCATCGTGCCGGTGGTGCAGGCAAGATTCCAACGTGTCGACACCTTCACGGGCAGCGCGCGCGGCAGCGCCGGTTTTGGCTCTACAGGGCAAGCGTGATGCACCGTGTCTGACGACAACCAGATCGTCGTCCCGCCCGCCTTCATCGCGCTCTTCGTACCGCCCGGGCGTATCAAGCCCACCGAGAGCCGCGACTTCATCATGCAGCGCCACGAGCTGTGCGAAGACATGGCGTGCATGCTGACCGAGACCGCTGAAACACAGCTGTGGCAGCTGGGTATCACCGAGGCCCTGGTTCTGGAACGCGTGCACCGAGGTTTGCTGGGCGGCACGGCGGGCCTGAGCGGTGCCGAGGCCGGATGGGTCGTGCACCGTCTGGCGGAATTGCTGGATTGGGCCGACCCGGATCTGCCAGTTGATCCACCTGAATCGAGCTGACGCGGCGCGGGTTCCTTGCCAGCGTCAACCGTGCCAGCCGCGGCGCGCCGGTCGCGGCGCGCGCCGTCAGTGCAGCATTGAATTAGTCGGGGTGGCCGTGCCGCCACCCAGCACGGTCAACGGCGTGCCGCCCACGGTACGGGCTTCGATTTCTTCGTCGCTGGCCTCGCGCACGCCGCGCACCTGGATATCCAGCCGCAACGCCATGCCGGCCAGCGGGTGGTTGCCGTCCAGCACCACGTGGTCGGGGTAAATCTCCGTAACCAGGTAGATCGCTTCGGCCGGCATGTCTGGCGTGGCGTGGCCCTTGGGCAGGCCTTCGAACCCCATGCCGACTTCCAGCTGCTCGGGGAAAAGCTTGCGGTCTTCGAAGCAGACCAGTTCGGCCTTGTACTCGCCGAAGGCGTGTTCGGGTTCCAGCTGCAGTTGCACGTCGGCGCCGGCCTCGTAGCCGGCCAGAACTTCTTCCACCTTGGAGAGCAGATCGCTGCCGCCGTAGAAAAAGTCCACCGGCTCGGCCAGTGCGTCGATGGGGCGGTTCTGGGCGTCATTGAGCTTCCAGGTCAGGCTCACGACGCAAGGGGCTGAAATCTGCATGCGGGAATGATGGCACAGGGCTGCAGTGGGGCTGCCGGTGCGGCGTGCGGGGCCTGCGCCAGAATCGGCGAATGGATGTCGACGAACCCTTGCCGCTGCTGGGCGGCATCAGCCCCGCCACCTTCATGCAGCGGCATTGGCAAAAGAAGCCTTTGCTGGTGCGCCAGGCGCTACCGGGCGTCACACCCCCGCTGTCGCGCGCCGCGCTGTTCGAGCTGGCGGGCAGCCAGGACGTTGAGTCGCGCCTGGTCGTGCGGGCCGACCGCGCCTGGCGGGTGCGCTCTGGCCCTCTGCCTCGCCGGGCGCTGCCGCCTGTGTCGCGGCCAGGTTGGACGCTACTGGTGCAGGGCCTGGACCTGCACGTGCCGGTCGCGCACGAACTGCTGTCCAAGTTCCGTTTCGTGCCCGCTGCTCGGCTGGACGATTTGATGGTGTCCTGGGCCAGCCCGGGCGGCGGCGTCGGGCCGCATGTCGATTCCTACGATGTCTTTCTGTTGCAAGTGCACGGGCGGCGGCGTTGGCAAGTGGGCAAGGTTAGAAACGCCGCTTTCGTCGCCGGTGCGCCGTTGAAATTGCTCCGCCAGTTCGAGCCGACGCAGGAATGGCTGCTGGAAGCCGGCGACATGCTTTACTTGCCGCCCGGATGGGGCCACGACGGCGTGGCCGATGGCGGGGACTGCATGACCTGTTCAGTGGGCTTTCGCGCCCCAGCGGCAGGCGAACTGGCGCGCGAACTGCTGATGCGGTTGGCCGACGAAGGCGAAGGCGAGGGCGATGTCGTTGCACCATCGGCAACTGTCCTGTACCGCGACCCGAAACAGCAGGCCACCACCACACCCGGTGCCCTGCCCGACGGCCTGCTGGCATTCGCACGCGCCGCGCTCGAACGCCAGCTGGCAGACCCCGACGCGCTGGCCCGCGTCTTTGGCGAAATGCTGACCGAGCCCAAGGCGCAGGTGTGGTTCGACGGCGGCGCGCCGCGCCGGGCCGGCGCCGTGCGGCTGGATGCCCGCAGCCGGATGCTCTACGACGACCGCCACGTTTTCATCAACGGCGAGGCTTTGCGCGCTGGCGGCCGCGATGCGGGCCTGATGCGCCGGCTGGCCGACACCCGTGCCCTGGGGGCAGGCGAGTGCGCGCGGCTCAGCGCACCGGCCGCTGCCTTGCTGGATGACTGGGTCGCGGCAGGTTGGGTGCGCCAGGACGCCGGATGACCACCAAGCCGCCACCCGCCATCGACAGCCGCAGCGGCTATCGGGCCGCCGTGGCCTGGGGTTTCGAGACGGCCATTGAGCTGGGCGCGCGGCGCATCGTCTGCACCGACACCGACTTCACGGTCTGGCCCTGGGATGACGCGGACACGCTCGAGCGGCTCACCATCTGGCTGCGCTTGCCGCAGCGCTGCCTCGTGCTGCTGGCTCGCGATTTCGACTCTGTGGCGCGCTGCCACCCGCGTTTCGACGCTTGGCGGCGCGATTTTGTCCATGCCATCAGCGGCTGGCAGGTGCCGACCGACTGGCCGCACGAGTTGCCGACCCTGCTGGTGGCCGACCGTGCGGTCAGCGTGCACCTGATCGACCGCATCCATTGGCGCGGCAGGGCCCAGGCCGAAGAGCGTGCTGCACACCGGTGGCGGGAGGGTGTTGACGCAGTTTTGCAACGCTCGGAGCCTGCATTTGCAGTCAGAAAGCTGGGTCTCTAGGGAATGCCCTAGCGCAGGCTATACTCAAAGGCTAGGTTGAAACAGTTGTTTATTTCGCCTTGTTGATCTTACTGAATCGGGTCTCTGAGCATTGGCAAGGAGCACCCATTTAAAGCTCCGTTTTACGACTCCATAACTTCTGAGGACTCACATGAACAAGTCGATCGTTTTGGCTTCCCTGGTTGCTGCTTTTGCCCTGACCGCCTGCGGCAAGAAGGAAGAAGTCCCGGCGCCGGCCCCCGCTCCTGTTGTTGCTGCACCGGCCGCGATGGCCTCGGCCGCCGACATGGCTGCCAGCGCCGCTTCGTCGGCTGCCGCCGTCGCTGACACCGCCGCCGCCGCTGCCAGCGGCGCTGCCGCTGCTGCCAAGGACGCCATGGGCGCCGCCAAGGACGCCGCTGGCGCTGCCAAGGATGCCGTGAAGAAGTGATCGTCGCGCGCCGCAGTGCGCGCTCGGTTCGACGAAAGCCGCCTCCGGGCGGCTTTTTTGTTGGATAGGCAATCCGCGACGGGTCGGGCCGCGTGAACGATTTAGCCGCGTCGATTTAGCCTGCGGCTTGCAGGCCGCTCGCAAAGTGCGCCCGCATCAGCGCTGCCGCCGCCACGCCGTCGCCGTTGCAGATGGCCTGCATGATGGCCCGGTGTTCGGCCAAAGATTCCGCCAGCCGCCCGCGTGTGAACAGCGAGTGGTGGCGGTTGAGCTTCATCACGCGGCGCAGGTCGTTGACCATCTGCAGGCGCCAGCGGTTGTTGTCGATCTGCAGCAAACGGATGTGGAACTGCTCGTTGGCCCGAAAGAACGCATCGCGGTCGTCGACTGTGCGCTCCAGCGCCTGGTGCAGCGCCTCCAGCTCGGCCATCTCGGCCTCGGTGGCCTGCGTGACCACCGTGCCGGCAGCGTCACTCTCGAGCAAGGCCAGCAAGTGAAACACCTCGGACAGGTCGCGCTCCGACACTTCGGTGACATAGGCACCGCGGCGCAGCTTCATTGTCACCAGGCCTTCG
>JAYSYH010000288.1:0-3699 GCA_043716645.1 Betaproteobacteria bacterium | reverse complement strand
CGCTGGTCGCCGGCATCATCTGGGGCAGCAAGCTGGGCGTGCAGTTCAGCCTGTCGCAGGTAGCGCTGAAGGCGCTGCCGGTGGTCATCCTGGGCGGCTTCACGTCGGTGCCCGGCGCGGTCATCGGCGGCTTGATCATCGGTGTGGGCGAGAAGCTGTCTGAGGTCTACATCGGTCCTTTTTTTGGCGGCGGCATCGAAATCTGGTTCGCCTACGTGCTGGCCTTGATCTTCCTGCTCGTGCGGCCGCAAGGGCTGTTCGGCGAAAAAATTATCGACAGGGTCTGAGCCATGTTGTACCGAGAAAACGGCCAGTTCAAGACTTCGTACGGGGCAGATCAGCAGATCTTCCCGATCACGCAGGACCGCGTCTTCATCGGCCTGCTGATCGCCTTCGCGCTCGTCGGCGTGCCGCTGCTGGCCAGCGAGTACCTCTTCCGCGCCGTCCTGATCCCGTTCCTGATCCTGTCGATCGCGGCCCTGGGCCTGAACATCTTGGTCGGCTACTGCGGGCAGATCTCGCTGGGCACCGGTGCCTTCATGGCCGTTGGGGCCTATGCCGCCTACAACGCGCAGGTGCGCATCGAAGGCATGCCACTGCTCGCCTCGCTGTTGCTCGGCGGCGTGGCGGCCACGGTGGTGGGTGTCCTGTTCGGCATACCCAGTCTGCGCATCAAAGGCCTGTACCTTGCGGTGGCCACGCTGGCCGCACAGTTTTTCGTCGACTGGGCCTGCCTGCGGCTGAAATGGGTGACCAACGATTCATCGTCGGGATCGGTCAGCGTGGCCGGGCTGCAGGTGCTGGGGCTGCCCATCGAAACGCCGGTTGCCAAGTACCTGTTCTGCCTGGGCTTCCTGGTCGCCTTCGCATTGCTGGCCAAGAACATGGTGCGTGGCCACATCGGGCGCGAATGGATGGCCATCCGCGACATGGACGTGGCCGCTGCGGTCATCGGCATCCGGCCGGTCTACGCCAAGCTCACCGCCTTCGCCGTCAGCAGCTTCATCGTCGGCGTGGCCGGCGGGCTGTGGGCCTTCGTCCACCTGGGCTCGTGGGAACCGGCGGCCTTCAACATCAACCGCAGCTTCGACCTGCTGTTCATGGTGATCATCGGCGGCCTGGGCTCGGTGATGGGCAGCTTCTTCGGCGCGGCTTTCATCGTGGTGCTGCCCATCTTGCTGGACAACGTGCCGCGCATGCTGGGCATCAGCATCGACACCGCGCTGGCCAGCCACCTGACCACGATGATCTTCGGCGCGCTGATCGTGTTCTTCCTGATCAAGGAACCGCACGGCATCGCGCGGCTGTGGTCCACGGCCAAAGAAAAACTTAGGCTGTGGCCATTTCCGCATTGATTTCGAGCATGGGTTGCATGCAGACAGTTGTTCACCTGGAGACAAACATGAAATTGATTTCATTGATCGTGACGGCGGCAACGCTGGTGGGCAGCAGCGCTGCCTTCGCGCAGGCCAAGGAGCAGTTCTTTCCGCTGCTGGTCTACCGCACCGGCCCTTACGCGCCCAACGGCACGCCCTGGGCCAACGGCAAGCAGGACTACATCAAGATGATCAATGCACGCGATGGCGGCATCAACGGCGTGAAGATCAGCTTCGAGGAATGCGAAACCGGCTACGCCACCGACAAGGGCGTGGAATGCTACGAACGCTTGAAGGGCAAGGCCGCCACACTGTTTGACCCGCAGTCCACCGGCATCACCTTCGCACTGACCGAAAAGGCGCCGGGCGACAAGATCCCGCTGATCACCCTGGGCTACGGCTTGTCGGCCAGCCAGGATGGCAACGTCTTCAAGTGGAACTTCCCGCTGATGGGCAGCTACTGGACGGGCGCCGACATCCTCTTGCAGCACATCGGCAAGAAGGAAGGCGGCATGGACAAGTTGAAGGGCAAGAAGATCGCGCTGGTTTATCACGACAGCCCGTTCGGCAAGGAACCGATTCCGCTGATCACCGAGCGCAGCAAGATGCACGGCTTCGAGCTGCAATTGATTCCGGTAACGGCGCCGGGCGTCGAGCAGAAAAGCGCCTGGTTGCAGGTGCGCCAGAGCAAGCCCGACTACGTGATGCTGTGGGGCTGGGGCGTGATGAACAGTACCGCGCTGAAGGAAGCGCAGGCCACCGGCTACCCGCGCGACAAGATGTACGGCGTTTGGTGGGCCGGTGCAGAACCCGACGTGAAAGACGTCGGCGAAGGCGCCAAGGGCTACAGCGCGCTGAACCTGAACACCTCGGGCCAGAGCCCCAAGGTGATCCAGGACATCCTGAAGCACGTGCACGCCAAAGGTCAGGGCACCGGGCCGAAGGAAGAAGTGGGCAGCGTGCTGTACACACGCGGCCTGATCATCCAGATGCTGGGCGTGGAAGCCGTGCGTCGCGCGCAAGAGCGTTACGGCAAAGGCAAGGTGATGACCGGCGAGCAGGTGCGCTGGGGCCTGGAAAACCTGGCGCTGGACCAGAAGAAGCTGGACGCGCTGGGTTTCAGCGGCGTGATGCGGCCACTCAGCACCTCGTGCCAGGACCACATGGGCAGCACCTGGGCCCGCGTGCACACCTGGGACGGCAGCAAGTGGAACTTCACGTCCGACTTCATGCAGGCCGACGAGCAGATCATCAAACCGATGGTGCGGGCCGCTGCCGACAAGTACGCCAGCGAAAAGAAGCTCACGCGCCGCGAGCCGGCCGACTGCCAGAGCTGATCGGGCAGCCGGGGCATCTTCATGAGCAGCATCCTGTTGAACGTCAACGGCATCGAGGTCATCTACAACCACGTGATTCTGGTGCTCAAGGGTGTTTCACTGCAGGTGCCCGAAGGCGGCGTGGTGGCCTTGCTCGGCGGCAACGGCGCGGGCAAGACCACCACGCTGCGCGCGGTCAGCAACCTGCTGGCCGGCGAGCGCGGCGAGGTCACCAAGGGCAGCATCGAACTGCGCGGCGAACGCATCGAAAAGCTGTCGACCTCGGAGATGGTGAACCGCGGCGTGATCCAGGTGATGGAGGGACGGCACTGCTTCGCCCACCTGTCCATCGAAGACAACCTGATGACCGGTGCCTACACGCGCCGTGACGGCAAGGCAGCCATCGCGGCCACGCTGGAAAAGGTCTACACCTACTTCCCGCGCCTGAAGACACGGCGCACCTCGCAGGCCGCATACACCAGCGGGGGCGAGCAGCAGATGTGCGCCATCGGCCGCGCGCTGATGGCCAATCCAAAGATGGTGCTGCTGGACGAACCCAGCATGGGCCTGGCACCGCAGATCGTCGAAGAGGTATTCGAGATCGTGAAAGACCTGAACCAACGCGAGAAGGTCACCTTCCTGCTGGCTGAACAGAACACCAACATGGCACTGCGCTATGCCGACCACGGCTACATCCTGGAAAGCGGCCGCATCGTGATGGAAGGCGCCGCGAAAGACCTGCGCGAAAACGAAGACGTGAAGGAGTTCTACCTGGGCATGGGTGGCGCGACAGACGGAAGCCCGCGCAAGAGTTTCAAGGACGTGAAGAGCTACAAGCGCCGCAAGCGCTGGCTCAGCTGAGGCCAGCTTGATGAGTGACGAGGAGTTCGGCTTCACCCCCCCGCCCTTCAAGCCGGAAGACGCATTGACGCACTTGAAGCGGCAATTGCGCGACCTGAAACTGGCCGAACGCGGCAACGGCTTCGAGCAGCGCGGCAAGCGCGTGG
>JAYSYH010000287.1:0-3712 GCA_043716645.1 Betaproteobacteria bacterium | reverse complement strand
TGCGGCAACTTCGATCATGTTCTGCGCGTCATAAGCCGGCGCGAAGCGAGCCGGCGCGAGCGCCTCGCGTGGTCAGTTTCCCCGCGCTAGCAGAATTACTGCAGACGCTGGCACAATTAGCGGACCCGATAGCAAAAACTGTGGACTTCAACAGTCGAAGCGCTGGCCACGCAGGCGCGGCTGACCACGCTGGGCGAGGTGGCCTCATCACTGGCCCACCAGCTGAATCAACCTCTGACGGCGATTGCCGGCTACAACGCCGGCGTGCCGCGAGCGCTCGAAAGTGCAGGCTACGAAGACCGCATGGTGCTGGGTGCCGTGCGCCGCCTCGGTGAACAGGCCGCAGAGGCCGGCCGCATCGTGCAGCGCATACGAGGCTTCTTGACGCGCCGCGCGCCGCAGCGCGAAAGTTGCCACGTACGGGCCATCGTGCAGCGGGCGCTGGGCCTGCTGCGTCGCGACTTGCAGCGACAGCGCATCGACGTGCGGGTGGCCGTGGCGGCAGGCTTGCCGGCGGTTGACGCGGACCCGGTGCTGATTGAACAGGTGCTGATCAACCTGCTGCGCAATGCGGCCGACGAACTGGTGGCAGCGGGTGTGGTGCAACCTTGCATCCGCGTCGGTGTTTTGGCCCTCCACGAAGGCGCCGGTGGCGTACAAATTACCGTCGACGACAACGGCCCGGGCTTGCGCGGCCGTTGCATCGCCGATTTGAGCGCGCCCTTCCTATTCCACCAAGCCCGACGGCATGGGCATGGGGCTGGCCATCTGCCGGTCGGTGGTGGAAGCGCACCACGGCGCCTTGCTGGCGCAAGACAGTCCGCTGCCCGGCTTCAAAGGCGGCGCACGCCTGGCCTTCGTCCTGCCATTGGGCGCGCAAGCCGATGCGACGCCCTCCGTTGAGACTGCAGCATGACGTTCGACATGCCCGCCACCGTGCACCTGGTGGACGATGAAGCGCCGGTGCGCGACGCGCTGGGTTTTCTTTTCCACACACACGGAATGACGGCCCGCGCCCATGCGTCGGGCCCTGAATTTATGGCGGTCGTGGATGCGGCACCGAAAGCAGAACCCCTGCGCGGCTGCATCGTGCTGGACGTGCGCATGGAGCCACTGTCGGGCCTGCAGGTGCGCGACGAACTGATCGCTCGCGGCATCACCTTACCGGTGATTTTTCTGTCCGGTCACGGCGACATCCCGATGGCCGTCGACGCGTTGCAGAAGGGCGCTTTCGATTTCGCCGAAAAGCCTTTCAGCGACGACACGTTGGTGTGGCGTGTCCAGCGCGCGCTGGCGCGTGAGGCGCAGTTGCACACCGCGCGAGGCGACGATGAACGCGTGGCGGCCCATCTGGGCGCACTGACGGAACGCGAGCACGAGGTGATGCACCAGGTGGCAGCGGGCAAGCTGAACAAGGTCATCGCTGACGAACTCGGCATCGCCGTGCGCACGGTCGAAGTCCACCGCGCGCGCGTGTTTGCCAAGCTGGGTGTGCGCTCTGCTGCCCAAGTGGCCACGCTATTGGCCCGCCATGGTGGTCCAGCCAGCCAAGGTGCTTGACAGGCCGGCGCGGCACCAGAGCCATTGGCGCAGGCGTCGGGCTTGCGGATGACTGGTCCGTCATTGCTCGACATGCGGAGCCAGGTCGTGCCGGAGGCCGGTGGCCTCGTAACTGAAGCGCGCCGAGACGGTTTCGGTGCCGTCGTCGGCCACGCTGGCCAACCGGCCCTTGATCTTGAGCGGCAGGCCCATGAAGGCGTCGGCGCGCAAGGCCAGCGGCCGACCATGGCCGCTGGCCAGCAGCACCCGCATGGCGGCCGGCGACAGGCCGGGCTCGGCCACCGTCAACTGGTAGTGCGCGTGCTGCCGAAAGCGGCGCGACACCACGAAGGCGATGCGCGCCACCGTGGTGTAGCGGTGCTCGACCTCGTAGACCCGGGTGACCTGGCCGAACAGCGGCGGGCCGGGCAGAGCCGGGCTCATCTTGATCGACTCGTCTTCGATCTTGGCGGCCATCGTGTCGAGCAAGCCGGCCACTTCGACCGCCAACGGGGTGCTGCGCTTGGCGGGTTCGGTGTCCAGGAAGGTAGAGGCTCCGTCGTCGAGCGAAACGGTGGCGGCGCCGTTGGGCCGCCGGATCTGGAAGCGCGCGCCGTCGATATCGATGACCAGCGTGCCCTGGCCCACGCGCTGATTCGGCTTGTCGCCGCCGAGCGCCTCGATCTGGTAGCGGTAGTTGATGCGGGTGCCGGCATCGGCCAGCGCAGAAAGCGAGGCGGTGCACAGCGCCAGCAGCAGACTTTTCATGATGGAATTGTGGTGCAGGGCGGCCTTGCTGCAAGTGAAGAAGATCGTGCGCGCCGGGTCGGGCATCCATCGGTCGATGCCGGGCGGTAGCACTCGCAGTGGACCGGGGCGGCGCGATCAGGACAGCGAATTCCCGTTCAGGGGTCGGTTGCGTGAGTTTGGTGCGGTGAACAGCGGTCGCTGGTGGGGTCGCAACGCTGGCCTGAAATCGATGCCGTCCAAGTCAGCTGTGTCTGCGTCGGCAATGCGACCGACCGCGGCCATCCACGCAACCGACCGTCAACGGCCGTGCCGATGACCACGCGGGTGTCGGCGCTGGGGCGAACCAGCGGGCTCGTGGTCGATGTCCATGCAGGGCGTGCCGCGCAGTTCCAGCACCGTCTTCTCCGCCACCACGCTGAACTGCTTGCGCAGCGTCGCCGGGTCGGCGTTGAATAGGTCGGGCACGGTGTGGAGCCGCCCTCGTTGAGCCGGGCCGTCATGCGGCGCCCGACACGCCAGACGCTGCCCGCCTCGGTCGCACTGAAGACGCACTGCAGGGCTGTGCGGGTCGCATCCCGACAATGCGGCACATGCCCCTGGTTCTCCCACTCATCGAAGACGCCACTGCCGCGCAGGGTCTGCCCCAACCAGGGGCGGCCGGGTAAGCATCACGCGAGCCACCTGCGCAGGCCTGGGCCTACACGGTGTCCGTGCGCGAGCTCTGCGAGTTCACCGCCAAGCGCGGTGACCTGGACCGGCGCTTCACTCCCTCGGCCACCGCACTCGAGGGACTCCGGGGCCAAGGCACGGTGGCCGGCCGACGCGGCCAGGACTACGAGACCGAGATCGCGCTGGAGGGCACCTGCGGGCCCTTGCGCGTCCGCGGCCGCGCCGATGGCCACGACCCGCGCCGCCGCTGCCTGGAAGAAATCAAGACCATCCGGGGGCACCCGGACGAGATTCCAGAGAACCGGCGCCAGTTGCACTGGGCGCAGTTGCAGACCTACGGCGCCTTGTTCTGCCGGGCTCGCAGCCTGCCCGAGCTGGCCTTGGCCCTGGGTACTTCGACGTCGCGAGTCAATCCGAGGTGGAACTGCAGCAGGTCTTCGGCGCGCAGAGACTGGAGGACGTCCTGGCGCAGCGCTGTGACGCCTTCCTGGCCTGGGCGCGGCAGGAGGCCGGGCACCGGGATGCACGGAACGCGGCGCTGACGGAACTGGCTTTCCCGGAAGACGCGTTCCGCGCCGGACAGCGCGACTTGGCCGAGGCCGTTTACCGGACGGCCGCCAACGGGCGCTGCCTGCTGGCGCAGGCGCCCACGGGATGGACTTACCCTGATCTCACGGACACGGTTGGACTAGATTTTCAGTTCGCCTGCTGAGGTCAACTCGGCGGCGATGGGCGGGGTGGCGTTGGCTTTGTC